>CAZZBJ010000008.1:0-17765 GCA_964652805.1 uncultured Mordavella sp. | reverse complement strand
TGTGGGAAATGTGTTTATAATATAAATTGAAAAGGAGGCGGACAATATGGTTAAAGCAACATTGGTACTGGAAAGCGGAGCGACCAGAGGCGTGTTTACCTCGGGGGCTCTGGATTATCTGATGGAGAAGGATTTCTACACATCTTATGTCATCGGCGTCTCAGCGGGGTGCTGCAATGCGGTGGACTATGTGTCAAAGCAGCCCGGAAGGACGAGAGACTGCATGATCCACAAGGAGAAGGAATATAATTATTACTACGGTTTCCGAAAATCCATCAAAAAGAAAAGCCTGATAGATATGGACATGGTCTTTGACCGGTATCCCAATGAAATTTTCCCCTTTGACTATGATACGTATTTTGCCTCGGACATAGAGTGCGAGATCGTGACCACCAACTGTGTGACAGGAAGGGCTGAGTACATGACCGAGGACTCGGACAGGCACAGGCTCACAAAGATCTGCCGGGCGTCCTGCAGCATGCCCCTGATCTGCCCCATGGTCAATGTGGACGGCATCCCCTACCTGGACGGCGGACTGGCGGACTCCATTCCTATTCGGAGGGCCATGGAGATCGGAAACGGCAAATCCATCGTCGTGCTGACGAGAAATCCGGGCTACCGCAGAAAGATGCCGTCAAGGGCCACAGTGCAGCTCTATAGGAGAGCCTACAAAAAGTATCCGAACCTGATCCGCACCATTGTGAACAGGAGCATTGTGTACAACAGAACCATAAAGCTCATAGAGCAGCTTGAATTGGAGGGGAAGATCTTTGTCCTGCGTCCTCTCATCCCCACGGTGTCTAGGCTGGAGAAGGACTATGACACGCTGATGCATTTTTATGAGCACGGCTACAAACTGATGAGAAAAGAGTACGACGAGCTCATGAGATTTCTGGAGAAATAGAAGGAGGACAAAGGGATGCATTTGTTTGAACATCACATTTCCACAAGGGGCGTCCAGCAGATGACCAAGGTGACGGACATGGTGAGAGAGGATATTGAAAAGAGCGGCGCAAAGGATGGTATCGTGGTGGTCTTCTCGCCCCACACGACAGCCGGTTTTACCATCAACGAGAATGCGGACCCGGATGTGGTCCGGGACATGCTCCAGGGCTTTGAGAAGGCCTTCCCCACGAAGACGGATCACTATCGCCATGCGGAGGGCAACTCCCACGCCCACATGAAGACCACTCTCTTTGGTCCCTCCCAGACCATGATCCTGAGCGGTGGGGAGCTGCTCCTGGGGTTCTGGCAAGATCTCTATTTCTGCGACTTTGATGGACCAAGGAACAGAACCTTCTATGTGAAGATACTGGAGGGTTAAAGTAAAAGGACAGGACGAAATGATGGATCACGATACATTCCTTACTTTTCTGGGACTGGCGGAGAAGCTGAAATGCAATACCCGACATTCCTGGACAAGCAGCGGGCGTCATGAGAGCGTGGCGGAGCACGTGTACCGCCTGCTGGTGTTTGCCTGGCTTGTGAGAGATGAGTTCCCGGAGCTTGACATGAACCGAGTCATGGAGCTGTCCCTCTTCCACGATATGGGGGAGGCGATCACAGGAGACATTCCCGCCTTTGAAAAGACAGGAGAAGATGAAAAGACAGAAGGAGAGGCGCAGGAGGAGATCGCGCGCCTTTTGCCGCGGCCCCGGCAGGAGGAGCTGCGGGATATCTTTCGGGAGGTTCGGGAGAAGAAGACGCCGGAGGCCCGGCTTGTGAACGCCATGGACAAGCTGGAGGCTCTGATAGAGCACAGCGAGGCGGACCTCTCCACCTGGCTGCCCCTGGAGTACGAGCTGCAGCTCACCTACGGGCAGAAGGAGACAAAAGATATCCCCTGGATGGCGGCGCTGCGGGAGCGGGTGGGCCAGGACTCGGTGGAGAAGATGAAGAAGCGGGATGCCTTCGGAGAGGCGGCGGATACGTTGACAGACGGCAAAGCTGTCAAATAAATAACGAAGAGATCCGGAAAAACTGCAGGGGGACAATATCTATCTTATGACCAGTATGCTTGGATATTATGCGACTCAGATGTGAGGCAGAAAAAGGACTGCCCTGCAGCGGTTTTGTTTTCCTTATTTTAGTCGTAGAGGACCTCCTGCAGATACATCCCCTTGGGATCGCAGGAGGCGCTGGCCGCCTGCTCACCGGCAAAGATAGCAGTGATATCCTTCGGCTTTCTCGTCCCGAGGCCAATGTCCAGAAGGGTGCCCGCAATGGTCCGCTGCATGTTGTGCAGGAAATCGTCGGCGTGCATGGAAATCTGCATCTCCTCCCCGTCGTCGTAGATATCGATCCGGTACATCTCCCTCTCCGTAGACTTGTTATGCTTTACGGTGGAGAAATTTTTAAAGTCGTGCTTTCCAAGGAGAAGCTGCGCGGCCTCCTTCATGGCGTCCATGTCCGGTCTGCGGAAGCAGTGGAAGGTGTACTTGAAGTCAAACACGCTGGGCACGTCGCTGATGGTAGCGCGGTAGATGTAGATCTTTGACTTTGCGTTCAGCTGGGCGTGGAAGCGCTCAGGCATGTCCTCCACGGATATGATGGCGATATCCATGGGAAGATATCGGTTCAGATAGTGCTGGATCTCATAGTCCTTCATGTCCGTGTTCGTCTTGAAGCTGGCTGTCTGGCCGTAGGCGTGGACGCCCACCTCCGTGCGGGCGCCGCAGAAGAGCTCTACGTCCTCCCCCGTCATCTTCCGGATGACCTCCAGGATCTTGTTGGAGATGGTGTTTGTGGACTCGTTTTTTCCGAGACGGACCCAGCCCTGGTATCGGCTGCCGTCATATTCTATGGTGAGCTTGATATTGCGCATGGTCTTCCTCCTCGTATAACCTGAAATCACAAAAATCTAAAACCAGTTTTAGTATAGCAGATTATCTGATATACTGTCCAGTGAACAAACAAATGACAGACAGGAGAGATTGCAAAATGACAGAGAGCAGAAAAGTATCGGAGTCCATATCAGAGACAGTGCACATGGTGAGGCCTAACCATCTGAACGCGGCGGGGCGTCTTTTCGGAGGCGTGCTCATGCAGTGGATGGATGAGCTGGCAGGCCTTGTAGCCAAGCGCCACACGAGGAAAAATGTGATCACCGCTTCCGTGGATAACCTGAGCTTTCTGCGGGGTGCCTATCAGAAGGATGTGGTCGTCATCACCGGAAAGGTAACCCACGTGGGAAATACATCCATGGAGGTGAAGGTGGATTCCTGTGTGGAGGACCTGGACCGGAACAGGAGGCTGATCAACAGAGCCTACTTCACTATGGTGGCTCTGGATGAAAATGATCACCCGATCAGAGTGCCCCGCCTGGAGCTGGAGACAGAGGAAGAGAGGGAAGAGTGGAAGAACGCAGAAAAAAGGCGGGAGTTGCGGAAACACTACAGACTGTGATCCGCATCCGCAGTTCGATGATAAATCGTTCATGTGACCGCCTCCAACATATTTTGTTTACAGTCCATCATATGCTTTGCGCTGTGATGTGTGAAAAAAGAAATTTTAAAGGGTGTCAAGAAAAAATGCTTGACAGAAGAAAGACTTTGGTATATGATAACACAGGTGATTTGAGATGGATGATTTTTTAAAGCAGACATTGCTATATGATTTTTACGGAGAGCTTCTGACCAGTCACCAGAAAGAGATCTACGAGCAGTCTGTGCTGGAGGATCTGTCCCTTGGCGAGATTGCCCAGACGGCGGGAATCAGCAGGCAGGGAGTCCACGACCTGGTAAAGCGCTGCGACAAGACGCTCCAGGGGTATGAAGACAAGCTTCATCTGGTGGAGAAATTCCTGGCCATCAGGGAGAAGGTACACCGGATCGACCAGGTGCTTGACCGGTACGACCCGGAGGACGACAGCCAGCTTGCCCGGGAGATCAGAAAGATAGCAAGAGAGATCCTAGACGAATTGTAGTTTGTGACAGAGCAGCAAAGAGGAGTTGGAGAATGGCTTTTGACAGTCTGACAGAAAAACTTCAGAATGTGTTCAAGAACCTGCGGAGCAAGGGCCGGCTGACAGAGGACGATGTCAAAGAGGCGATGAAGGAGATCAAGAGGGCTCTCCTGGCCGCCGACGTCAACTTCAAGGTCGTGAAAGGCTTCATTAAGAATGTGCAGGAGAGGGCCATCGGGCGGGATGTGATGAACGGACTGAACCCGGGGCAGATGGTCATCAAGATAGTGAACGAGGAGATCATTGCTCTCATGGGCTCTGAGACCACAGAGATAAAGCTTCAGCCCGGAAGCGCCATCACAGTCATCATGATGGCAGGTCTCCAGGGTGCAGGTAAGACAACTACCACCGCAAAACTGGCGGGAAAATATAAATTAAAAGGGAAAAAGCCCCTTCTTGTGGCCTGCGACGTATACCGCCCGGCAGCGATCAAACAGCTCCAGGTGAACGGAGAGAAGCAGGGAGTGGAAGTTTTTTCCATGGGTGACAGCCACAGGCCGGCGGATATCGCCGGAGCGGCCTTGGAGCACGCCCGCAAGAACGGCAACAATCTCGTAATCCTGGATACGGCGGGCCGTCTTCACATTGATGAGGACATGATGGCAGAGCTCCAGGAGATCAAGGAGACTGTGGAGGTACATCAGACGATCATGGTGATCGACGCCATGACCGGTCAGGATGCGGTCAATGTGGCAGAGGAATTCAACCAGAAGATCGGCATCGACGGCGTCATCATCACAAAGCTGGACGGTGACACGAGAGGCGGTGCGGCTCTGTCTGTCAAGGCAGTGACCGGCAAGCCGATCCTCTACGTAGGTATGGGAGAGAAACTGTCAGATCTGGAGCAGTTCTATCCGGACCGCATGGCCTCCCGTATCCTTGGCATGGGTGATGTGCTGACTCTTATCGAGAAGGCAGGCGCCGAGATCGATGAGGAGAAGGCCAAAGAGATGACCCGCAAGATGAAGAAGAACCAGTTCGATTTCGACGACTTTCTGGAGAGCACAAAACAGATGAAAAAGATGGGCGGGCTCTCCGGTATCATGAGCATGCTCCCCGGCATGGGCGCCATGGGCGGCCTCGGAGGGAAAAAGGGCATGCAGTTAGATGACAGCCAGGCCGAGGAGGCCGAGAGAAAGATGGCGCGGATGGAGGCCATGATATATTCCATGACCCCGGCAGAGCGCCGTGACCCGGATCTTCTGAATCCTTCAAGGAAGCACCGCATCGCAAAAGGCGCGGGCGTGGATATCAGCGAGGTGAACCGCATGGTAAAGCAGTTCAATGAGATGAAAAAGATGATGAAGATGTTCGGAAAAGGTGGTAAAAAGGGAAAATTCAGAGTACCTTTTTAACCAGCACGTGTGCGGACAGCGCATGTGCCATATAGATAAAAAATATGTGGAGGTGAAACAAAGTGGCAGTAAAGATCAGATTAAAGAGAATGGGACAGAAGAAGGCTCCTTTCTATAGAATTGTTGTAGCTGACTCCAGATCCCCAAGAGATGGCAGATTCATCGAAGAAATCGGCACTTATGATCCGAATCAGGATCCCAGCGTCTTCAAAGTAGACGAGGAGGCCGCTAAAAGATGGCTGAACAACGGTGCACAGCCGACAGAGGTAGTAGGAAAGATTTTCAAGGCAGCAGGCATTGAAAAATAATTCCGGGAGGTGCGCAGTATGAAAGAATTAGTGGAAGTCATCGTCAAGGCACTTGTAGATGATCCCGAGAGCGTTGTTGTGACAGAGAAAGAAGAAGGCCGTACAACCATCGTGGAAGTGAAGGTGGCTGACTCAGATATGGGGAAAGTCATCGGCAAGCAGGGACGTATTGCCAAGGCAATCCGCACTGTCGTGAAAGCAACAGCCTCAAAAGAAGATAAAAAAGTGGTAGTAGATATTGCTGACTAAGAAAAGAACGGGTCCAGGAAGGGACGAAAAAGACAGTTTGTCGGAATCTTCCTGAACCCGCTTTGATTTAAATGATCGTTTTAGCCATCGACGAGAGAAAAAACAGGAGAAGGAAAATGGAAAAACAACTGCAGGCAGCTGTCATCACCTCCACTCACGGTATCCGGGGCGAGGTGAAGGTGTTCCCCACCACAGACGACGCACAGTATTTCAGAGAGCTGAAAAAAGTATATCTTGACACAGGAAAGGAACAGATTCCGCTGGAGATCGAACATGTGAAATTTTTCAAGCAGTTCGCCATACTGAAATTCAGGGGGATCGACAGCATAAACGACATAGAAAAATACAAGGGAAACAGTCTCCTGATCGACAGGGAGGACGCATCCCCCCTGGGAGAGGACGAGTACTATATCGGCGATATGATCGGCATGGACGTCTACACAGACGAGCCGGCGGAGCATTTCGGCGTCCTCAGGGACGTGTTGGAGACCGGCGCCAACGATGTGTATATCATCGACTCTGATCGCCACGGGGAGGTCCTTATCCCGGCCATCCGCCAGTGTATCCTTAACGTGGATACGGTAAAAAACGAGATGCACATTCATCTGATGGAGGGACTTCTGCCATGATGCATTTTCATATTATGACGCTTTTTCCGGACATGGTCATGTCCGGTCTTGGCACCAGCATCACGGGCCGGGCCATTGCAAACGGCCTCCTCTCCATAGAGACTGTCAATATCAGGGACTATGCCTTCAACAAACACAACAGCGTGGACGACTATCCCTACGGCGGCGGTGCCGGCATGCTGATGCAGGCGGAGCCGGTGTACCTGGCATATCAGGCGATAGAGGAACAGATTGAGAGGCGGAAAGGGGACTTTGTCCGGAACGGAAGGAAGACAAGGGTCATCTATCTCTCCCCCCAGGGGCAGACCTTCAATCAGGGAATGGCCAAGGAGCTGGCCCGGGAGGAGGATCTGGTGCTTCTCTGCGGCCACTATGAGGGCATCGACGAAAGAGTGCTGGAGGAGATTGTGACAGACTATGTCTCCATCGGGGATTATGTGCTCACCGGCGGGGAGCTGCCTGCTATGGTCATGGTGGACACCATCTCCCGCCTTGTACCGGGAGTCCTCCACAATGATGTGTCTGCGGAATTTGAAAGCTTTCAGGACAACCTTCTGGAGTATCCCCAGTATTCCCGCCCGGAGGTGTGGCACGACAAGCAGGTGCCGCCCATCCTTCTGTCAGGCCACCACGCCAATATCGAGAAGTGGCGGCGGGAGCAGTCTGTCATCCGCACAGCCAGGAGGCGTCCGGATCTCCTTGCAAAGGCGGAACTGACGGAAGCGGAGAGACGGCTGGCGGAGGAAATCCTGGAGAAGAAAGATATTTCTGGAGAAAAGAGGGATTAAGGGAATTCGCGGCTCCGAGGCGAAAATTGTGGGAAAATCCCGAAAAATAGTTGCGAAAGGCAGTGGGAAGTGCTATTATAATTATATAATTTCGTCAACTATTACATCATATGGAGACAATGCGCAATGGAGTGTTATGGGCAGTTGTCGGTTCGAAGAGTTCCGTCAGAGGGACTCTTTTCTTTTTGCGGACGCTCGGCGCCTTTACAGGCCCTTAGTCATTGATCTCAGGAAAGACAGGTGAGAGAGTATCATGGGCACAACAGCGGCCGAGATTAAAAAGAGAGCAGAGGAGCTTTGCGGGCAGATCACGGCAGACAGGAGGTATCTTCATCAGATACCGGAGATCGGAATGGACCTGCCAAGGACAGCGGACTACATCAGGAAACGTCTGGATGAGATGGGAATACCGTGGAAGAACTGCGGCGGAGATCTCCCTGAGAAGGTGACAAAGGACTTTGTGGAGGCGGGATTTCCCCGGATGGAACGAGCAGTGGGGATCACGGCTGTCATCGGACATGGAAGCCCTTGTATCCTGCTGCGGGCGGACATGGACGCCCTTCCCATACGGGAGGACAATGACCTGGATTTTAAGTCTGAGAACGGCCGGGGACACATGTGCGGCCATGACAGCCACGTCGCCATGCTCCTGGGGGCAGCCCGGATCCTGAAGGAGAGAGAGGATTCCTTAAAAGGCACGGTCAAGCTGGTGTTCCAGCCCGGCGAGGAGACAGGAGCCGGGGCAAGAGTCCTGGTGGAGAACGGCCTTCTGGAAAACCCGAAGGTGGACGCGGCCTTCGGCATCCACGTCCAGTCTGTCACCAAGACCGGGGAGCTGGGGTATGCGGCGGGTGTCAACTCCGCTTCCCTGGACACCTTTATTGTGAAGATCAAGGGCAGCGGCGGGCACAGCTCTCAGCCGCAGCTGTGTATTGACCCGCTGATGATCATGAATCAGATCTACCAGGCGGTCAATCTACTGGTCACGAGGGAAGCAGATCCGGCGGCTGCAGTGGCCCTGACCTGTGGCGTGGCGAAGGGGGGCACCGCCGTCAACATCATCCCCAACGAGGCAGAACTTCACATCGGCGTGCGGACCCTGGACGTACAGGCGGCGGAGCGCCTGACAAAACGCATCCCGGAGCTTGTCGATCACTATGTGAAAGCCTGGAGAGGGGACTATGACATGCTCGTATTCCACACGCCCTGCACCTACAGCGATGAGGAGCTGTGCAGGGAGCTTGTCCCCTTTGCGGAGGAGCTCCTTGGAAGAGAGAATGTCAGTCAGATCCCGCCCATGACCGGAACGGAGGACTTTGGATACATCACAAAGGAGGTGCCGGGCATGTTCGCCTTTATCGGGGCCGGACAGCCGGGAAATGCACCTCTCCACAATCCTCATATGGTGCTGGACGAGGATGTGCTCCCTCTGGGGGCTGCCCTTCACGCCTACACAGCCATCTCATGGCTGGATTTCCGGAAATAGAAAACGAATAGTATAAAGAGAAAGAGAGTGAAGAAAATGGACAAGAAAACATCTAGGAGCAAAGGGTTCCATATGCCCCACGTATTTATCATCCTGCTGCTCATCCTGCTGTTTGTGGTGGCTCTGTCTTACATCATCCCAAGCGGAAGCTATGAGCGGATCACGGACGAGGCGACGGGCATCTCCGTGGTGGATCCGGACACGTTCCAGTATGTGGAAAATGAAGATCCTATCACATTTATGGACTATTTTGAGGCGGTGTACAACGGCTTTGTCAACGGAGCTACCATCATGGGCACCCTGTTCATCAGCTCCGGCGTGATCTATCTTCTGGAGGTCAGCGGAGCCTTTGGAGCCGGGATCGGCGCTATCCTGAAACGGACAAAGGGCAGGGAATTCGCTGTTGTATGGATTTTTTATACGATTTTTGTCATTTTCGGCGTCCTGGGCTACGGGGAGGCTGCCTACCCCTTCTACCCGTTGGCAGTGAGCATCGGATTTGCTCTGGGATATGACAGGATCGTTGGAACCGGGCTGGCCATCGTGGGAAGTACAGTGGGATTTACCTCCGGACTCATGAACATGTTTACGACCGGCGTCTCCCAGCAGATCGTGGGACTTCCCATGTTCTCCGGACTCGGCTACCGGGCAGTGGGTCTGGCGGTGTTTTACTTGATCGGCCTTGTGGGACTCTACAATTACTGCCGGAAAATAAGGAAGGATCCGGCAAAAAGCATTGTGCGTGAGGAGTACATGAATCAGAAGGCGGAAGAGCAGGTCATTCACACAGAGGAGATGACAGGAAGGAAAGTCCTTGGTCTTCTGGCGTTTCTCGCTGTCATTGTCATCCAGGGCTACGGCTGCATCAGGCTGGAGTGGTCCTTTGCCCAGATCGCGGCTCTGTATGTGATGTTCGGCATTGTGCTGACCGCGATCTTCCGGTTCGGCCCCAGCGAGGCCTGTCAGCTCTTCTGTAAAGGAGCTGCCAGAGTCTTCGCGGCGGCCTTTGCGGTGGGGCTGGCCCAGTCTGTGGTGGTGCTTATGAACCAGGCCTGCATCATGGACACCATCGTACATGCCATGGCGGAATTCCTTCAGAATAAGAGTGCGATCCTGGCGCTGCTGATTGTATTCGTGTTTGTGACACTGTTTAACTTCCTGGTCGTATCCGGAAGCGGAAAGGCGGTCATCATCATGCCCATCCTGCAGCCTCTTGGAAAGATCCTGGACATCAATCAGCAGGTGCTGGTGCTCACTTACCAGTACGGCGACGGTATCACCAACAGCTTCTGGCCGGGAAGCTCCCTTGTCCAGCTGTCCATGTGCGGCGTGGACTACGGCTCCTGGATCAGGTTCTGCTGGAAGATTTATCTGTCGTTTGTTGTGAGCGCTTTCATCCTCATCATGATAGCCCACGGCATCGGCTACGGCCCGTTCTAAGTAAAAGAGTGTGAAACGGTGGAAATTTTTCTTGCAATTCTCCCGTGCATATGCTATGATAAAATACGCTGTGAGAAGATAGAGATGGTCCTCTGATACGCTTCCGCACTGAGGCGGAAATAGAAAAATGTATTAAGAACGTCCGAATAACAAGGAGGTCACACGATGAACGATATCATTAAGAACATTGAAGCTGAGCAGCTTAAAGAGAATGCGCCTGAGTTCAGAGTAGGCGACACCGTAAGGGTTTACGGAAAGATCAAAGAAGGAAACCGTGAAAGAATCCAGGTTTTTGAGGGAACAGTCCTGAAAAAACAAGGCGGAGGCACAAGAGCAACATTTACCGTGAGAAAGAATTCCAACGGAGTAGGTGTTGAGAAGACATGGCCGCTTCACTCTCCTAATGTAGAGAAGGTTGAAGTTGTCCGCAGAGGTAAAGTGAGACGTGCAAAACTGAACTACTTAAGAGACCGCGTAGGAAAGGCAGCCAAGGTAAAAGAGTTAGTAAAATAAGAAAACAAAGAGGAAGGGACAAATACATACAGTATCTTGTCCCTTTTATGCTATACAGGGCATCCTGACAGGGAAAGAATTATGAGAGGATTAAAATTCAGAAGACGACGGCGCAGAAGAAACAAATTTCGCATAGAGATGCTGAAGCCGGTGGCTGTGTGGGCAGGCAAGATCGCCATTGTGTGTCTGTTTGCCTTTGTATTTGTGTGGTATTTCGGGCAGAGAGTGGCCGTGGTGGGAGACTCCATGAGCCCCATCCTGAACAACGGGGACGTAACGCTTGTAAACCGGATCGTGTATGACGCCACAGCGCCCAAAAGGGGAGACATTATTGTATTTAAGCCCAAGGGAAATGAGAATTCCTACTACTATATCAAGCGGATCATCGGTCTCCCCGGCGAGACGGTGCAGATCTTGGATGGCGAGATTTACATTGACGGAGAGAAACTTGAGGAGGACTACGGAGTCAGCGAGATTACGGATCCCGGCATCGCGGCGGAGGAGATCGAACTGGAGGGAAATGAGTACTTTGTGCTGGGAGATGACAGGGAGAACAGCGAGGACAGCCGTACGGCGGATGTGGGAAATGTGAAGCGTTCCTATATATATGGAAAGGTCTGGTTTGTCATCTCGCCCTGGGAGAATTTTGGGTTTGTGCGCTCCTGAGGTCACAATTTTAAAGAGCATAGGTTTTCAATCATCGTTTTAATTAAGGAGGAAACACATGCATTTTCAGTGGTATCCCGGCCATATGACAAAGGCCAGGCGGATGATACAGGAAAATATAAAGCTGATCGATCTGGTGATCGAGCTGACAGACGCCCGGATCCCGGTGAGCAGTCGGAACCCGGATATCGACGAGCTGGGGAAGAACAAGGCCGGACTGATTCTTCTGAACAAGGCGGATCTGGCGGAGGAAAGATGGAATGACGCCTGGATGGAGTATTTCCGGGGAAAGGGCTTTTCCTGTGTCAAGGTCAACTCCAAAAAGGGAGGGGGAGTGAAGAGCATCCACGCTGTCATCCAGGAGGCCTGCTGGGAGAAGATCGAGAGAGACCGGAAGAGAGGGATCCTGAACAGGCCGGTGCGAGCTATGGTGGTGGGAATTCCCAATGTGGGCAAATCCACCTTTATCAACGCCCTGGCCGGGAAGGCCTGCGCCAAGACGGGTAACAAGCCCGGCGTGACAAAGGGTAAGCAGTGGATACGGCTCAACAAGAATGTGGAGCTTCTGGATACACCGGGTATTCTCTGGCCGAAGTTCGAGGACCAGTCTGTGGGAATGAAGCTGGCCTTTATCGGCTCCATCAAGGATGAGATTCTGCAAAGGACAGAGCTTGCCGCGGAGTTTGTGAAATTCATGCAGCAGCATTACCCTGGCGTTCTGGCGGAGAAGTATGAGACCTGCGAGAAGGGGGATGTCTACGCTGTTCTGGAGGGGATAGCAAGGAGTCGCCACTGCCTTGTGCGGGGCAATGAGCTGGATCTGGAGAAAGCGTCGGCCCTGCTCCTGGATGATTTCCGGGACGGCAGGCTGGGCAGGCTGACACTGGAATATCCGGATCAGATATGATAGAATTTTATTTGATAGTAAAAAAAGGCAGGATGAATAGAAAATGGCAAGACGCAGACGAAAGAAAGAACACGGCATATTCCGGGAACTTTTGGGATGGCTTATCTATATACTGATCATTATAGGACTGAGCTATCTGATCATCACCTATGTGGGACAGAGGACCATGGTCAGCGGACAGTCTATGGAGCCCACATTGAGCGACGGCGACAACCTGATCGTGGATAAGATCTCCTACCGGTTTCGGGATCCCCAGAGATACGATATCATAGTATTCCCTTATAAATATGCGGAGGATACCTACTATATCAAGAGGATCATCGGTATGCCCGGCGAGACGATCCAGATTATCGACGGCTACGTCTATATCAACGGGGAACTGCTGGAGAGCGATATCTACGGGGCGGAGCCCATGGAGAGCGGACAGCTTGCAGATCAGCCCATTACCCTGGGAGAGGACGAGTACTTTGTGCTGGGGGACAACCGGAACCACAGTTCTGACAGCCGTGACCCCAGTGTGGGAGTGCTCAACAGGAGCGATCTTCTGGGACGGGCCTGGGTGCGCATCTATCCAATTGACAAGATAGGATTTATCCAACATGAATAAGCGGGAAGAAGAAAAGAAGAGAAGACAGGAAGAGAAGCTGAAAAAGGAGCTGGCCCGCCTGGAGGCCATGCGCGTGTACGAGAGAGAGTACGCCGCCTGCGGGGCCATCTGCGGAATCGACGAGGCAGGCCGGGGCCCGCTGGCAGGTCCGGTGGTGGCGGGAGCTGTCATCCTTCCGAAGGATGAGCAGATTTTGTATGTAAATGACTCCAAGAAGCTGTCTGAGAAGAGGCGGGAGCTGCTCTACGACGAGATCATGGAGCGTGCCCTGGCCGTGGGCGTGGGGATCGTGGGGCCGGAGCGGATCGATGAGATCAATATCCTCCAAGCGACCTACGAGGCTATGCGGCTGGCAGTGGGACAGCTGGAGGTGCAGCCGGATATCCTGTTAAACGACGCGGTCACCATACCGGGAATAGACATTCAGCAGGTGTCCATTGTCAAGGGAGATGCAAAGAGCGTCTCCATCGCGGCGGCCAGCATCATTGCAAAGGTCACCAGGGACAGGCTGATGCGGGAGTATGACCGGGTCTTTCCGGAGTATGATCTTGCCTCCAACAAGGGGTATGGCACGAAGGGCCACATTGAGGCGCTGAAGGCTCTCGGCCCAACACCCATCCACAGGAGGACATTTATCCGGCACTTTGTGCAGTGACAGGGACGCCAAGCTGATGTAAGGAAAATATGGGAGCAGGCATGCCGGCAGAAGGCAGATGACAGGACAGAAGCAGGACAACAGAAGGCAGACCGGAGCGGTCTATGAGAGAAAGGCGGGAGCTTACCTGGAGAGACAGGGTTATGAGATCTTGCAGTACAATTACAGATGCCGGGCGGGAGAGGTCGACATCGTGGCCCGGGACGGTTCTTTTCTTGTCTTCTGCGAGGTGAAATACAGGAAGACAGCGGGCAAGGGCAGGGCTGCCGAGGCTGTGACGCCCGGAAAGCAGAGGACCATCTCAAGATGCGCGCTCTTTTATCTGATGGAACATCATCTGACAGGCGCCTCCTGCCGCTTTGACGTGGTGGGCATTGACGGCGTGCCGGAGAGGATCTCGCTGATAAAGGGTGCTTTTGACTATGAGGAGTGAAGACATGGGAATTGGGTTAAAATACAAGGATGAGAAGCATATATTTGACGAGAGGGAAAAAGACGGCGTCCCCTATCTCTCCTTTCCCCTTCTGGAGCAGACGGGGATCGTGGACCAGGGATTTTCCACCAGGCTGGGGGGAGTCAGCCGGGGAGGCTGCGCTTCCATGAATATCAGCACCCACAGGGGAGACGTCCCGGAGGCCGTGGAGGAGAACCGAAGGAGGATCGCCTCCGCCATTGGTGTGGATCCGGAGAAGATGGTCTACACCTGCCAGACCCACACCACCAATGTGGCTCTTGTCAACGGGGAGGACGCGGGAAAGAGCCTGCCGGAGACGGACGGCATGATCACCGGGACGCCCGGGCTTTGCCTGGTCACCTTCTATGCAGACTGTGTCCCCCTCTATTTTGTGGACCCGGTCAGAAAAGTCGTGGGCCTTTCCCATTCCGGCTGGAGAGGAACTGTGGGCGACATGGCCGGTGTAACTGTGAAAATGATGGAGGAGGTATTCGGGAGCCGGCCGGAGGACCTCCTGGCCGCTGTAGGCCCCTCCATCTGTCAGGACTGCTACGAGGTCAGCGAGGATGTGATCAGCCGGTTCAAGGAGAGCTATCCTGCAACGGAGTGGGGAGAGTTGTTTTATCAGAGGGAGGAGCAGAAGGAGAAGGGAAAATACCAGCTTGACCTCTGGAAGGCCAATGAGCTCAATCTTCTGCGGGCAGGCCTTTTGCCAAAGCACATTGCCGTGACCAACCTTTGCACCTGCTGTAATCCCGGGATTCTGTTTTCCCACCGGGTGACCGGCTGGAACAGAGGGAACCTGAGCGCGTTTCTGGCTCTGAAGGAATAGACTTGTGTACATCATAAGCATAGGAGGGAAATACCTGTGAATACAGACGAGATAGCTGAGACAACCCAGGAGACCGTGGAGAATGTCAATCTGCTGCTCCAGTTTATAGAGGATCATATCCCGGATATGATCGGATTTGGGTTCAAGGTCCTCTTTGCGATCATTTTGCTCATTGTCGGAAAATATATCATAAGGGCTGTCCGCAGGCTGACGGCAAAGGCCTTTGCCCGTTCCAACGCGGACACGGGAGTGAGCCAGTTTACGGATTCCATCCTCAAGTACGGCCTGTATACAGTGCTGATCATCCTTATCGTGACAAGCTTTGGCGTCAACCTGTCATCCATCACCGCAATCCTGGCCGCAGCCGGCGTGGCTGTCAGCCTGGCGCTGCAGGATGTGATCTCCAACTTTGCGGGGGGCGTTCTGATCCTGACACTGAAGCCCTTTGTTGTGGGCGACTATATTGTAGAGGACAATAATAAAAATGAAGGAACGGTCAAGGAAATCCAGCTTTTCTACACAAAGCTGACTACGGTGGACAACAAGACCATTGTCATCCCCAACGGGATGCTGACCAACAACAGTCTCATCAACGTGACTGCGAAGGATGAGCGTCAGCTGGACTTGCGGATCGACATTTCCTATGAGTCGGATCTGCGGAAGGCAAAGAAAATACTGGAGGACATGTTGCAGAGTACACCTGGCATCCTGAAGGATATGGAGATGTCCGTCTTTGTGGACTCCCTTGGTGTCAGCAGCGTAGTCCTTGGGATCCGGGCCTGGACTAAAATGGAAGAGTACGGGGCTGTCCGGTGGAAGCTGCTGGAGGACATCAAGCTGACCTTCGATGAGGAGGGGATCAACATCCCCTACACCCAGATCACCGTGCACAGCGCCGGAAAAGAGTAAAATATCCAAACGCTGAAAAACTGCTGAAGGAGAGGCTGCGAAAGAAGAGAGGGAAGAAGATGCCAACGAGAAAAGAGATGAAGCGAAGGGCCAGAAGAGCCCTGAAAAGACATTATATCATGTATGTGGCGATCTGCCTGATCGCGGCCTGCATAGGTTCGGAGTTTGTCGCCTCCCTGGATGCGCTGGACGTCTCTTTGTCCGCCGGCTGCTATGAGACGCAGATCCGCCTGGAGAGCCTGTCGGGGGCGGGTGAGGGCTTTGCGGACGTGATGTTCGGCCTGCTTGCCTGTGTTGTGAATCGTGTGACCTCCGGCTCCATTGTGGCCGGCATGCTGGCGGCGCTCCACTCCCTGACAGGCTCGGAAAATCTTGCTGTACTAATCCTCATCCTGCTTGGCGCGGCGTTTCTTTTCGCTGTGTGGTTTTTCTTTGTCAATATCTTCAAGGTCATATCCAGGCGCGTGTTCCTTGAGGGAAGGATTTATGAGAAGGTGTCCTTTCAGCGTATGTTGTTTCTTCTGCGGGCAAGGAAATGGACCAAGGTGAGCTGCACCATGTTCCTTGTTTCCCTGTATCAGATGTTCTGGAGCCTGACTATCGTGGGAGGCATCATCAAATATTTCTCCTACTATCTCGTGCCTTACATTGCTGCGGAAAACCCGAATATCTCTCCCAGGGAGGCCATCAATCTGTCCCGCAGGCTGATGAAGGGGCACAAGTGGGAGTGTTTTGTATTTGAGCTGTCCTTTTTCCCCTGGATGCTCCTTGGGATTGCCACATTCGGCCTCTCCGAGGTGCTGTACTCCAATCCATACCAAGCGGCCTCCTTCAGCGAGTACTACGCCGACATCCGTGCGGAGGCAAAGAAGGCCCACACAAAGGGCGCTGAGCTTCTCAATGACACCTATCTGTACGAGATGTCTGAAGATGAGCTGATCTACCTGGCCTACGAGGATGTGATCTCTGCACTGATCCGACGGCCCAGGGATATCCGGAAGCTGTCTGGCGTGCGGAAATTTTTTGCAGATTACCTGGGCGTGCTCCTCACCAACTCCAAAAAGGAAAAAGAGTAC
Organism: uncultured Mordavella sp.; assembly: GCA_964652805.1. Taxonomy (GTDB): domain Bacteria; phylum Bacillota; class Clostridia; order Lachnospirales; family Lachnospiraceae; genus Claveliimonas. The sequence goes on along the minus strand of CAZZBJ010000008.1, from coordinate 927 downwards.
GAGCAGATGCAGGGCCGTCTGGTGAAGATGGAGCTCCTAAAGGACGCTGTGGACAAAAAGTCCTATCCCAGCAGACTCTCCGTTGTGCCGGAGGTGGAGAGGAGGCAGAGCCTCGAAATCATCCACTACCTCAGGCACTATTCCATCTGGTCCATCATCCTTCTGTTCTTCATTTTCTCTGTGATCGGGTGGGCCTGGGAGGTCAGCCTCCGCCTGGTGACAGACGGAGAATTTGTCAACAAGGGTGCGCTCCAGGGTCCCTGGCTGCCCATTTACGGCGGCGGAGGGGTGCTGATCCTGATGCTCCTCAACAGACTGAGGAAGAGGCCGGTGCTGGAGTTCATCGGTAGTGTCGTCCTCTGGGGCTGTGTGGAGTACATCACCTCCCTTGTCCTGGAAACCCTCCACAACGGGGAGAGATGGTGGGACTACAGCGGATACTTCCTGAACCTGAACGGAAGGATTTGTGCGGAGAGACTGCTTATGTTCGGCATAGGCGGCATTGCCATCGTCTATATGCTTGCCCCCCTTCTGGACAACCAGATCCAGCGCATCCGGCCCTGGATCTTAATCCCTCTGTGCCTGATCCTTCTGGCGGCCTTTGGGGCGGACAATGTCTATGTTTTCTCACTGGCTCACAGCCTGCCGTGACAGCTTTCGTTTCTGTGGGAAAATCCCAGCGGCTATCTGAAGAAGAATCAGATGCACAGCATCGTCATCTCCGGCGCGGGGCTCTTTGGCCCCGATATGGAGGCGGAGCCATTACTTTGTCATAGGTTGGACAGGTTAAAATCAATAGGATCGTAAGCAGAAGCATCAGTATCAATATGCCGCAGCCAATCAGAGGGTTATAAGCGGTTTCATCTTGTCCGGAATATCCAATAATTCCAAGCCCTGCTGTTATAGGGTAAAAATCCGTTAGACTTC
>CAZZBJ010000007.1:0-37904 GCA_964652805.1 uncultured Mordavella sp. | reverse complement strand
CCAAATCATGAAATACCTGTCAACACTCCGTAATACAAAACCTCATTAGGCCGAATCAAAGAGCGGCAGATGGAAATTCCATCTGCCGCCCGGCATTTCACTCTACAGATCAGTCCTGTACATATGGCATTAAAGCAATATGTCTTGCTCTCTTGATAGCTACTGTCAGAGCTCTCTGATGCTTTGCGCAGTTGCCTGTGATCCTTCTGGGAAGGATTTTTCCTCTCTCAGATATATATTTTCTCAGCTTTGCTACATCCTTGTAATCGATCTCGTTGTTCTCTTTTCCACAGAACACACAAACTTTTTTTCTTCTGCGTCCGCCGCCTCTTCTCTTGAAGCCGCCTTCAGGACGATTCCCTTTTTCAAAAGCCATGATGGTCTCTCCTTTCTGCTTTTAGTTAAACGGTAATTCTTCGTCTATTCCATCAGGAATATTCATGAATCCGTCACCGGCCGGTGCGGCAGGTGCCGGTTGGGGAGCTGACTGGAAGCCGCCTGTATGCGCATCGCTGGCCGCTTTGCTCTCGGCAAATTCCTGTTCTTCCACTACAACCTCTGTTGTGTAAACCTTCACACCGTCCCTGTTGGTGTAGCTGCCCGTCTGGATCCGTCCGCAGACAACGATCTTGATCCCCTGTCTGTAGTATCTCTCCGCATGCTCAGCCTGCTTTCCGAAAGCAACGCAGGAAATAAAGTCTGCCGTCTGCTCTCCGTCACGCCTGAACCTGCGGTCTACAGCCAGCGTAAATCTGGCGATCGCCAGCGGATTGTCTCCCTGTGAATATCTCACTTCCGGGTCTCTCGTCAAACGTCCCATCAAAATTACTTTATTCATTCTTCTACCTCTCGTATACTATGCATCTTGTTTTACGCATAAATATCTGAGTACGTTGTCCATGATGCGAATTCTCTGCTCGATCTCGCCTGGAACTGCAGCATCAGCTTCAAAGTGAACGAAGTAGTAATACGCTTCTTTCATCTTCTGAATTTCGTAAGCGAGTCTTCTCTTGCCCCATTCATCAACGTCTGTCACATTGCCGCCGAAACGAGTGATCATCTCTTTTACCTTTTCGATGACCTGTGCTCTCTCATCGTCTTCGATCTTTGCATTGACTACAACAGCTAACTCATACTTATTCATGTAGTTTGCACCTCCTTCTGGTCTTTTGGCCCCCGACTTTCTGCCGGGAGCAAGGATATCCTTCCGGACGATTTCCGGTCGGATACTGATATATCACAGGCTAATATGATAGCATATGGATTTGCTTATTTCAAGCTTTTTTCCGCAAATCTTTTGTGTTTTTCTCCACCAGCTTCCTTGCGATCATGATCTGGTGCCCGCACCCGAGACACTTCAGCCGAAAGTCTGCTCCCACCCGGAGGATCTCCCACTCAAAGCTTCCGCAGGGGTGCTTTTTCTTCATCCTGACAATATCTCCCACTTCGTATGTGTACGGTGTCATCTGTCTTCCTCCCTCACATTTCTGTCCTGCTTAGTTGATCTGCTCCTCGCTTTCCTTCACGCCCACGACCACCATCCGGTGCTCGTCGCTGGCCTTGGTACAGGTGGACAGCGTCACCACGGTGTCCTCCGTGGTCACCTCCACGCCCGTGTCGTAGGCCGAGGCCTCCTTCGTGTAGTCCAGGAAGGCCTGATAGGCGGCGTCATCGGCAAACTCTGTCAGATAGGTATCCGACGTCTCCGTCACCTGCCCCGCCGCATAGATGTGGTAGGTGATCTCCCGCCCGTCCGGCGTATATATATAGAAGTAAGGGTTCGCCTCCCAGAAGGACTGATCCTCATACTTGGCCAGATCGTGGAACATGGAGTTGTCATTCATGCGATGGCCGTATATGATGGTATTTCTGTCATTGAAATCCGGATTGTTGTAGGTGTTTACAAAAATAGCACCCACCGTGTTGTCATTGGCGGAAAATGTCTTGTCCAGGTAGGTGCTGTTGTCTGTCGTCTGGACAAGGGGATAATTGATCTGGGAGGGCTCCGGGTCAAAGCGAATCCATCCCACCGTGTCCGGATTGATCGCCAGCAGCGTGTCGAAGTCCACTATAAACTCCGACCCCTCCTCTGTGATGGCCAGCTCCTTCACCTCGTCGTACTCCTTGCGCCCCTCATAGTAGCCCAGAAGGATGCGGAAGAGCTGAAAGGCGGACACGCAGAAGACAACGACGGCCACCGCCAGGACAATGTTGCTGACGATGCGTCCCTTCCGACTTCCCTTCGGCTTCTTTTTAGCCTTTCCCTTTTTTCCGCCGGAAGCAGTTCTGCCGGCAGCGTCTCTTCTCCGCCCGGTGGACTTCACCTGCGCCGGCGTACGCAGTTCCTCATCCTCCTGGAATATCTCCCAGTCGTTGTCCCAGTCCGTTTCCGGCTGTCTCTTCACGTTTCTCTTTGCCCGGTCACGGCCATCCCCGCTGTTTCCACGGCTTCCGGCCAGAGTGGAGGAGCGTCTCCTTCCTCTATGGTAATGCTTTTTTTCACTCAAAACCTTACCCCCTTTTCTCCGTGCATGTTCAGTACCTGTTCTGTTTCAGTATAACACAACAAAAGACGGGCTTCTATTATTTTATATATTTTTAATTTCCAGTTTATTGACTTTGCAGGCAATGGGAGTATGATTTCAGATAGGAGGATGAGAAAATGAAAGAAAAACTGATGCGATTTATGACCGGACGCTACGGCTTTGACTCATTTGGAAAAGCAACCCTGATCGCCGCCCTGATTGCGATGGTGCTGTCCACACTTTTTGCGAGCGAGTTTTTGTCGCTTCTTTCCTGGGCGCTGATCATCTACACATACTTCCGCCTGTTTTCCCGGAACATTTACAGGCGCTCCGCTGAAAACCAGGCGTACCTGGCAAGGACCAGGCGGATCCGCACCTGGTTCGCCGCCCGGAAAAATCTGATGGCCCAGCGGAAGACACACCACATATACAAGTGCCCCACCTGTCATCAGAAGATACGGGTTCCCAGGGGAAAGGGCCGGATCGAGATCCGCTGTCCCAAGTGCCAGACCCGCTTCATCAAAAAGAGCTGATTGCCGGATCAGCTGACAACAACCGGTCGAAAGAAGGGAACTATGTATGCTGGATTATTTAGTTTTATACAACAGTCAGTCCGGAAACACTAAAAGCGTAGCGGCCGCCATCTTTTCCGCTCTGCCGGAAGGCTCCAAGGATCTGGTGGACTTAAGCGGGGGCAAGCCTATCCCGGAGGCAGCCACTTATTTCATCGGCTTCTGCGTGCACAGAGGCTCCTGCTGCATAGAGGTGAGCGATTTTCTCAGCTCACTGGAGGACCGCGGCATCGCCCTCTTCGGCACCTGCGGCATGGGGAACTCCCCGGATTACTATACGCTCATTGAAAAAAATGTCAGCGCCTGGGTCAACGGCAGCTGCCGGTATCTGGGCTGCTATCTCTGCCAGGGGAAGATGCCCATGCAGGTGCGCCAGAAATACGAGAACATGCGCACCGAAGAAAATTCCGCCCAAGTGGACGGATTTATCCGAAACTTTGACCACGCCATGACCCACCCGAACCGGGAGGATCTGAAAAAGGCACAGAAGTTCGCACTGTTCTGCGCTTCCTGTGCCTCCGGATAGCTCCTGAAAACGGATGGGGGGATATTGCATCCCATTCCATTATTTTCTTCCAGTCTCCTCCCACCTGCGCATCTTCAGCTTCAGCAGGGCGAGGGCCTTCCTGGCGTCTATCTCTGTCACCGTATTTTCCGCCAGCACTCTCGTCTCATCACCTGGCTGTTCCATCCTGTCCAGGGACTTATAGTAGCACACCACTCCGTCCAGATGGTCGTTCTGCACCACAAAATCTTTGGCCGGGCACTGACTCAAAACCGCCGTGGGAACTCCCCGCTTCTCCGTCTCCTCAATAGCATGGGCATAGTCCACGTGATTATTCCCTATCCCGTTGCAGGAGAAAACAGCGCCGTCCACCCGCATACACTCCAAAGAAACACCCACCCGCTCTGCGGAAAGATATTTGTCCTCATTCTTGTCCGGCGATCCCACGATCATAATGCCTCTCAGATTGACGTCACTGTCCTCCGACAGTACCTCCACCAGCGGATCCCTGTAGTAATGGAACGTCGTCTCCTTCATACTTGTACCTATTCCCATGTTCTCTTCTCCTTTCCCGGTAAATAAGGGCACGATCCGTCCGTCTAATCCATAGCGTGCATGATGCCGTCCCGAAACTCATTGGGCGTCACAAGAACCGGCATCCATCCCATGTCGATGACGGACCGGCCGCCTTCATAGCCGCATGGCTCCTTTCCAAACAGTCTTGTGTCGTACACAGCTCCCTGCCCGGAGACTTCCTTCACGATCACCACGTCCCTGCGGTCCGGCTCATAGGTCTCCTGGAACACATGTTTCTCGGTGCACTTGCAGCCGTTAAATTTCTTCATCTGCTCCCGGAAGATCTGACAGAACACATCACAGGCCCGGTGAATCGCCTCCGGCCCGGGACGATCCGCCCAGGTTCCCTCCCTGAGCACCACGTCAAAGGAAATCAAAATGTCGCTCTCCAGCGGCGTGCCCGGCCTGCCCCAGGCAATCTTGTCCTTCAGGATCCCGTCACTGGCCCCGAAGTTGCACACCTGGCGCCCACTCTCATCCACGCCGGTCAGGATCACGTACACGCCGGTCAGCGTGTGGGTGATGCCGTCTCCCACTTTTCCCAGCACTTTCGTGGAAAGGGGAATGACGTCCATCACTGTGTTCGTGTGCTGCCCGTGTTCATCGGGCCGGATAATCCGAATCTGAATATCCTTGATCAGAGGTTCCTTCTCCCGTATGCTGTCTGCCACAGACGGACACACTGTCATCCGGCCGTCCGCGGTGACCCGGTTTTCCTCACCGTATCCCACGGACTGTATATGGTAGGCCCGCACGGTAAGTCTCGTCCCTGTCTCCATGTGTCATCCCTCCTGTGCTTTTATAAATATCCCCGCTCTTTATAATATGTAAGGATCAGCTCCACCATCCTGCCGTAGCTGGCCACCCCGTCCTCCTGTCCGTTGGCCTTCAGATAGCTGTCATTGATCTGATCCGACACCTCCGCCACCGGGCTGTCGTATTTTGCCCAGAACTGACTGTTGGCCGCCAGATCCGCCTGCACCTCCTCTGACAGCCCGTCCCGGAGCTCCTCATAGGCATCCGGATCCACATCGTAAAGCGTGTTGGTACAGTAGATCCAGCCCAGCATGTAGCCGCTGTAGTTAAATTCCACGCTGTCCGCCCGGATCCCCGCCAGATAGCCGATAAAATTGGCCTCCTGCTCCTGCATGAACCCCCGCAGATGGGCCAGCTCGTGACAGGCCGTGAAGGGGATATTGTAGGCCGCCATATCTGTATTGTAATTGGCCTCTATGGTAAAGGGCGAATAGATGCCCGTCAGCTTCTGGACCGACAGGATCCAGGAGAATTCCAGGCCGTTGGGCTGCGGGTAAAATCCCTCCAGACAGGTGTACTCCCGGGCCAGCTTCTCCATGGCCCGCACGGCGTGGACGGACACGTCTTCTGTCAGCGTCATGAGCCCGTTCTCATCCCGCTTCACCTGGCTTCCGGTCCAGTTCACCGCCGAGGTCAGGTCCTGACATACCTCCCGCAGATCATCCACCGTGGCCCCCTCCCACTCCAGGCCGGTCTCCTGGTCAAAGGAAGTCCTGTGATAGTTCACGCCGCAGAAGGCCGCATAGAGGAAGAACAAAATGCCCGCAGCCAGAAAAAGGCCGGAGAAAAACGCTGCCAGAGGCTGACCGGGCCTCTTCTCCTTCACTACCCTGTGCGCAGTTTTTATGATCTGCCAGATCAGGAAGACCAAAAGTACATACAGCAGAAATTCAGACGCAGAAAAGGCGAATATCCCGAAGAACCTCCCCACTGTGCTCACAAAAAAGGAGTACACATGGAGGGAGTACCACTGGGCAAAATCCTCCCGCAAATTTGCGGCCGCAAGGAGCAGGAAGGCGGCGCAGAACAGGACCGCTCCCTCGATCCCCCGCTCCCAGGCTGTCCTGTAGACACTTTTCTGTTTTTCCGTCTGCACCTCCCTTGCCTTGCTCTCTTTTATATCCATGTCTTCTGCCCCCTCCCTAATTCCGATTATATAAAATATTATACACCATTCGTCGGAATATAGCAAAAAATCCTCTCTAATTGCCGGAAAATATGCGGAAAATTTTGCCATTCCGCGTCCCCGTGCCTGCGCCGTCGAAGGAATCATAAAAAAGGTGTATCCCTGTGACATTCTTTCGTCACAGGGATACACCCTCTCTATACGTTTCCAATGGTATAAACCCGCATCCCATCCCTACTTTTCCGCCTTTTCTGAGATAATCTTTAAGTCCTCTCTGAAGGCTGGTATCCTCCTGGTAGTCCTCTGCCTGATCCAGCACTTTCCCAAATACGCGTTCCTCCGCTTGCCTGGCAGGCTTTTCGTCACATACAGAAAAACAGTTCTGGAAGCGGATGATATTTGAGGTCTCCGGAAGGATCTCTTTCAGTTTCGGCGACAGCAGCCATGATTCACAGAAAAACCCAACACATTCATAAGGGACCACATCCTCAAAAAACGATACCGCCGCAACAAAGGACTTGTGTGTCTCCATCGGGGTAAGACCACTGCCTTCCGGTATGTGGACCTCAAGGACCGGCGTTCCCGCTCTCAGGATATCTCCCCTGTGTTCCAGTGTATCTCTCAGCGTTGCCGGTTCAAACTGAAGCCGTCCCAGCCGGAAGATCTTCATTTTGAGGGGCAGGGATGTCCAGCGATACTGTTTCATCCCCGGTTTTCCCGTCTCAGCTATACAATGACTGCACCAGATATCCAGATCTTTGAAAGTGTCATAGTAGACTTGCTCCGATATCCCCGTCTTTTTATAATCATCCCAGGCCCCTGCTCCCCACTTTGTGTAGAGATACAGTGCCTCCTGATAAGGCTTTTCCTCTTTTTCCAGCGCATTGTAAAATACACGTTCATCCTCTTCAAATAACTTTTTTAATGCGCTCTCTTTCCGGACCGGAATCTGTCCGGACATGGCATATGATACCGGCAAGCCGATGTGGGAGCACAATTTTTCTATTGTCATTTCACACATTATTTAATACCTGTAAGCGCCAGCCCCTTCACAAATTGTTTCTGGAAGATGATAAACACGATGATCATCGGAATCATAATCAAAGAAGCCACCGCCATTGTCGTCGTCAGGTCTGCCTTGTTTTGGGTGGAAAACATGGCCAGCGCCAACGGCAGCGTCATACTGTTTTTATCATTGATCATGATCAGCGGATTGAGATAGTCATTGTACACTCCCATGGCTGTAAAAATGGCCAGTGAACCGATCGCCGGTTTAATATTGGGAACAATAATCTTCCGGTAAATCATAAACGAAGAGGCTCCGTCTATCTTTGCCGCATCGCACAAGCTGTCCGGGATGTCCTCAATAAACTGTCTGCACAGATACACCCCAAATGCGCTCACCAGCATGGGAACAATCAAAGCCCCAAGCTTATTGTAGAGCCCCACCTTTTGTATGATGAGGAAACGCGGTATCATCGTCACCTGTGCCGGCACCATCATGGTCGCCAGCAAAATGATAAATGTCCATCGTTTTCCCTTAAACTCATACTTGGCAAATATAAATCCCAACAGTGTACTTGTGATGATCACAGCCACTGTTACGAGTACTGTCACAAATATACTGTTGAAAAGCCACCTCAGAAACGGCACTTCAGTGAACGCGTTGATATATCCTTCGATCGTCCATTGCTCTGGTATGATGGACGTCCTGTTTACCCGGATGTCAGCGTTTGTCTTGAAGGAAGTAAAGAACATCCACACCATAGGGAACATCATGAGCACAGACACAACACCCAGAACCAGGACCAACACTTTGTGATATCCTTTATATACTCTTTTCTTTTTTGTGTTCTTTTCCACTATTCATAACTCCAATCTACCCTGGTGACGCGCTTCTGTACCATAGCGACAATGAACACGATCAAAAACAGTACGGTTGCGATCGCCGAAGCATATCCCATATTGTACTTTTCAAAACTCTGCTCATAGATTTCTGTCGTGAGTACAGAACCATAGTCCATACCGCTTTGATTATCCGCAATGATCTTAAACTGGGCAAACATCTGGAAATACGAGATGATCGTTTGCATAAGCACAAACGTAAATGTCCTGCCAAGAAGCGGGAGTCTGATTTTCATAAATCGCTGGAAAGGTGTGGCTCCGTCTATCATAGCCGCCTCGTCAAAGGTCTTTGGTATCCCCTCCAGGCCGGCGCAGAACAAAACGATATTGTACCCCATATCCGCCCACAGTGTAAAAAGGATGAGCATTCCTATCACTGTCGCGGTGCCTGCCAGCCAATCCACCGCACTGAAGCCCAGTTTATTCAGGATCGCATTAAATGTTCCGCCGTCTTTGTACAAAAGTCCTGTTTTCCACACTACTGCCGTTCCCGCAACGGGAGCAATACAGGGAATAAAAAAAACAGTGCGGAACAGCGTCTTGAGTTTTTTCCCCGGGAGACTCGTGATAAATTGTGCAATGGCCAATGTAAAGATAATATTCAGTCCCACTGCAATGACCACATATACAAGCGTATGGACCAGCGCCTTCCTGAAATCCTCATCTTCCAAAAGGGCTGTATAATTCAACAGCCCTATAAATGGATTTTCCTGGCGTATCGGGTTATAGTCAAACAGAGAAATGCCCAATCCGTAAAACAGAGGAAATACACAGAATATGAACAGCAGCAGAAAACAAGGTATCAGGATGCCATACACAAATTTTTTATCTTTCATTCCTATTCCTTCTCTACCATCACTCTATCATTTCCGCACTCATTGCCTCTGAGCACTCTGCCAGAGCCGTTTCGATATCTGCCCCTTCCTCACAGATGGTTCTGAATGTTGCAGACAGCTCCTCTTTCAGTGTTGTCGTATTATAGGGTCCGATCCACTGTCCGCCATCCAGGATGTCCAGCAGGAACGCTGTATCCGGCATAGCCTCTATCATCTCTTCGTCCTCTGCCAGCGACTGTCTCGGAGGAATCTGCTGGCATGCTAAGTTCAGCTCTTTCAGGTTTTCCGGATCGCTCAAAAATCTCACCAGCTCCCATGCGGCGTCCTTCTCATTTGCATTCACCGGGACAGCGAGGCCCCATCCGGACTCTGCCACGAACGCCATCTCATCTCCATACAGCGGAACCGCCACATAATCAAAGTCTACTCCGAGCGTCAGGTCATAAGACTCTTCTCCGTCGCTGATAGCCCAGGATCCAACGGAAGCCATACTTCCCTTACCCTCAAACACATAGCTGGAGGTGCCTACGCCTGCTGAGAACGAACTGAAATCTGTATAACCCGCATCGATCATGCTCTTCAGTTCTTCCATGGCTGCAATTCCTTCCTCCGTGTCAAGGCGTATACTTCCATCGTCCTGCAGATACTGTCCGCCCAGCTGGAGGATCATGGCCAGATAATTGTATATCAGTGCATCCTCATCAACGAAATCAAAGCCTCTCATTGATATGACGCCGTCAGCACTCTGGGCAAGCTGATCAGATATGCTCCGCAGCTCTTCCCATGTTGTGGGATACTCCAGCCCTTCCTCCTCAAATAAAGGCTTATTGACAATCATGCCGCCGTACTCCAGATTGAACTCCGTGGGAATTCCATAGTATTCTCCCTCGTATTCATACGCCTGGTAGGTAGGTTCAAAATAATCCTCCAGCAGTTCTTCCCTCAGGTCATCCGGCAGTGGCTCCAAGGCTCCGGTAGAAGCAAAATCCAGTTCCCATCCGCCCCACATCTGATAGACATCGGCGCCTTCCGAGTCGGACATCAGAGAGGTCTGTATCTTCTGATTGTAGTCAGAATATGGATAATCTGTCATCACTACCTCGTACTCCGGATTCTCCTCCTCGAATTTGTCAAACATCTCCTGGTAGGCATTATTCCAGGCCTCATTCGTGTGGCACCAGAACTGTATGGTAGTCTTGTCCCCATCCGAGGATGAACTCTCCCCGCTTTCGCTGCCTGAGCAGGCACTCAGACCCAATCCGGCTGTCATAGAAACTACAAGCAACAATGCTGTAATCCTTTTTCTCTTCATAATAATTCCTCCTTGCTTTTATTTTCTCATCTGTTCCAGACTGATCACTCTGCCTCCGTTTAACCTGGATTCTTCCGCCGCCAGCGCAATGTAATGGCTCTCCACAGAACGCTCCACCGAAGTGATCGTATCGTCATCACCCGACTGCTCGCCTGCGACAAGATCCAGAAATGCACTCACCAGCCTGTGATCCCCTCCGGCATGTCCCGAAAAGTCATCCGCCAGCTTAGAGACATCAATGATCTCTGTGTCTTTCCCAAATGGAGTTACCGCTATCGTATTTGCCCCCATATCAGCAATGATCTGTCCTTTTGTGCCCATAAATTTTGTATATCTGGAATTTTCTGCTGTAAAGCCGCACATCGTAAAACTGATCGTGGATCCGTCTGTCATATTCATATTTACAACCTGGTGATCCACTACGTTATTGTCGCAATAATAGACGCACCTTCCGTAAGGTCCCGTCTCAACAGCCTCCCGGACGCTCTTTTCATCCGGGTGCATAGTCAGGACATTGACAGGCCAGTCTGTATTTCCTTCCAGCACGCCTGTCTTTTTATTTGTCAAATAGATCTTTTCCGCATCAAAAGGACATGCCTCCTTTACCCTGCACCCCCCGGTACACCTGCGTGCAGAACCTTCCGGAGCTTTGTCCCGCCTGAAAAGATATATGCTCCCATAGGATGATACGCTCTGACACGTTTTTCCTGTCAACCACAGGAGCAGATCCAGATCATGACAACATTTCTGAAGGATCATGGGACTTGTCATATCGGAATTTCTCCAGTTCCCTCTCACAAAGCTGTGAGCCTGATGCCAGTACCCTACATTCTCAATCCCCATCACACTGACCACATCTCCTATCCTGTCCTGATCCAGGATCTTCTTTACGGTCTGATAGTAAGGGGTATAGCGCAGTACGTGACACACCACGACTTTTCTTCCCAGTTCTTTTGCCTTTTTCACAATTTCCCGACATTCATCGGGGTCCGGAGAAACAGGCTTCTCCAGAAGGATATCGTATCCCTTCTCCATTGCCTGAACCGCCTGTTTTACATGCTGCTGATCCTGTGTCGTGATAAATAGGACGTCTGCCAGGCGAGGCTGGTCCAGCATTTGCTCGGCGCTGTCAAAGCACCGGTCTTCCGGGATCTGATAGACTTTCTTTACCTCCTCCACCTTGACAGAGTCGATATCTGCAATGGCCGTGATCTTCATACGATCCGGGAAAAGTTTCGCAGTCGGAGCATAGGTATCTTTCCCCCTGCTGCCAAGTCCCGCAATGGCTACGCTTACCTGTTTACCCATAAATCCTTCTCCCCCTTCCATATATATCCTCCAACTTTAATTGTTTTTATTATAGTTTAATCTAACTTCTTTAGCTTGTCTTATTCCTTACTTAAGTTGTCTTATTCTATTGTTTTTACGGTATTTTTTTCACAATTTTTCCGTTTCATAAGTATTATTTTTATTTTTTTACTGATATTTCCCTCTTTTTCCTCACACTTACCTTGTCTTATTCTTTATATTGTGATACCCTTATAAAATAAATTTTGTTACGAATAGTTGAAAACATCTGTTTCTAAAGAGAGAGGAAGAGGCCAGATGGCTTACAAAAGCACAGTACTCAGACGGGAATTTTTCATCAACGAGATTGTCACCATCCACTATTTTGAATATATGAAAGATTTTTCTTTTTCCGGAGAAACGCATAACTTCTGGGAACTGATGTATGTAGACAAAGGAGACCTGATCGTAATGGCTGATACGGCCCGACATCAATTACATACAGGTGATATTATCTTTCATCGTCCAAACGAATTCCACGCTATGCGTTCCATTGGAGATAAATCTCCTAACCTTGTAAATATTTCATTTTTATGCCATTCAGCCGCCATGAAATTTTTCGAGAAGAAGCAATTTCATCTGTCGACTGCCGAGCAGCTGGTCATATCCCAGATTCTTTCTGAGGCGGCAGATGCTTTTGACTATCCCCTGAACATCCCTCAGATAGAGCAGGTTTCTCTAAGTCCAGACGCTAAATTCGGCTCCCAGCATTTCATTCTCCTTCACCTGGAAACACTGTTGTTGCTCTTGTACCGCAATCACTTTCACGAGGAAGGGGCGCCGGACTCCTCTGAATCGGAGTCGTCTGACCGCTCTTCTCCTTTTCAGGCAAAGATGGATCAGCTTGCGCTGGAACAGATTCTGGCTTATATGGAATCCCGACTGTGCGATCATTTAACCGTCTCTGACATTTGTACCGCATTTTCCACCAGCCCTTCCACGCTGTATAATCTTTTCCGCAAAGAATTCAATCACGGGGCAATCGATCATTTTATCGAAATGAAGATCGACACCGCAAAAAATATCATACGGGATGGGAATATGAACTTCACGGAAATTGCTCACTATCTGTCCTTCGGATCACTCCAGTACTTTTCCAAACGGTTTAAACTCTCTACCGGCATGTCCCCCATGGAGTACTCTACTTCTGTAATAAATTATTCTAATTCCGTCAGCCTTTCCAGCAGCCTGGCAAGACGAAAAAGCCCGAAGCGGAGTTACTAATCCAGGATATATCATAAAAAGAGCAAAAAAACGAACTCTTCCGAGTCCGTTTCTTACTGCAATAAAAATCGTCAAATCTTCTGTTTTCTTTATCCCTTGATACCGCCGCCGGTAACACCGGAGATGATTTTCTCTGACAGGAAGATGTAGAGCACCAGCGTAGGCAGGAAGACGATGACAACGGCCGCGAACAGTCCGCCCCAGTCTCCCGTGTACTGCATGGATGTAAGTACGCTCTTCAGTCCGGGTCCAACAGGCATTGCATCTGCAGAGGAAGCGAAGATCAGGGAAATGAAGTACTCATTCCAGATATTCATGAAGTTGAAAATTCCTACCGTGATGATGCCCGGCTGTGCCAGCGGGAACATGATCTTCCAGAATGTCATTATGGGGCTGCATCCATCGATGGCCGCCGCCTCCTCGTATGTCCTGGACAGGTTCTGGAAGAATGTCATCAGGAACGTAGTCGTATACGGAATCTGCATACCGATGTAGAGAAGAATCAGCACGAGCCTGGAGCCTGTCAGATGTGTGGCCGTGGCCAGTGAGAATAAAGGGAGCACAACCATAATCTGAGGGATACTCATAGCTACGATGAAGCCTGATCGGATAGGCTTATTTCCAAGGAATGTAAATCTGGACAGCACGTAGGCCGCCGGAGCGCTGATGGCGATCACGCATACCATCGTCGTGATGGAATACAACAGGGAGTTCATGAAGATCCCAGATATATTGCTGGCTGTCCAGGCGTTTACATAGTTTTCCGGATGAAATCCTGTCGCAAACTTAAACACTTCTCCGCGCATGATCTCCGGCGCTGTGGAAAAGCTGGCTGCCACGATCCACACCAGAAGGAAGATCGTAAAGGCAACCCAGAGTCCGACCAATATATAGCCCGGAAGGAGCCCTATCTCTTTTCGGAGATGGAATGGCTCTTTGTATTCTTTTTCTTTATTCTTTTTCTTTCCAAACATATTCGCCATCCTCCTTCCTTAAAATTCCAGATCGTCATCTTTGATGAGCTTGTTCACAATAAAGAATACGATCATAACAACCAGTGCCATCAGGATACCAACCGCGGCGCCCATTCCTGCGTCACGCTGTACGTTTCCTGTTGTTCCGAATACGATATTATACATGTATACAAACGGAGTGATCGTCTGCCTGTCAGATGCCTGCGGCGCGGCCCACATCTGTGACCACGCGAAGAAGCCTACAACACTGACTGTCCAGAAGGTCATACAGGTCTTAAATACTCCCTTGATAAGAGGCAGTGTAATGTATACAAACTGTTTCAGCTTATTTGCCCCGTCAATTGTGGCAGCCTCATAATAGTCCCGGGGGATCCTCTCGATACCGCTAATATAGATCAACATGAAATATCCGACAGAGCCGAAACAGAACGCGATCAGCAGTGACCAGAATTTCCATGAACCGTTCATATAGTCGATGCCGGCCAGTTCCTCCAGCCCAAGCGCTGTGAACAGGCTGTGGAGAAGACCAAACCTTTTATTAAATACATACTGGATCCACATGGTTGCCATAGCAACAGCATTGATGATATTCGGCACATAGATGACTGCACGCCAGAAGGATTTCAGTCTGATGCCGCTTGTAAGGATAACTGCAAACAGGAGTGCGATCGCCATGACCGCAGTTCCACCGATCAGCCATATTTTGCCCATGTTGATCATGGATGTTTGGAATATGGAGGTCGAAAGCAATTTCTGATAATTGAATATTCCCACGAACTGCCATGTACTGACTGCGTCACTGACACCTTCCACCTTGAAAAAGCTCATGATGATCGTCCGGATGATCGGGTAGAGGAACATGAGTACAAAGAAGATCAGTGCGGGCGTAAGAAAACATACCATCATCTTTTTATTCTGTTTCAAGATTACCTGCCCCTTTCTCTCGTATTAACCAGTATCTTTACCGCATACTGCACGCATTGATATCTGCCTGTAAAAGGAGGGAAATACGGCGGTGAGCAGACTCTCTCCCCGTCATACTTCCCTCCTGGTTTAACTCAGCTTGCTATTTAGCTGCCGCCATGTTGCTGATGAATTCGTCTGGTGTAATCTCGGATTTGCAAAGCTTGATAATGTTATCATTCAGGATATCTTTGATATCTGCATCTGTCTCAAGACCAACCGCCCAGTCATAAGCCTTTGTCATCTCTTTGAAGTAAGGCTCTGCCTCAGCGATTGCTGCCGGCCACTCTGTGTTAGCTGTATCAGCCGGGATAGAGCTTACGGACTCAGCCATCTCAAGGTCATATTCGCCAGTTGCGATCATCTTTGCGAAGTCATAGGCTTCCTGTGTCTTGTCGCTGTTGGCAACGATACCGATGGACTGTGCTCCAACCATGGAAGCCTCTGTTCCGTCTGTCCCGCCTTCAACTGACGGCCACGGGAAGAAACCAAAGTGAACCTCTGTACCTGTGTTCTGGTTGATCTCGTTCGGGATCCAGGATGCGTTCAGGACCATACAGCTCTCGCCGAAGCCGATCTCGTTCTGCCCGTCAGGATACTGTGCAGGAGCATTCGGGGACATATATCCCTCCGAGAACAGTGTCTGGATATCCTCTGCAGCCTGAAGAGCCTGAGGAACGTTTGCCCAGTCAGAGTTGTTGTAGCAGTCAAGAACCGCATCCTGTCCGATGTATCTTGCCAGCTGGAAGCCATAGAGCAGGTTTGCTGTATCAGAGTTACATGTCATAGGATTAACGCCTGAATCTTTCAGCTTCTGACAAACTGCAAGGAGATCGTCAAATGTCTCCGGCTTGTCCTCGTCTGTCAGCCCGGCTGCCTCCCACATATCCTTGTCATACCATACACCTGTTGTATACGGCTGATACGGGATGCAGTACAGAGTTCCTCCGCTCCACTCTTTTGCCTTCTCAAGGATGATCGGCATGATGTGAGACTCAAGGTCATCCTCTGCTGCGTAATCTGTCAGGTCTAACAGATATTTTGTATTGTTCTGGCACATACGCATATAGTCGTCGTCGAACATATCGATGTCCTCGCCAGCGTCAAGAGCCGCGCCGATCAGAGTCTTGATATCCCGGCCTTTCCACTCGATGTTTACGTGGATGCCTGTCTCTTCCTCATAAGCGTCTGCTGCCTCCTGGATCACCTTAGCCTGATTCTCTGTGGAGTTCCATATAGACCAGTAGGTAATGGAATCCGTTGCCTCGGAATCAGATCCGGAATCTCCGCTGTCAGAGCCGGAGCCGCATCCTGCCGCCAGTGCTGCAACCATAGCTGCTGCAAGTAATACACTCACAATTCTCTTTTTCATAATGTTACCTTCCCTTCCCTAAAAATATAGGATTTTAATTCTGCTTTTTGGTTCGGGCAAAGCAGGCCCCGATATCAGGACGGCTGCCGGCTTGCTCTCCGAAGAAATCAACTCCGGCACCCCCTTTTATCCATTTTCCCGCTCCGGCTGCCGGCGAGTTTTCTGAAAGCCTCATGCCCTCACACGCACTGGCCGGATTTTCTAAAATCTGCTCTGCACTCTCTGCAGTTACCGCCTTGTCATCCTCCTGCGGAATGTTCTGGTAATTGCAGTACAGATTGTTATGGTAAACAGCCTTTTCCGTCTGGTGATGCCAGTCCTCATTTCTGGCTGTCTGTCCTTCACTTATAATGATATTGTTCTCTACCTGCATCCCGCCCTCCGACATGTTCGGACGGATGAACGGAACGCCCTCCGGTATGATAAATGTATTGTTGTAAATATGTGCGTCTATGTTGCGCACCGGAGTGATGGTGCCTGTCCTGTCATTTACGCTGATATTATATCGGAAGATATTGTTGATGCTCTCACCTTCGCAGAACATGATGCAGCCGCCTTCATTGTCATGGCTGTAATTGTACTGGTAGATGGTGCCGTCTCCCGAGTCAGCGTCCCAGGCTTCCCCGTCCTGGTTAAAGCGGGTCCGGGATGCTTCATTGTACTGGAACAGCGCACGCTTGCACTTCCAGGGCCACATGGCCGCTGCCGTCATCCCCCCGCGCTCCCCGGCCTCTGTATACACATCCGTGTTCATCTCAAGAGCAATGTCCTCTGACACATTGTACTGTACCAGCGGCCGGAAACAGTACATGGGAGTAATGCCGTCACCGCCGATGTCCTTCAGATAGTTGTGCTCTATGACCACATGTTCAGAGCCGCAGGTCCTGGCCGTCTCATCCGGAATCTCCAGGGCTGTGAATTTCCCGTGCTGGTATGTATACCCTGCCGCAATTCCCCATCTTCTGCACCGCTCCACCTTACAGTGGTGAATGTGCAGGCCGTCATATCTGGCGATGCCTGTCCGGCTTTCGTCTGACGGTGCAAGGGCACATGCGTATATGCCTCCGTTGTTCAGATGCTTGTCATAGACATTGCCTGACACGTCGTGGATATAAAGATTGTCCAGCTCGACCCGGTGGAGCGTCCCACCGTCTTTGGCAACGATGCTGACGCCGGTGCGGTTCATCAGGTCTCCCTGATTGTAGTGTTCGCCCTCCAAGAGTACCTGGTTGGTGATCTCAATGTTCCGCACAGTGATGTGCTCTGCATCGTATAAAAGGACTGCCGATGACACGTATCCCTTCCAGATGTGGGTTGGGCTGTCGAGGGGAGCTCCGTAATTCTGATACCAGAGGCCGCTGCCTGCCGCTGCGATCACAGGCATTTCACCCTCTCCGTACGCATCGACCACTACAGGATATTCCCTGGTGCCTCCGCCAAAGATATGAAGGTACTCCTCATCGAAGACGGATCCTCTCTCCAGGAGTATCCTGTCTCCAGGCTCCCTCTTCTGTCTGTTTATCTTTTTCAGGCTCCGAAAAGGGCTGTCCTTGGATGTTCCGTCATTGCCGTCATCCCCGTGAAGAGAGCTGACATAGTAGGTTCTTTCTGCGTTCATATCTCCTCCTGTATGTTTATCCTTATTGCCTGTGAACTACTTGTATTATAGCTTTACCGGGAGGTTCTTTCTATCCTGCTTTTGCTTCCTTTTTTATAAATCTTGCTTTTTTTGTGCATTATATTTACAAAAATAAATTTTTTTCGTCATTCTTCACTATATTTTACACAACAGAGACGGAATGTTTTTTCATCCATTCCTCAAAAATGTCCACCCACTCTTTGGCGATGCCGTCACATATTTCTGCCGGATCATGCTCATAAACGCCCCTGTTTTGTGCATTTTCGGCCATTTCGTTTATACGCCTTTTATATTGCAGGCGCTGACGATATTTTCCCACAGGTTGCAGGAGGGAACCGGCCTTGTCCCGTCCTCCGCTGCCAGGTAGGGCAGGCGCTCTTCCTCCAGCTCCTCCAGGGCGGACGCTCTGCCGTCAAGCCAGCTCCCGATCCTGTCCTTCGCAAAGGCAAGTCTGGCCGCCACACCGGAGATGCGGATGTCCAGCACCTCAAAACCGTTGGGCTTATACTCCTCAAACCAGATTCTCTCCCTCTCTTTCTTCAGCTCCTCTACCGTGCGGATCAGCTCCGGCAGCTCCTCCGACGCAATGCGGGCAAGGGCGTCTCTGTCCCCATCCAGGTAGGCCCTGCGTATCCTTGTGCCCAGGGTGCTCTTGGAAGCGTTCGCCCGGGCCAGCAGCTGGTAGTAGCGATACAGCCTCTTCATTCTGCCGGCCCTCTCCTTTGCCTCCCCCAGCCTCTCAGCCAGGCGGCTGTAGTACTCCGGAAGCCCCATCCCGTCGAACTGCCGGTCAAAGATACCCACGAGGGGATCCTGATAGAAGATCATCTTGGAGGGATTGGCAAACGTCTCGTTGTGCTTCCCTGTCCCCGGGACATTGTCAAATCCATTCAGAAGATACAGATCCTTCCAGGACTCGCCGCAGAGCATCTGCATGACAGTCTCCAGCTGCTCTGTATCCGGAGCCTCTCCGTACATGCAGGCGCTGTAGGCGGCCAGCATGGGAAGACCTGTCTCCATGGGCGTCTCCGCCCCGTTGTCCAGCCAGAGAGTCAGGAAGGTGTCCTCCACTCCCGCCTCTCTGATACCCGCAAAAGCAGCCCTTGTGGCGTCCAGCGCCTTGGCATAGTTGGGTGCCAGTCCGTTCCAGATCCAGGCCCCTCCGGCGAAGCAGACCTTGCCGGTCAGCTTCCGGTGCAGTCTTGCCATCCGGGCGTAGCGGTTCTGGTCGTGCCCTTCGTAGTCCCAGTACACCAAAGTCACAGAAGGGTCCGGCCTCTCCTCCTTCGGCCACTCGTAGTCTGCCGGCACGCCGTAGTAGTTTCCGCCGCCCGGGTTCACAAAGAACATGTCGCTCCAGATCATGGGTTCCAGGTTGTATTCCCGGCACAGCTCCAGCACCCGGTCCAGATGCTCCTTGATGAGCTCGCTCTGATTGGGCGCCCCGTTCTTCCTCCTGTAGTTTCCGTAGCCCAGATAGAAGGCCTCATCCATGCCAAGATGGATCTTCTTTGACCGGTACATGCCGCTTAAGGATGTCAACATGGCCCCGATGAGCTGGTAGGTCCTCTCCTCCCCGGCGAAGAGGATGTCCTCATCGTCCCGGTAGCCTGTCATAGCCGGCCAGCGCAGCATGGTCCGCAGGTGGGCCAGGGTCTGCACGCAGGGAATCATCTCGATGCCGAACAGGGCCGCATAGTCATCGCATTCCCTGATCTCCTCTTTCCTGTACCTTCCCCTGAGGGCGCCAAAATAGGGATAGCCCTCCACCTCGTAGGTGTCCTCTGTGTAGAGGAAGAGCCTGCTGAAACCGAGGAGCGCCATCTGCCGAATCCATTTTTTGATGGCCTCCACTTTGAGCACTCCGTTCCTGGAGCAGTCGAACATGACGCCGTGGTGTCCGGCGCAGCCCGCTTTCTCTACCGCTTGGCTGTCTGCCAGAAAAGCTCCCAGTCCCCGGAAGAAGCCGGTGGCGGACCCGTAGAGAAGCCGCGCCTTTCCTTCCTCTCTCTCCAGATGGAAGGCGGCGTATCCCATCCCGGTATCCCGCTCTCCCCCGAGCAGAACTCCCTCCTCAGGAGCCGCCGCTCCCGTCTCATCTTTAGCTGCCGCCACTTCCCATCCTCTCTCCTCCAGGATGTCCGCGACTGCCTGCTTTTCTATGCCATCAAGGCTCTCCAAATATATTTTTTTCATGGTGTTCTTCCTTTCTCTTGCTTTTCTCGTACTGATGTTTTATCATGGTTTCCGGTTTATGTTTATTTCAACAGATGTGTTTTTACAGACAAATGCGCAAAAAAGGGAAAGGATTTTGAAAAGAATGAAATGCGAGAACAAAAGCGGATGCATGTGGTACGACACAGACGGCCAGCCGATCCAGGCACATGCCGGCATGATCCTCCACTACAATGATATGTATTACTGGTACGGACAGAACATGACAGGGGAGAGAGGCGCCGGCTCCCCGGGCGGGGCTGTCAGGCGAACTTGACTGCGTTGCAGATGTTGATCAGCACGATCACTGCCATGAGGAAAATGAAGAGCCTGTTCACCCCATCCTCACTGAGCTTCTTATGGATCCTGCTGCCGATGGCGCCTCCCAGGACGCCTCCTGCGATCATGAAGATCAGGCAGGCGATCCGGATATCCGGAATGGTCCCGGTAACGCAGGTCTGCACAAAGCTGGCGATCTGGGAGAACATGATGATGTAAAGGGAGCTAAGCGCCGCCTCCTTTGTGGACATGGAGAAGAAATACTCCAGCACCACCAGGTTGATGGGGCCTCCTCCGATCCCGAGGAAGCTGGACAGGATCCCCAGAATGAGTCCGATCACAGCGCACAGCCACAGCTGTGTGCCGTTCTTTGTAGGTATCTTCTGCTTGTAGATGGTGTAGACCAGAGTGCCCAGGGTGATGGCAATAAGAACGATGGCCTGGGTCATCCCCACAAGGTCCTCATTCCCCACGGCGTTTTTCAGCCCCTGGAACATAGACTTTCCGGCCACGCCGCCTGCGACAGCGCCTACAGCCAAAGCTGTGGAGATGCGCACGTTCATCTTCGCCGTGCCGGCCCGCAGATTTTTGTACACAGACACAAGGGACATGGCCAGCACCGTGCAGCCCGACAGGAAGCTGATACTGCTCACCCCCATGATCCCGGTGGCGTCCAGCACCGGCTTGATGATCACACCCCCGCCGATGCCGCAGATGGAGCCCACCGTGCAGGACAGGATACTTACCGCAAAAAATAGAAAGACCATGAACATAGCTTGTTTCCCCTCTTTCCTTCCATAACATCTCCGCTCTGTCTCTTTCTTCCGTATGTGTCTCTGCATGATACTCTCTTTTTCCTGTTTCAGCTACTTCTTGCTTTTCCCCGGTGATTGTATTATTGTAAAAGGCAGACCGTATTCTTTCCTGCACAGGAAAGAAGGAGATACCATGAATAAACAGCTATTTTCTTGCAAAGGAGGAGGCCATGAGCCACAGGCAGTATTCTATCCAGAACACAAACATCGAGAAGCTGAACGCCCGGCTTTTATCCATCTCACTTTCTAAAGACGAGAAGGACTGGCAGAGCGTTCTCCACACCCATCACTTTACGGAGCTCTTTTTCGTGGTCAACGGAGAGGGAACTTTCCTCTTCCACAAGGAAAAGTACCACATAAAGACAGGAGACCTTGTCATCATCCCGCCCTACATGGAGCATACAGAGCAGTCCATCAAGGGCACCCCCCTTGAGTACTACGTGATCGGTATGGACGGCGTCTCCTTCCAGCCGGCGGGGGAACAGACCTGCGTACAGGTCTTCTGCAATTTCAGCAACAAATCCCTGATCGCGGATCTCTTTGCGCAGATGCTATACGAAGTCCGCACCCCCTCCTACGGCTCTGACAAGATCTGCCAGAACCTGCTGGAGATCCTGATCCTGCGGATCGTGCGCTACAAGCACGTGATCCCCGTGCCCCTCACCTCTGCCTATATGACAAAGGAGTGCGCCCGCATCAAGGAATACCTGGATATCAACTATTCAAAACAGATCACCCTGGACACCCTGACAGATCTGACTCACATGAACAAGTACTACATGGCCCACTCCTTTGCCAAGTATACCGGCCAGTCTCCCATCCACTATCTGAACCACCGGCGGATGGAGGCTGCCTGCACCCTGCTGAAGGACACAGACCAGTCCATATCCTCCATCTCCTCCTCCGTAGGCTTCTCCTCCCAATCCTACTTCACCCAGGCTTTCCGGAAAAGGTACGGCATGACTCCCATCAAGTACCGGCAGGCGCATGAGCAGCCAGATACTCCAGAGGCTCAATAGTCCGGGCAAAGCAGCGGCCGTACGTACTGCAGGTCCAGGACGCCCCCATAACGTCCACTGTATTTTCCCGGCGCCGCCCGGCCTAGATCTCGTACCAGTAGATGCCGTTGGCCTCCAGGTCAAGGTCGAAGCTTGTGCCGTCACCCTTGTACACGGTAGTGCTCTGGGGCTCATAGGTGTTGTTTACCACGCAGTACTTGCCGTTCTTCACGTAGGCGTGCACCTCCACATTGTAGTTGGTGCTGAACCACTTGTGCAGCTCATCCTCATCGTGAGAAGCCCACAGGATAGAGCGGTACAGAAGACGGCTGTTCTCAAAGCTGTAGGGAAGTCCGCTGATGTAGACGCTGCGGCCCTTTCCAAAGTCATTGACAGCCAGCTGCACTTCCCTGTCGATCTGCTTCAGGATCGTGGTCCCCTCGTAGGCGTAAATATTTTTCTTTCCTTCCCCAAAATCAATGTCGTCCTTGCAGTCCTCTGTGATGAAATGCTCATGCTCATCCCAGTTGTATTTGTCCGCATTGAGAGTGAACCCGTTCTCTTCCTCCACGCCCATGACTGTGGCGAGCTGGAAGAAATGCCCCTCGTACGGATGGGCCGCCGGCTCGCCGACGCCGATAAATCCGCCGCCGTTATAAATAAATTTCTTTACAGAGGTGATGATCCTCTCGTCTGTCCAGTTTTCCCCGCCGGAGTAGGCTGTGTCTGCGTCGCCCACATTCAGGATCACGTCTATATCGTCCAGAATGTCCGGATTGCTCCTGATGTCATCAAAGCTGATCCACTGTACGTCAAAGGGCGCTCCGCTGAGTGCCTCGATGATGCCCGCATAGGAGTAGTTCTGCTTGTAATAGATGGCGTGGTGCACCATGTGGTTGCCCCAGGCTCTCATCTTGCCCCAGCAGTTCAGGATTGCTACCCGCTTCACGCAGTAGGGGGTAGTCCCCTTGATATTGTCGTACAGTGTGCGGAACTCCTGACACACGCTCTCCACGTAGTCGATGAACTCCGGGAACTGCATAGCCAGCTTCAGATATCCGCCGTAGCCAATCCGGTCGATAGGCTTTCTTAAGATGGCGCGCCTTGCTGTCACCCAGTTGATCTTGGCCTCCTTCACCGGGTCTCCGCCCTCGTGGAAGGTATCCGGGAAGAAGTAGGGGAGAAGTCTGCCTTCTGTGTACTTCACGCCCTCGATGTCGCTGATGAGGCGCAGAGTAGCTCCGTTTCCAACGCTTCCAACAACCGCGTCAAGACCAACCTTCTTGAACTCGTCCATGAAGGGCTCCAT
Source organism: uncultured Mordavella sp. (assembly GCA_964652805.1). Taxonomy (GTDB): domain Bacteria; phylum Bacillota; class Clostridia; order Lachnospirales; family Lachnospiraceae; genus Claveliimonas. Next base: position 14,597 of record CAZZBJ010000007.1, on the reverse strand, counting down.
GCCGATCCAGTGGTCGCCCAGGAACATCATGGCCTCCTTGCCGCACGCGTGGGTAATATCCACCATCTCCCTGGCCAGCTTTGTCACCTCTCTCCTCTGGAAATCCTGGAAATCCCGGAACTCCCGAAAAGGGATGCGGTAGGTGTTGTTCATGTAGCCCTGGTCGATGATGTATTCGGGGCGGAACTTATAGCCCGCTTCTTTCTCAAACTGCTCCAGGATGCAGGGACTCACGGATGCGGAGTATCCGTACCAGTCCACGTATTTCTCCCTGGCCAGCTCGTCAAAGATGAGCGTGAACTGGTGGAAGAATGTAGTGTAGCGGATCACGTCCACGTGGGGATTGTCCGCGATAAATTTGCGCAGACGCTCCATGGAGTAGGCCTTTGTCTTAGGCTGGCGCACGTCAAAGGTGATCTGCTTCTCAACGTTGGTCCAGCCGTTTGTCACCGCATTGTACATGTGGACCGGATCCCACATGATGTAAGCCAGGAAGCTGACCGTATAGTCGTGAAAGGCGGCCGCGTCGCAGATGGTCACGTCGCCCGTCTCCCCATCATAGCTCCACTTCTTTGTCGGCACGACTTCCCCCGTGGTGCGGTCAATGACCTCCCACCATCTGGTGATGTCGTCGCGGTCGTTCACCTTCAGCATATCCGGGTACAGATGGTTCATCAGGTGGATGGAGAGCTCGCTCTCCACCGCTGTGCAGAACGGCGTCATGACGTACATCTGCTGGATCTCATCCGGGTTTGCCCTGGCCCACTCATTGTCCTTTCTTGTTGTGTAGTATGTAGAGTAGACCTTAGCGTCCACGTTCTTCAGTTCTTCCGGATAATCCGTCCCGTCACAGTCGCGGATGGCGTCGGCCCCCCAGCGCTCCACCAGCTCCAGTGTCTCCGGCACAACATCAACGTCTGTAGGGATCGTAACCCTTCCTTTTGTATGCTCCTTCACTTTTGCTCCCTTCTTTTTACAAAATGCTGTTTATCGTTTCTTTTTCCTGCACATGATTTGTATATTTTACTTAAACAAGCATAGGTGAAAAGAGGAAAACCGTCAATTTGCATATTGCTTACATTTTTAGAATTCTTGCTTCGGTTTTTACATGCCCAGATACCATAATAATACCGAGAGCTAGAGCAGACGGTCTTTCCCCTATTCCGTGACATGAAAGGTTTTGCAGTTATCAAAAATAATGAAAACTGAAAAGAGTGGTGGCTATGATAAACGAAATCCAAACAGCCAAAAACCCTTTCCCAGTCTCAAAACAGGACAGGGAAAGGGCTTTCTTCAAAAGAAAGGGAATCACTTCCGCATCGGCTTCAAAATATTAGTATGAGGCAGAGCCATGCAGGGATTTCTCAGGGTTGTCCACACCTCAAAATCCTCCACCACGCACAGGGTACTAGAGACGGTGGTTGCGGGAACCCCCTCGTGAGGATGACGGCAGATGCAGTTAGGCTCGTTGATGTGGTCGGACATAATCCGATAGAGATCCTGAAACCGCAGGGCACCGTACCGCTCCTCCACCATCTGGGTGATACGCTCATAGCGCTTGTGGGTAGAAGGGTACTTTTCCTCTGGGGGATTATAGTGACTAAGTTGGCTGCTGACCAGGTGATTGGTCCGGTAGAGGACTCCGCGTCCCTCGTCCCGCTCCACATACATTTCATCAGCGGTCATCTCGATGAGATAAGCCTCGTTAAAGTCAGCGGCAATCACGTTTAGACCGTTCATCCGAGGGGCGGTGCGACAAAATTCCACCGCCTCGGCAGCATTCTTGCATGTAGTCAGCAACACCCGAACATTCAGGAAGATGTCGGCCTCCTCCACCCGCTCAATGCGAGTGGGATCCTTCTCAGACCAGAAACCGGTAGTGGTCACCGCTAACCCGTGACTATTGATACCCACGGCGGGATAAGTAAGGATACCGGCTCCTCCTACCTCGATGATTTCCAAGCCGTCGGGACAAACATGATGGATCAACGCCTGCTCAATGGGCATACCCATGTCACGATTTTTGATGATATAGGTACAGCCATCAACGGTAGCCTTGCCCCGAACGCACAGCATACTACACTCCTGAGTGATGTGCCGGAAAGTTTCACACAGGTAATAAGCAGGGATATTCAACAACAATATTTCACTTAACGGTAAGCCACTGCCCTGGGCAATGCCTTGGATTTCTTCAGCCATTTCCGGGCGGCTGTTTTGAAAGAACTTGAGATTTTGAGCCACAAAGCTTTGATAGGCCTCCATGTTCACCTTCTCCTGTTCCAGCTTATGATGGACTGCCTCTAAATTGCGCCGGATAGCGGCGGACAGTTCCTGGCCCTGCTGGACGCCCCTCTCAAAGGGAGAGCCAGATACTTGACAATAGGCATGCTCATATTGTGAATTCATCGAATTACCTCCTTACGCATACGGCTGGTCGCACAGCAGGCAACCACATATATGACCTTGTTTGGAAATCGTTTGGGCCTGCGGGACAATAGAACTGCACTCTGGCTTGGCCGCAAAGCAACGTGGATGGAAGGGACAGCCCGGCGGGACCGCTATAGGGCTGGGCAAATCCCCCTGTAAGATAATGCGCTCTTGCTTCAGCAAGGGATCGGGCAAGGGGACAGCTGACAGCAGCGCCTTTGTATAAGGATGGGTAGGATTGGCAAAGAACTCCGTCTTGTTCGCATACTCCACCACCTTACCCAGATACATCACCGCCACGTGGCTGGAAATGTGCTGAACCACCCGCAAGTCGTGGGAAACAAAGACTAGAGCAATGCCTAGTTGTTGCTGCAGGCGGGTCAGCAAGTTGATGATCTGCGCCTGAATAGACACGTCCAAGGCCGAGACACACTCGTCACACACAATCAATTTAGGATTCACCACCAAGGCCCGCGCGATACACAGTCGCTGGCGCTGTCCCCCGGAGAATTCATGGGGAAACTTGCGCATGCTGTCCTGGGACAGTCCCACCAGATCCAGCAGCTCCTCGGCCCGTTTCATGGCTTCCTGCTTTGTCCCCAAGTGATGGATTTCGTAGGGCTCACTGAGAATATCGGATACCCGCTGCCGTGGATTCAAGGAGGCATACGGGTCCTGAAAAATAATCTGAATGTTCTGGCGCATTCGGCGCAATTCTTTTTTCTCGGCATGGGTCATATCCTGCTCTTGGAAGTACACCGTCCCCTCGGTGGGCTCTAGCAAGCGCATCATTACCCGAGCCAGAGTGGATTTGCCGCACCCGGACTCTCCCACAATACCTAGGGTCTCGCCTTCTCGAACACTCAGGGAGACGCCGTCCACCGCTTTGACATACTGTGTAACCTTCGCAAAGACGCCCCTATGCACAGGAAACCACTTTTTAACATTCTCTACCTTTAAAAGGACTGGACGTTCAGACATGCTCGCTCCCCCCTTCTCCAACCTGAGCCGACTGAGCCTGCTCCCACTGATTGGTGTATTTCCAGCACTGGACCAGGTGACCCTCTTCAATCTGGACAACCGGGGGCTTCTGCTTTTGACAGATTGTCCGGCACTGGCCACAACGGTTGTGGAAGGCGCAACCATCCGGCATGTTGTAAATACTGGAAATCGTTCCCTCAATGGTCCGCAGTTCCCCCTGGGTATCGTCCATACGAGGGATTGATCGCAGCAGACCCTCTGTATACGGATGAAGCGGATCACGGAAGATGGTATACACGTCCGCCTTTTCCACAATATAGCCACAGTACATGACAGCCACGGTGTCCACCATGGAAGCCACCACTCCTAGGTCATGGGTGATCAAAATAATGGATGTGCCCAGCTTCTCGTTGATAGAACGCAACAAATCTAGAATCTGCGCCTGGATAGTCACATCTAGGGCGGTGGTGGGCTCATCCGCAATGAGTAACTCCGGATCGCACAACAGGGCCATGGCGATCATCACCCGCTGACGCATGCCACCAGACAACTCGAAGGGGTACTGCTTCAGGCGAGTCTCCGGGCTAGGGATTCCCACCATCCGCAACATTTCCACAGCCTGCCGGTCGGCCTCCCCTCGGCTTACCTTTTTGTGCAGGAGGACCACCTCACGTAACTGGTCGCCAACAGAAAACAGGGGATCCAGGCTGACCATGGGTTCCTGGAAAACCATAGAAATTTTATTACCCCGGATTTCGCACATCTGTCGCTCTGACTTGGTGAGCAGCTCTTCACCGTTCAGGCGGATGCTCCCAGTAATCTGAGCCGGCGGGCTGGCCAGCAGACGGATAATACTTTTGGAAGTCACACTCTTGCCTGATCCGGACTCTCCCACCAACCCCAGCTTTTCCCCTTTCCGCAGAGAGAAGCTGATATGGTTGACTGCGGCGTCAGAGCCATTCTTGGTTTTAAAAACAACGCTCAGGTCCTCTACGGACAGCAATAGTTGGTCAGTCATGATCTCACTCCCCCTTTATACATCCAACTTGGGATCCAGATAATCTCGCAACCAATCCCCCAGCAGGTTGACGCCCAGAACAGTAAGAGTAATACACAGTCCAGGCAAAATACACTGCCACGGATTGGTTAGGATATTAGTCCGCGCTTCGCTGAGCATACGCCCCCAGGTAGGGACAGTAATGGGCACGCCATAACCCAGGAAACTGAGAGAAGCCTCGATCAGGACAATCTTCGCCATCTCCAGAGTAGCGATGACGATAACCGAACTGATAATATTGGGCAGGATATGTTTGAATATAATCCGGATATCTGTGCCACCGGTGGCGCGGATGGCTTCCACATACTCCATCTCCTTGATGCCCAAAATTTCTCCCCGGACCAGTCGGGCGTATCGCACCCAACTGGTAATACCAGCAATCAGGATAACGTTGCCCAGGCTGGAACCCAACACCGCAGCGATGAACAAAGCCAGCAAGGTAAAGGGAAAACACAACTGGATATCTACCAGACGCATGATGATCGCATCCACCCATTTCCCGTAGTAGCCGGCCAAGCTGCCCAGAACCACGCCCACAATACCGCCTACCATCGTACCAGCCAGAGCCACGATCAAAGTCACCCGGGAGCCATACAGCAACCGGGAGAGAATGTCACGCCCCAACTGATCCGTGCCCAGCAGATGCCCCTCAATAGCCCCTTCCCCCCAGATAGGGTCGGCCAGCTTGTTCATCAGATTTTGTTCCATGGGATCGCAAGGAGCCAGCACATGGGCAAAAATGGCGCAGAAGATAATAATCAGTACCAGAATCAATCCGACCATCCCCGTCTTGCTGCGACGCAGGCTGATCCAGACATCCTTAAAACCTTTTCCCATAAAGCTCCCCCCTCTCACTGTAAACGAATGCGCGGATTAATCACACAGTATAGAATATCCACGATAAAATTGATTACTACAAACACCACGGCCATCAGGAACACGACACACTCCACCACCGCAAAGTCACTGGAGGTGATACTCTGAATAACCAGTCTCCCTACACCGGGCCAGGCAAAGACAGTCTCCGTGATAACAGACCCCCCCAGCAAGGAAGCGAACTGCATGCCCAGCATAGTGAGGATAGAACTCAGGGCGTTCTTCAGCGCATGCTTGCTGATGATCTTCCGAGCAGGCAGGCCTTTGGCCTTGCATACGTCAATGTACTCCTTCCCCAACACCTCGATCATGTCGCTACGCAACAGCCGACAGATAGTGGCTGCCGAAAACAGACCTAGGGTAAAGGCAGGCAGGATCAGGGATCGCAACCCCTCGTCCGCACCGCCGGTGGGCAACAATTGGAGCTGGACCGCAAAGAGCATAATGAGTATCATACCCAACCAAAAGGCAGGCATGCACTGGCCTAATAGAGCCAACACCCGGATGACTGCGTCAGACATGCTATTGCGCTTCACAGCCGACAAAATGCCCGCCGGCACACCTAGCGCCACGCAGATCAATAGAGCCGCACAAGCCAACGTCAAGGTGGCCGGCACCCGCTCCAGCACCACCTCCATGGCAGGCTCGTTATAGTAATAGGAGGTACCAAAGTCCCCCACCAGCGCCCCCTTCAAAAAGCGCACGTATTGAATGAGCAGCGGGTCGTTGTATCCCATCTCCTCTGCTAGGATTTCCATCTGTTCCTTCGACGTGGTAGGGGAAACCATCAACTCCACCGGATTGCCGGTGAGGTGCAGAATCACAAATACAACGACAGTAATGCCCAGAATTGCAATGGCAGATTGCCAAAGCCGTTTCAGTAAGTACTTCCCCATGTTATCAACCTTTCAATACTACGGCAGGCGGAGCAAAGCCGGATTTTACTTCAAAACAAACATAGAAAAAGGCGCACCCATGTTCTACACAGGTGCGCCTCTTGAGCCCAAAGGCATGAAAACACTGCACCATCCGCAGATATTTAGTTGCTCCCGCAGGACACTGGACTTACTGCGTCACAGTGACGCCGTCCATCAGCACGACCTCATCGGTACGAGCCGTCCACCCCTGAACTTTTGCGGAATTATAAGCATACAGAGTGTCCTGCTGATATAGCCACAGAGCCGGTGCCTTCTCTACCATCATCTGCTGCATCTGGCTGTACAATTCGTTCCGGACATCGGCATCCATCTCAGAAGCCGCTTCGGCAGCCAAATCCATAAACTCCTGATCCACCCAAGTACAATACCGGGCACCCTCAGTGAAGGCAATGGTAGCGATCAAGTTGATGTCACTGTAGGGGCCGCCTAATCCCTGGAGGAATGTGGAGGCCACGGTTCCTGCGGCAATCTGTTCGCGCTGAGTGGTAGAATCCACCTCGGTAATGGTCATGTCAATGCCTACCTCAGCCAACTGACCGGCAATGGCCTGCACCACATCCGTCCCGTTGAGCAGGCCGGAGGTAACGGAGCACTCGATGGAAAATCCATCGGCATAGCCGGCTTCGGCCAGCAGCTCAAGGGCTTTGTCGGGATCATAGGTGTAGCCCTCGACATCAGGATCATAGCCCTCATATTCAGGAGTGGAGATCGAAGCCACTTTGACAGCATAGCCATCCAGGACGCCTTCAATTAGAGAGTCCCGATCCACAGCATAGTTGAAAGCCTGACGTACCCGGACATCATCTAGAGGAGTCTCCTCGCCCACCAGGTTGAACTGCAGCCACACTAAGCGGGTAGAAGGCTGTCCCACAACCGTGATCCCGTCCAAGCTCTCAAGATACTCAGCCTGGGAAGTGGGTATGTTGCAGATAATATCCACCTCTCCACTCTGAAGAGCCGCCACCCGGTCGGCAGCCTCAGGAATCACCTCAAAAATCAACTGATCAATCTCGGGCACATCTCCGTAATAGTCAGGATTCTTCTCCAGCACCACACTCTGATCCTTGGTCCAAGAGACAAACTTGAAAGGACCGGAGCCGATGGGTGCCTCAGCAAAGCCCTCGTCTCCCACTTCCTCCACATAATCGGCAGGAATAATCTTGATATAGTTCAGCCGCAGAGGTAGGGTTGGGAAAGCATAATCGGTGATGATATTGAACTCAAAATCTCCAAGTACCTCCACCTGCATAAAGGAAAAATCCCCAGACAAAGAGTAGCTTGCCTCCGAATCCCTCAGGCTGTTGATGGTATAGGCCACGTCGTTGGCAGTCATCTGATCCCCATTGGTGAAGTACACATCCTGCCGTAGCGTGAAGTACCAGGTCGTATCATCCACCTGTTCATAACTCTCCGCCGCGTCGCACACGATCTGACCCGTAGGATCGGTCTTGACCAAGGTGCTGTACAGGGAAGCCAAAATACTGGCAGTAATGGTGGAAGTACCATTTCTGGGATCCAGTCCAGAGATGTCGCTGCTGTTGGCCCAGGTGACGGTCTTCAGCTCTTCGCTGCTCTCGCTGCTGCTCTCACTGCTGCTCTCACTACCGCAGGCGCTAAGCAGGCCCAGGCTGAGCACAAGGCTAAGGGCAAGAGATAAAATTTTTTTCATATACCTTTCCTCCTATCACTTATTTTCTGAATATGCAGATAACCCTCCGAAGAAGAGAAATCCCATTCAACAGTCCTTTCCGTTGCTATTTTGGACAGAATAAGCGCTGACGCACCCAAGTACTTGGTGACACGACTATCCATAATAAGTCTGCGGCAGACCAGATCGTCTCCTATGAATTTTTCTCCAACATGCTCTAAGACAAAGGAGCAGACTTCTCTTTGCAATGCCGGAAAAGAGGGATATTCCAGCGTCTTGCTAGCACTGGAAACTATGGCGTCGTTGACGCGGCGGCTATAGTCCAGTTCGCTGATGGAGACATAGCACACAAAATTGAAGCGCTTCAAAAAGATGTACTTGGCTACCAAAGACTCCTTCACTGTCAGGGAGGTGCTTTAAACTACCAGGCAACGATACCGAACAAATCCCCTTTGACGCCCCCGAACAACAGAAATGACAAAGTTATAAGATATTATAATAATGAAATGTTGAAAAGTCAATATTTTCGCCTCGGAAATATTGATTTTTATAAACTATTTGCGATAATGTCTTAGTGTACATAAACAAAAAAATGTGCCGGATATGGTATAATCATCCCACCGGAAACAAGGATCGAGCAGCTCTTACTCTGGGCTGTACGAAACGTCATATCAACCGGGGCTAATGTTAAAGTTTTTTGGGGGCATTTTCAAAAATGCTTGACATATTTTCATCTCAGAAATATTGATTTTCTGGCGTTTCAAAGTACACGCCCTCTCGTAAATAATAATAACCCGCAGTTCCGCAATCTCCTCACTTCTCTTGCAGCATGCCTTTTCCCCAGGAAAGATTCAGTTCCCCAGCATGATGTTCAGTATCTCCACGTCAGTGCTCTTCATGCCCACCCGGCCCATACGGCCTACCGCCGCGATCGTGTCTTCTGGATTTTCCATGGTCATGCCCTCGCCGGGCTGAAATACATTACCCTCCAGACTCAGCTCCAGAGCCATCAGGGCGTTCTCTACCGCTAAGCCAATTTTGGCCGCACAGCTGGCCTTGGCCCCGTCGCATACCATACCACCCAGAGTTCCGATGCTATTGGTGATAGTATCGCACAGAATCTGATAGATACACTCCTGCTCTCCCCTCCGCTTGAGCATCATATAGGCTACGCCACAGGCCGCCCCAATGGCGGCACTGGTGGCTCCACAGTAGGCGCTGAGACTACCGATATACTTCTTCTGGTGGACGCTGATCAGATTACTCAGCACCAGGGCACGGTAGCACAAATCCCGGTCCACATTCCATTCCCCGGCATAAACCACAACGGGCATAGTCACGGTGATGCCTTGGTTCCCACTGCCGCTGTTGACCACCACTGGCAGGGAACAACCGCCCATCCGGGCATCACTGCCCGCAGCCGCAGCAGCTCGGGCCCGCAGCCGGACCCGATTTAGACCACTGACACTCTGGGCGTTCTCCATCAGGATACGACCAATCTTCACACCATATTTCCCCTTCAGCCCCTCGTCGGAGATGGCGGTATTATAGGCAATCTGTCGGCCGATCAACGCCTCCACGTCTTCCATGCGCACCGCATCGGCAAATTCCAGTATATTTTCCACGTTGAGGAGCATCCGATCCGCTCCCGTCTTCTTTTTCTTCTGATTGGGGTCAGGGCGACGATCTAGCAGGATTTTCCCATCCAGCTCCATATAGGTAATGTTATTGTGGTGCTCTTGGATCTCGATTTTGTCGGTATGTCCACCCCCTTCCAACTCCACCACAATATAAAGACTGTCCACCCCCTCCACCAGCTCACAGGTACAAAAACCCTGTCGCACCAGCTTTTGAGCGACCCGGATATCCTCCGGTGTCACGGTCTCCAGCACGGCCAGCTCCCGCTCCGGATCACCGCCCACAATGCCCAGGGTGGCCGCCACATCAATGCCCCTCATCCCGCCGGAATTAGGGACAATGACGCCCTTTACATTTTTGATGATATTTCCGCTGCATTTGACCACGCAACGCTCAGGCATCTCACCCAGCATCTGACGCGCCTTGGCGCCAGCGTAAGCAATGGCGATGGGCTCGGTACAGCCCAGAGCCACCAACAGTTCTTTCTTTAAAATTTCAAGATGATTTTGATATAAGACTTGATTCATGATATTTTGACTCCCATCTGAAGTAGGTTTTCGGTTTTAGTTACGGCAAAAGAGCGCACCTTTACCTGGACGGCTAGTTAGCTGTTCATTTCACGGCAGGCACTGAGCAATCATATTCCAACTGGATACAAGTTACCCACCCAGGGTATATTCAGCAATGTCAAGAACGATCAAATACTGCCTCTATTTCATTTCGGATCTTTCCGATAAAGGAGAGCATCTCATCATCTAGGGGATAGCGGATAACACATCCCGGAGTCAAAATCTGGTTCCGCCCGCCCAGCAACTTGAAGCACTCGTAAATCTGGTTCTGAATGGCGCCCCGGTTACTCTGGGTGATGTCAGTGCGGTTCAGACCACCCATCAGGCACTTTCCAGTCAGGGCATAGGCCTCGTCTAACGCAGGCAGCGTCTCCCAGACGTGCCAGTTAAAAATCTGCACTGGATAGCCTTTGAGAATTTGAAACATGATGTTATTGCCATGGCAGTGGATCGTGTTCATCCAGCCCTTCCCAGCGGCCTCCAGCACCCGCAGGTCATAGGGCGTACCATACTCCCGGTACTCCGCCTCGGTGCACTTATCATAACTGCTCATTTGAGAGGCATAGAAAATCCCGTCGGCTCCCATCTCGATGGCTGCTGATGCCATCTGGGCGGTGGTCTCGGCGATAACCTCCAACGCCGCCTTCACGTCTTCTCCATGTCCCTCCCGAATGTAGGAGAACAATTTCCCACCACAGATCTTGTCGGCAATGGTAATGGGAGTGAACACGGTAAAGACGACGGGGACCTCTTCCCCTTTCAACTTGTCCAGAACCAGCTGCAGATGGCGTAGTTCTCGAGCATTGCTACCCTGAGTACAGGGGCACACCGTCAACTTGTGCCAATCCTCTGGGTCAGCGATAGGGGTGCTGACCACCTTTGCCACGCCACCCTTGACAATCTCTGAGTAGTCTACAGTGCACCCAAAGTCCTCAATGGGATACATGCCGTTGTTCATGGTCTTGACAAAGTCAAAGTCGTACTTCTTATAAAATTCATATGTCTTCTGGGAGATGGCCTCTGGATCCAGATCGGTGCCCGGCATATGACTCCAGAAAGAGTAGGGCATCCTGTCTGGTTTTTCCCCTCGGATCGCGGCCTGAATGCGTTCTTTTTTCGTCATAAGTTAACAACTCCTCTCCAGACTCCGTCTTTCCGATGGAGTCGGTATTCTTTTGATTGGTGGTTGGTTTTATTGTTTTTTGATGATAATCTTATCCCGGGAGGACTGGGTCAGAAACTCAAAGCCATCCTCAGTGATCAAAACTGTATCGCTATGGCGCACCGCACCCAATTGGGCGCTCATCAGACCGGGCTCCACAGTCAGAATCATGCCGGGGGCTAGGACCGCTTTGTTCCCCTTGGTAACTGAGGGGAACTCGTGGGTGGACAGACCCATACCATGGCCACAACGTCCGGGCAAGATGGATCCGAATCCCGCATCTTCATATTCTTTCATAGCGGCAAAGTACAGATCCTCAAAAATCGTGCCGGGGCGGAGCATCTGGAAAATGCTGTCCCGCGCTCGCAACATGGCGTCATAGGCTCGAACACGCTCCTCATTTACGTGATCCACAATGACGGTACGCTCATTTTCCACATTATAGCCCCCAATCCGGGCCCAGCTCATGGGCATGGTCAGGTCGCCGGGCATGGGCACATAACCAGTAGGGCAATCACAGCCATAGTTGAGCCGCTCATTAGACATGCACCAAACCACCAACGTGTCAATATCCGCCGTTTCCGAATTGGAGAAGCCGGAAACCTCGTACTGCTGGTACTTCTCATGCCAGCGCAAACGCATGGCATACTGCCCCTCAGTAGCGGCGCGGGCCTCACTGGCTCCTTCCTCAAGAGCCTGGATGGCCCGGGTAACTCCCAGGTCGACCAGCTCGCCGGAGATCCGACACATTTTAATCTCATGCGGATCCTTGATCAACCGCAGTTCCACGGCATCCTGAGACACATCTACATACGTCTTTACACGGAGCTTGGTCTTCAGTTGATTCAAGAAATTCATACTGGCGTAGTCACCTTCCACGCCCACGGTAAGGGGTTCACCCCCCAACAGTTCCCGCATGGCGTCCATGGCATCTATCGCAATGGCTTGAGTGGCTCCCCATTTGCCATAGCACAACACCCGATCCACCGCACCCTCGTTCACCGCATGATCATGGCGGATGCTGTGGACCAACAAAAACGCATCGTCTTTTGTGATAATAAAATAGGGGACATGGCTGATGATAATGGGGTTGAAGTTACTGAAATAGAACACATTCTCTGGGCGCAGCAGAATGGACACATCCACGCCCTTCGCATCCATGCACTCCCGCATCCGGCGGATCCGCTCCTTCACATAACCCCGCAGTTCCGAATTGGAGCGCTTCTCTTGCAGTACATCCATACAAAAAACCTCCTGTGATGAAATTTTTATAATAGTTACACGGTTTTAATCGCTGTAGGCCGAAATATAAATATAAAAGTAACAAAGTTGTTAGATCCGGGAGAAAGAGCCAAATCAACACAGCATTTCCTCCTCATGATATCATTTATATTATATTTTATTGTAATACAATGATAATAACCTGTCCAACAGAAAAAGCGGGGAACAGACAACTATTTATTTTTTTCTTTGGGATCCAAAATGCGCACTGGTTGCAATCTGATTTAGTTTATGTTCTAATTAGATTAAAGATGTAAGATTTCTACTTGGGCGGATGAGTTCCACTATTCGATTCTTCTATAGACTCCTCTGCCTTAATGCCAGAGGTCAGACAAGAAATCAACATAGAGATAGGAGGGTCTATTTATGAAATTTGGCATCCTAGGAGCAGGCAATACAGGAAAGGCATACAGCGCACTGCTGTCCGCACTGCGCCAAGAAGTAATCCTCTATGACCGAAACCCGGCCCGTCTGACTCCCCTTCAAGACGGGATTCAAGCCAGTGGTGCGGTGGAGGGGCGTTACCAAGTACCAATAACCACAAATCTGGCCCAGGCAGCGGACAGTGATATACTATTGGTCTGTACTACCGCCGATGGCCATCGCCCTCTGGCCACCCACCTGCGGGGTCTGCTGCGTCAAAGACAAAGTATCCTGGTAACAAACTGCTGCTGGGGCGCGGTAGAGTTTGACCTGGAACTGGGGGCGGAGGCAGCAGAGCAGGACTGCCTTATCGCCGAGACCTCCGGTCAGTTAATTCTCTGCAACTCCCCAACCCCCGAGTCGGTGTATCTGAAGACTATCAAACAGCATGTTGTCCTCGCCTGTGTCCGCCCAGAGGACACAGGGCGGCTCCTTTCCCGCCTCACCCCTCTCTTCCCCCAGTTTTTCCCTGCCTCCAGCGTACTGGAGACCTCCTTAAACAATGCAAACCCGATGGCTCACGGTCCCCTTGCCCTGTTCAACCTGACCCGGATTGACAACGGGGAAGATTTTCTTCTCTTTGGCACCGGCGCGACCCATGGAGTGACACGGACAATAGCGGCCATCGATCAGGAGCGGATGGCCGTGGCCCAGGCCTGCGGCGTACCCGCCACCACACAATTGGAGCTGCTCAACTCCTTCTGGCCGGAGTCCCGCTCCAGTCTCTACGAGGTATTCCATCGCACGCCCGCCTACGGAGTCACCAAAGGCCCTCAGACCCTACAGCACCGATACTTCACCGAGGACTTGCCCTATGGCCTAGTCCCCTGTGTCCACTTGGGAAAAAAGCTTGCCGTTCCTACCCCCCGCCTGGAGGCGCTTATCACTGTACTCGGGCTATATCTAGGAGAAGACTATTTCCAGCAAGGACCGGATCTGGAACATCTGGATCTCTCCCGCTACCAGGCGCCTGCGGGGACATAACCGCCTGACGCCTGGATAGACTGTGAGGAACACAATGGTCCTCCACTTTCGGCATAAAACCCAGAAAACTTTCAGGAGCTGAACCTCAGTGTATGACTGGCGGACAGCTCTTTTTCATCAAAATTTCTTATTCTTTGCGATCAGCACGGAGTGACTTCCCATGTTCACCACGATCTCTCCGTCGATGACGTGGATCTCGTCGAACTCCATGGTGTAGCCCCCCTCGTAAGAGTAAATCAGCCTGCGCATACTGCTCTTCACGGGCACGCCGATCACCCACACCGGCACCCGCACCTCCCGCAGCTCGCTGCTGTGATTGATGACGATAACGAACTGGTCTGTGTCGTCAAACCGACCGTATGCCAGCACATTGTCCTGCTTCACAAGCCACTGGATAGACCCGGTCCGGAACACCTCGTAGTTCTTGTGTATGCGGATCAGCTCCCTGTGGTACTCGATCAGCTCTTTGTTCTCTCTGCCCCAGGGATAGGTCCTGCGGCTGTCCGGGTCTGTAAATCCGCACAGGCCCGCCTCGTCGCCGTAGTAGATGGTGGGAGCTCCCACCCAGGTCATCTGAATGGCCACCGCCTCCCGCATTACCGGCAAGCTGACA
>CAZZBJ010000006.1:37359-38729 GCA_964652805.1 uncultured Mordavella sp. | reverse complement strand
CTGGCCTCCATAGCCTTCCACTCTCCGGTAGTCTTTGACGACGTGTATACGGAGGGGATTACAAAAATCTCCTCCAGCGATATAAAATACGCCAAGGAATTTGACTGCGTGATCAAGCTCCTGGGTATTGCCAGGGAGAGACAGGAGCAGATTGAGGCCTATGTGTGTCCCATGCTGTTCCCGGCACACCATCCCCTTGCCACGATCAGAGGCGCCTTCAATGCGGTCTTTGTCCACGGCGACGCAGTGGACGACGTCATGTTCTACGGACGGGGAGCCGGGGAGTTTCCCACGGCCAGCGCTGTGGTGGGGGATATCATCGACGTGATGCGGAACATGGAGTACGGCTGCACGGGAAGGATCGGTTGCGGCTGCTATCGCTCTGTGCCGGTGAAGCAGTTTCGGGATGTGAAAAATAAGTTCTTCATTCGCATGCAGGTGATCAACCGTCCCGGCGTACTGGCGGCCATTGCCGGAGAGCTTGGCGGGCACAAGGTGAGTATCTCCAAGGTGGTGCAGAAGGTGATCACAAAGGAAAGCGCGGAACTTGTCATCGTCACCGAGGACGTGAAGGAGTACCATATGAGCGAGGCCTTGGAGGATCTGAAAAAGCTGGAGCCTGTGCAGGAGATCAGCAGCGTGATCCGCAGCTACTAGATTTGGGGCCGGATTTTGAGACAGACTTCTGTGATCAGCTTCTGAGACAAACTTGAGAGACTATCTTTCCCCGCGGCATTGCCCTGGCGGGGAAAGTGTGCTACAATGACCCTGTAAACAATCAAACAGACGAAGCAGAGTAGGAAGATGTGCGTTAAGTGCCGGATGGACGGGGAGTTGCCAGCCGGACGAAAAGCAAGAGTGCTTGCGGTACATGTTCCGCATCCCGCTGCTACACATAGACAGAAATACCTGCTTATGGGTAGCTTTAAGGACTACTTCGAAAGGAGGTATTTTTTTATGAAAAAAACGAGACAGCTGTTTGCAGACTCTCTCGGGGAGCTGCAGGATGTGAGGAAGCTCTCGGTCATGGCCATGATGCTGGCCCTGGCGGTGGTCCTTGGTTTTTGCGCCACTGTGCAGGTGGGGGACTTTCTGAAGATCGGCTTTGCCTTTATCCCCAACGAGCTGACCGGCATGCTCTTCGGGCCGGCGGCGGGCGGACTTCTGGCGGCTCTGGCGGACATTGCGAAATATCTGGTGAAGCCGGTGGGAGCGTTTTTTCCCGGATTTACGGTGAGCGCTCTCCTGGGCGGCGTGATCTACGGTGCGGCGCTCTACAAGCGCCCCCTCAGCCTGAAGAGAGTCATTGCGGCAAATGCGCTGGTGACGGTGTTTGTCAATCTGCTCCTCAACACCTACTGGCTCACCGT
>CAZZBJ010000006.1:0-37349 GCA_964652805.1 uncultured Mordavella sp. | reverse complement strand
AATGCCTTTGGGGCTCTTCTGCCGGCCAGAGTGTTGAAGGAGGCAATCCTCCTTCCCATAGACATCCTGCTCTACTATACGATTGCCAGGGTACTGGGGCGGGCCAGAGTGTTCCACGCTCTGCAGGGAGCGGCCAAATAGAGAAAGGGTGATCACATGCAGGAAAAACGCCCCCTTGGTTTTCTGTTCAAACAGATCAACAACGTATATGAGAAAGAGGTCAACAACAGCCTGCGCGCGCTGGGTATTACGGCGTCCCAGTGTGCGGTGCTGGACTATCTGTTCCACAGCTGGAAGGAGGAGATCAACCAGAAGGATGTGGAGCGGGCTCTCAGCCTCAAAAACCCCACGGTGACAGGGCTTTTGAAGCGGCTGGACGAGAAGGGGTACATCCTGATCGTTCCCAGCACAAAGGATAAGCGGTGCAAAAAAATTTACCTGACTGAGAAGGCCTACGACATCCGCAGGCGGATGGAGGCTGACCGGAAAAAGGTGGACAAGAGGCTGACCATCGGCATGACAAAAAAGGAAGTGCAGGCATTGCGGAAAATGCTGGACAAGGTGCTGTACAATGTGGCTGATCCCTGACGGGACGGGCCACTTTTTTATGCGCCGGAACTGTATTGAGAAAATTTATCAATATAAATATTGAAAGGCGTTTTCATTTATGGTATATTAATAAAAGCAAATGATAATCAATTTCAAAATATTGGAGGAACCTATGCCGGTTGAAGTGATCTCATATCTTCTGTTCGAATGTGACCGGGAGCAAAGACTCCGATCACAGCTTGTATTACAGTGTGCCCCCTTCCTGAAGGGGATCAAGGCCGCCGCCATCATCAATCTTCCCTTCCAGGCGGGAGAGATGCTTGAGAAGGTGCTGGCTGGGACAGGGATATCCTACAGGGTGCTGGCTGCAAGAAAAGACAGATGCCTTGTGTTCTTGTACAGGAAGGTCACCTTTGAGCGGCATATAAGCCGCCGGGAAAATGTGGAATTTCTGGCGGGTTTTGGCTATGCGGAGGGCACCGCCGAAGGAATGCTGGAGAGACTGGCGGACAGGATTGGCATGTATGCCGGTCAGGAGATGGTCTTTCCCCATGAGATCGGCGTTTTCCTGGACTACCCTCTGGCCGATGTGGAAGGATTTATCCAGAATGGCGGAAGAGATTATCTGCTGTCAGGCTACTGGAAGGTATATCACGATCCGGACGGGGCGAAGGAGCTGTTCCGGGCCTACGATAGGGCCAGGGACTGTGCTGTAAGAGAGCTCCTCCAGGGAAAAGAGATGAGTGAGATCGCCGTCCGGGCAGCCTGACGATTTCTCAAAAGGCAAGGAGGATACAGAAACTATGAGCATAGCAGTTGTATATTGGAGCGGAACCGGAAACACGCAGGCCATGGCAGAGGCTGTTGTAAAGGGCATCGAGAAAGGCGGGGCGGAGGCGGAGCTTCTGTCTGTGGATCAGGCGGACCCGGAAAAGATCGCCGCGGGGGATGTATTTGCCCTTGGATGCCCATCTATGGGTGCGGAGGAGCTGGAGGAGTCCGAGATGGAGCCCTTCGTGCAGGCCCTGGAGGGCATGGTTTCCGGGAAAACGATCCTTCTCTTTGGCTCCTATGGCTGGGGCGACGGAGAGTGGATGCGTACCTGGGAGGACAGGATGAAGGGAGCCGGTTCCACGCTCGTCGGCGGACAGGGCGTGATCGCAAACGAGACGCCCGACGAGGAGGCCCTCAATGCATGTGAGAAGGCCGGAGAGGCCCTGGCGAAAGCGGCAGAATAGCAGGCAGCAGGCGGCCCGGATGAAAGGAGGGCGGACATGAGCGTTGTCATCATAGGCGGAAACGAGCGGATGGAATGTCAGTACAAGGAAATCTGCAGAAAGTATAAATGTAAGGCAAAGGTATTTACGAGGATGGCCGGCAATCTGAAGACACAGATCGGACAGCCGGACCTGATCATTCTTTTCACATCCACTGTGGCCCACAAGATGGTTCATTGCGCACTCAGGGAGGCGGAGCGCCATGATGTGCGCGTGGAGCGATCCCACAGCAGCAGCGCCAGTGCGCTGGACGGAATTCTCAAGGAGTGCTGCAGTTAGCCCGGAGACTGCCGCGCCAGACGGGAACAGCAAAAGAGAATAACAAAAGAAAATAACAAGAACGGGAAAAGGGAAGCTGATGAAAATAGCTTCCCTTTTGTTCGTCTGCAGGAAGGTTCAGCAGTGGTTGAAGAAGCGGCCCCAAACTGCTATAATACTCATAGTGTCCGCAAAACAATGTCTGCGGCCAGAACAGACGGCCGGACAGACACGGACAGACAGCATGCGGAGGAGAACGGAGGAGAATATGAGTTACGCAGATCAAGTATTTATCCATATGTGTCGGGACATCATAGACAACGGCACCAGCACGGAGGGAGAGAAGGTACGCCCTGTGTGGGAGGACGGAACCTCCGCCTACACCATCAAGAAATTTGGCGTGGTGAACAGGTACGACCTGTCAAAGGAATTTCCGGCCCTGACCCTGCGCCGGACAGCCATCAAGAGCTGCACGGACGAGCTTTTGTGGATCTGGCAGCGGAAATCCAACAACATCCACGACCTCCACTCCCACATCTGGGACAGCTGGGCAGATGAGAACGGGTTCATCGGGAAAGCCTACGGCTATCAGATGCAGGTGAAGCACCAGTATAAGGAGGGGATGATGGACCAGGTGGACCGGGTCATCTATGATCTGAAGAACAACCCCTACAGCAGGCGCATCATGACCAACATGTACGTGCACCAGGACCTCCACGAGATGGGGCTCTATCCCTGCGCCTACAGCATGACCTTCAATGTGACCAGGGAAAAGGACAGCGACAGGCTCACCCTGAACGGTATCCTGAACCAGCGCTCCCAGGACGTGCTGACGGCAAACAACTGGAATGTGTGCCAGTACGCGGTGCTGCTCCACATGCTGGCCCAGGTGTGCGACATGCAGGCAGGCGAACTGCTCCACGTGATTGCGGACGCCCACATCTACGACAGGCACATCCCCATGGTGGAGGAGCTGATCGCCAGGGAGCCCTTTGCGGCTCCCCGGTTCTGGCTCAACCCGGAGGTGAAGGACTTTTATGACTTCACGCCGGATGATGTGAAGCTCATTGATTACAACACCCATGAGCAGATTAAGAATATACCGGTAGCTATATAAAACAGGGGAGAAAATAAGGAGGACGTTATGAATTTGATCGTAAATGCAGATAAGAACTGGGCCATTGGCAAGGACAACAGACTTCTTGTCAGTATTCCCCAGGATATGAAATTTTTCCGGGAGACTACTACGGGAAAAGTGGTGGTTATGGGCAGAAAGACGCTGGAGAGCTTTCCTGGCGGACAGCCCCTGAAGAAGAGGATCAACATTGTGCTCACCACGGACCCGAACTACCAGGCGGGGGAGGCCGTCATCGTCCATTCTATGGAGGAGCTCATGGAGGAGTTAAAAAAATATCCCCGGGAGGACATCTTTGTCATCGGCGGGGAGAGCATTTACAGGAGCCTGCTCCCCTGGTGCAGGACAGCCTACGTGACAAGAACAGATCACGCCTACGATGCGGACACCTGGTTTCCGGACCTGGACGCGGATCCGGAGTGGAAGATGACAAAGACAAGCGACGAGCAGACCTATTTTGATCTGGAATATTATTTCACTGTCTATGAAAGGATTGCCGGGGGAAAATGAGGATTTTGAGTATTACTGCGCAGAAGCCGGACAGCACTGGAAGCGGCGTTTACCTCACGGAGGTGGTGAGGGGGCTTGACCGGCAGGGCCATGAGCAGGCGGTCCTGGCTGGTGTGTATCGGGAGGACGAGGTACGCCTCCCTGCGGGTGTGGATTTTTTCCCCGTCTTTTTCCACTCGGAGGAGCTGCCCTTTGCTATTCCCGGGATGTCCGACAGGATGCCCTACAAGAGCACGGTCTACAGCACCATGGACGAGGGGATGACAGAAACCTACATGCGGGCCTTTCGGGGAAACATAAGGGAGGCGGTGGGAACCTTCCGGCCGGAACTGATCCTCTGCCATCACCTGTATCTTGTGACAGCCCTTACAAGGGACTGCGTGAGGGATGTCCCTGTCTTTGGCTTCTGTCACAACACGGATCTGCGGCAGATGAGAAAGCACAATCTTCAGAGAGAATTCATCTGCAGCCGTATCGGAGAGCTGGACGGCATCTTCGCTCTGCATCAGGAGCAAAAAAAGGAGATCCTGAAGGTGTACCCAGTGGAAGAGAGCCGGGTGCTCATCGCTGGGACGGGCTACAATGACGGGATTTTTTTCCGGAAGGGGGAAAAGCCGGCGGCGGACCCAGTGCGCCTCGTCTTTGCGGGAAAGGTGAGCCAGGAGAAGGGAGCGGCGAGCCTGCTGCGCGGCCTGGGGCTGGTGGTGCCGGAGGACAGAGGGCTGCAGCTTACCCTGGCTGGGGGAAACGGGGATGAGAGGGAGCTGGAGTGCATCCGCTCTCTGGCAAAGTCCTGTCCCTGGCCTGTCACCTTCACCGGCAGGCTTCCCCAGGAAAAGCTGGCGGATGTGTACAATGAGAGCCATATTTTTGTGCTGCCCTCCTTCTATGAGGGACTCCCCCTGACGGTCATGGAGGCGCTGGCCTGCGGCTGCCAGGTGGTAGTCACGGACCTGCCGGGTATCCGGCCCTTTTTAGAGACCTACGTGCCCCATGGGCCTGTCTTCTATGTGAAACCGCCCCGGATGAGGGACACGGATCAGCCCTTTGAGGAGGATCTGCCGGCCTTTGAAAGAAACCTGGCGAACAAGATAGGGGAGTGCATCGGGCGCATCCGGGACGGCCATGTGCCCTGTCCGGATCTTGCGCAGATATCCTGGAAGGCGGTTTGCGGCAGGATACTGGAGGCGGCCAGAGGCGTGAGAAAATGAGAGCAAGCAAAGGAGAGGGCCGGGAAACGCGGGAGAAAGACAGGACAAAAGAAGAGGAGAACAGGCATGTTTATCGACCTGCATATGCACGAGATGCGCAATTCCGGCGACAGCTTCCTTACACTGGAGGAAATCGTTGAGATTGCGAAGGAAAAAGGATTGGATGCTATCTGTATCACCGACCATGACAACATGGACATAAGGGAATTCGCACGGGAGTATTCAGAGAAGACGGGCTTTCCAATTTTTGTGGGGATTGAGTTTTATTCTCTCCAGGGAGACATCATCGCCTACGGCGTCAGGGATTACCCCAGGGAGCGGATCAGCGCCCAGGCCTTTATCGACCTTGTGAGGGAGCAGGGAGGCGTCTGCTATAGCGCACACCCCTTTCGTAATAACAGAAGAGGGATGGAGGAGCATCTGGACGAGGTGACCGGACTGTCCGGCATAGAGGTGCTGAACGGCAGCACCCACCGGGATGCCTGCCTGACGGCGGCGGCCTATGCGAAGAAGCTGAACCTGATACCTGTGGGGGCCAGCGACTGTCATGTGCCGGAGAAGGTGGGAGTATGCGCCACCTATTTTCCCATGGAGATACGATCCGAGGAAGAGCTGGTTAGGGCCTTTATGACCGGCGGCATGAAGCCGGCCTACTATGAGGACGGGGCCTACCACATCGTGGATATCGATGCGCCGGAGTCAGAATTTCCGGATGAAGTATGGATAAAAAACGGTGAAAAAGGATAAAAAAGTCAGTTGACAGTTGACGGGTATATCAACTATAATAAGAAAAATTATCTGAATAAATGCAGTGACAAGGAGGAGTACATAGATACCGGAAGCAAAGAGAGGAGATGGATGGTGGAAATCTCCGTGATGGATGTATGGAAGTAGCCTTCGAGCAGTGGATCGAACCCGGGCAGCAGGATCTGTATAGCTGCAGTATACAGATTGTGACCGCGTCTGGCAGTAGACTCCAACGGTATTCCCCCGTTACGGGAAGCGGTATCGGAGCGGCTGGCTCGGCAGAGTACGAAGAAGTTCCCGTACTGACAGAGTGCAGAGACGACTGGTCTCTGAATTTAGGTGGTAACACGGATGGATATTCGCCCTAAGCTTTTCGGCTTAGGGCTTCTTTATTTTATGATCCGTGTTTATAACGGTCATTAAGGAGGTATAGTATGAAAAAAATTTCTGGAAACAAACTGCTTGTGAAAGCGCTGAAGGAGGAGGGAGTGGACACCATCTTCGGCTATCCAGGCGCCTGTACCATCGACATCAGTGATGAGCTCTACAAACAGGATTACACCAAGGTGATCCTGCCCCGCCAGGAGGTGGCTCTCGTCCACGAGGCGGACGCCTATGCCCGCTCCACGGGAAAGGTGGGCGTGTGTCTGGTGACAAGCGGCCCCGGGGCCACGAACCTGGTGACAGGACTTGCCACGGCAAACTACGACAGCGTTCCCCTGGTGTGCTTTACAGGCCAGGTGGCCAGGCACCTCATAGGAAATGATGCTTTCCAGGAGGTGGCCATTGTGGGCATCACGAGGAGCATCACAAAGTACGGTGTCACGTTGCGCAACAGGGAGGACTTAGGAAGGATCATCAAGGAGGCCTTCTACATCGCCAGGACAGGGCGCCCTGGACCGGTCCTTGTAGACCTTCCCAAGGACGTGATGGGAGAGCTGGGAAGCGCCGAGTATCCCTCCGAGGTTAATATAAGAGGCTACAAGCCCAACACCCATGTACATATCGGCCAGCTCAAGCGGGCCATCAAGATGCTCTCCAAGGCGGAGAAGCCTCTGTTCCTGGCAGGCGGCGGCGTAAATATCGCCCACGCCGGGGAGGCCTTCACAGAGCTGGTGGAGAAGACGAATGTCCCCGTGGTGACCACGGTCATGGGGCGGGGCGCTCTCCCCACACAGCATCCCCTTTTTGTGGGCAACCTGGGCATGCACGGCGCCTATGCGGCCAACATGGCGGTGGACTCCTGTGACCTGCTCTTCTCCATCGGGACAAGGTTCAACGACAGGATCACGGGAAAGCTCCACTCCTTTGCGCCCAAGGCCAAGATCGTCCACATTGACATCGACACCTCCGCCATCTCCAGGAACGTGCAGGTGGATATCCCTATCGTGGCGGATGCAAAGGAGGCCATTGACAAGGTGCTGGAGTACGTGGAGCCCTGTGAGACGAAGGACTGGCAGGAGGAGATCCGGGGCTGGAAGGCGGAGCGCCCTCTGACTATGAAGAAAAAGTCCGTCATGACACCAAAGGATATTCTGGATACAATGAATGAGATGTTCGAGGAGGCCATTGTGGTGACCGATGTGGGACAGCATCAGATGTTCACCTCCCAGTTCCTGGAGATGACGCCCAAGAAGCAGCTTCTCATGTCCGGCGGACTGGGGACCATGGGTTACGGACTTCCCGGTGCCATCGGGGCCAAGATCGGAAACCCGGACAAGACAGTCATCTCCATCTCCGGGGACGGCGGCATGCAGATGAACATCCAGGAGCTGGCCACGGCCGTGCTGGAGGAGCTGCCTATTATAAGTTGTATTTTCAACAACAGCGTGCTGGGCATGGTGCGCCAGTGGCAGAAGCTCTTCTACGGCAAGAGATATTCCATGACCTGTCTGCGATCCGGGGCAGCCTGCCGGGGAAAATGCGGCGAGGTGGATTGCCCGCCCTACACGCCTGACTTTGTGAAGCTGGCACAGAGCTACGGAGCCAAGGGCATCCGGGTGACAAAAAAGGAGGAAATACGCCCCGCCTTCGAGGAGGCTGCAAAGAGCAAAAAGACCCCCTATATCATCGAGTTTCTCATCGATCCGGAAGACCTTGTGTACCCCATGATACAGCCCGGCGGCACACTGAAGGAAATGATCATGGACTGCTAGAAAGGAGAAGAGTAGAATGAGCAACGGAATGAAAAAAAGATGGATATCCCTTTACGTGGAGAACCAGGTAGGTGTTCTCTCGAAAATCTCAGGACTTTTCTCTGCAAAGTCCTACAACCTGGACAGCCTGACTGTGGGGACGACAGAGGACCCCACGGTGTCCAGGATGACCATCGCCACGGTTAGCGACGACGAAACTTTTGAGCAGATCAAAAAGCAGCTCAACCGTCTGGTGGAGGTCATCAAGGTCGTCGACTTTACAGATATTTTCGTGCGGATGAAGGAAATCCTGTACGTGAAGGTCAGGAACTGCAGCGCCGAGGACAAGGTGGAGGCTTTCCAGATCGCGGAGACCTTCAAGGCCAAGGTCATTGATTACGGAAAGGACAGTCTGCTCCTGGAATTCGTGCAGACAGCCACCAAGAATGACGCCGTGATCAAGCTCATGAAGGAGGAGTTTCGGAGCATTGAGGTTGTGCGCGGCGGAAGCGTGGGCATCGAGTCTATTAGTATGATGGAGCGGTAGCATTTCCGGGCTTTCCGGGGTCTGCAGAGTGGGCTCTGAAATTGATCGCAAAAAAACAGAGCGCACTCTTGAATTTTATTAATGACCGTACTATAATGAAAAAAGATCAAGAAGGTAACCATTGACTAGTAAAACACAGAACGGGGGAATTATCCATGGAAAAAAAGAATATCGACTGGTCTAATCTCGGATTTGTTTACATGCAGACCGATAAGAGATACGTTTCCAACTACAAGGATGGAGCCTGGGATGAGGGTACACTGACATCCGACGCAAACATTGTGCTCAACGAATGTGCCGGTGTCCTTCAGTATGCGCAGACATGCTTTGAGGGATTGAAAGCCTACACCACAGAGGACGGACATATCGTTACGTTCCGCCCGGATCTGAACGCACAGAGGATGGTATCCTCCGCCAAGAGACTGGAGATGCCGGTATTTCCGGAGGAACGCTTTGTTGAGGCTGTCCACAAAGTAGTAGAGGCGAATGCAGCCTATGTTCCGCCCTACGGATCAGGAGCCACTTTGTATATCCGTCCCTATATGTTCGGCTCTAACGCCGTTATCGGTGTGAAGCCGGCTGACGAGTATCAGTTCCGCGTGTTCACCACACCGGTAGGACCCTACTTCAAGGGCGGCGCAAAGCCAATCATCATCCGCGTATGTGACTACGACAGGGCAGCTCCCCGCGGAACAGGCCATGTAAAGGCAGGCCTGAACTATGCCATGAGTCTGTACGCCATCGTTGACGCCCACGAGAAGGGTTTTGACGAGAACATGTATCTCGACTCAGCTACAAGGACGAAGGTGGAGGAGACCGGCGGAGCCAACTTCCTCTTTGTGACAAAGGACAACACAGTTGTCACACCAAAGTCTTCCACGATCCTGCCGTCTATCACAAGGCGCTCACTTCTCTATGTGGCAGAGCACTACCTTGGACTGAAGACAGAGGAGAGAGAGGTCTGCATGGACGAGGTCAAAGATTTTGCAGAGTGCGGTCTGTGCGGCACAGCGGCAGTCATCTCACCGGTTGGAAAGATCGTGGACCACGACAAGGAAATCTGCTTCCCCAGCGGTATGGAGAAAATGGGACCGACCATCCAGAAGCTGTACGACACACTGACAGGCATCCAGATGGGCCACATCGAGGCTCCGGAGGGATGGATCCACAAGATCTGTTAACAGACCTGCTGACAGGAGAATTTTCGCAAAAGCATGCAGATATAAAAAGCAATACAGAAAACAAAAAAGGCACTGTGAGGACGCAAGTCCTTTGCAGTGTCTTTTTTCCTCTATTTGATATCCCGTTTCCGGAAGCTGCCGGCTCCCGCAAGAGCGGGCACAAGGAGGAAGCAGATGTTGGCGGCCAGGACAAACACCAGGGTGAAGAGGACTGAAGTCAGGATGCCCACAAGCAGCTTGGACAGATCAATCTTCAGCCGACTGTAATTTCGCGAGGCGATGATCTTGACAGTGCCGTTGCTGAACTCGCTTCCCACAAAGAGGGAAATGAGCACAGCCATCAGGAGCGTGGTGCTGCCGTCGCTGGGGGCGGCAAGACCGGTCACCATGCGGATGAGAGTTGTCTTTCCAGCCTCGTTTTTCCCGATAAATCCGTAGATGTCTCCCTGGTGTATGGTCATGGACAGGTTTTCCACGACGGCCCGGTGACCGTAGCGCTTGGTGAGGTGGTTTGTCTTTAGGATCACTTGTTCCATTTGTGTATCTCCTTGTCATTTTGTACTTGTGTACTACTGATGCAGTACAATAATGTAATAAGACAAATGAAATGTCAAGCATGTATTGCCTTTTTTTTCGGATGCAGTTAAACTTAGTTCTGGATCAAGGCGGTCTGCCGGAGCGGGCTGCCGTTTTGTAAAGAGAGGAGACTGGCATGACAGACCAGTATGGTCGACAGATCAACTATATGAGGATTTCCGTGACAGACCGCTGCAATCTGCGCTGTGTCTATTGCATGCCTGAGGAGGGAGTGGAGCGGATTTCCCACGAAGAGATCCTCACCTACCAGGAGATCGCGCGGGTGGCGGAGGCTGCCGCAGAGCTGGGCATCACCCGGATACGGCTGACAGGGGGCGAGCCTCTTGTGAGGAGAAATCTGGATAGGCTGGTATCCATGCTGACGGCTATTGAGAGGGTGGGGGAGGTGGCCCTGACCACCAACGGTGTCCTCTTAGGGGAGCAGATCGAGGGGCTGGCGGCAGCGGGGCTGGGCTCTGTGAACATCAGTCTGGACACCCTGGAGAGAGAGCAGTACACCTCCGTTACAAGGAGGGACGAGCTGGACCGGGTCCACTTAAGTCTGGAGAGGATGAGAGAGTATCCCCGGATACGTGTGAAGCTCAACTGCGTGCCGCTGGCCGGTTGCAATGAGAGTGCGTGGTGCCCTCTGGCGGAGCTGGCAAGGGAGAGGGATATGGATGTCCGGTTTATTGAGATGATGCCCCTGGGGCTTGGGAAAAAGTTCCCTCTGTGCAGCCAGGAGACGGTGCTTCAAAGGCTGCGGGCGTCCTTTGGGCCCGAAAGACAGGCGGGCCGGAAAGAGGACGAAAGCCTGGTCGGCAGCGGTCCCGCCTCCTACGTGACCTTTGCGGGCTTCCGGGGCAGGATTGGATTTATCAGCGCGCTCTCCCACAAGTTCTGCGGCTCCTGCAACCGGGTCCGCCTCAGTGCGGAGGGATTTTTAAAGCCCTGCCTGCAGTATGCGGACGGGACAGATCTGCGGCGGCTCCTGCGGGAGGGGGCGTCCCGGCAGGACATCAGCGCCGCCATCCGGCAGGCGATATGGGAGAAGCCGGCCTGCCACCAGTTTGGGCAGCCCCGGGAAGAGGGGACAGAGCAGAAGAATATGAACAGGATCGGAGGATAAGAGGTTGAGCAGACTTTTGGAGATATGTATCAGCAAAGAGAGGGGAACGGCCAAGGTTCCCGTCGGGGAGGCTGTCCTCAGGGAGGACTGGGGGCTGGAAGGGGATGCCCATGCGGGACACTGGCATCGCCAGGTGAGTCTTCTGTCATGTGAGAAGATAGAGGAGTTCCGAAGGAGAGGCGGGGATGCGAACCTGGGTCCGGGTGCTTTCGGGGAAAATCTCATCGTAGAAGGGCCGGATCTGCGGACCCTCCCGGTAGGAGCCAGGATCACCGTGGGCAGTGAGGCCATCCTGGAGCTGACCCAGATCGGGAAGGAGTGCCACGGTCACTGTGAGATCTACAAGAGGGTGGGGGATTGCATCATGCCACGGGAGGGTGTCTTTGCCCGGGTGATCCGGGGCGGACAGATCAAAAAAGGAGATCAGGTTAAGGCAGAGCTTCCTTCCCCGGACCGCCCCTTTACGGCGGCTGTGATCACCTTAAGCGACAAGGGGGCTATAGGAGAGAGGAAGGATGAAAGCGGTCCTTTGGCGGCCCGGATGCTGGAGCAGGCAGGTTATGAGGTGGAGGAGCAGCTGCTCCTTGCGGACGGCATCGAGCCCTTGAAGAGCCAGCTCGTCCACCTGGCGGACCAGCGGCAGATCAATGCGATCTTTACCACCGGGGGCACCGGATTTTCTCCCAGGGACCTGACCCCTGAGGCGACTATTGCGGCCTGTGACCGGATGGCGGACGGCATCGCCCAGGCCATCCGGAGCTACTCTCTGTCCATCACTCCAAGGGCCATGTTCAGCCGGGCTGTGTCCGGTATCCGGGGCGGTACCCTGATCGTCAATCTTCCTGGCAGCCCCAAGGCGGTGGAGGAGGCCCTGGAATTCCTCCTGCCCCATCTGGAGCACGGACTTGGGATTCTGCGGGGGACGGCCGGAGAGTGCGGGGGATCCGGCAGGAGGAACTGACTGCCAGCCTGGAGGTGTCGCGGCAGACCATAGGCTCCCTGGAGAACGGCAGATATAACCCGTCTATACTGCTGCCCCGGCTTTATCCTGACAGGAGCTTATTTTTTGGTCAGGCAGCCTTCATTTTTACCCTTGTGAAGCTGGAGAGGACGATGTGACCTGGAGTACCCTCTGCATATCTTCAGGCAGAGGAGCCGAAAATGCCATCCTTTCCCCTGTCATGGGATGGGGAAAGGACAGCCGGTGGGAGTGGAGAGCCTGCCGGCTGATGTATTTCATATCCGGATTGTAGAGATAGTCCCCGATGAGGGGATAGCCCAGGTACTGCATGTGGACCCGGATCTGGTGGGTGCGGCCTGTCTCCAGCCTCAGCTTCACCAGGCTGTGGGGGCCGTAGAAGCCCACGGTCTCGTAGTGGGTGACAGCCTCCTCGCCCCTCTCGAAATCCACCATCCGCTCGATGATGGATGTGCCTTTGCGGGCCAGGGGAGTACAGATGGTGCCCCGGAAGGGCGACACGTGGCCGGAGACAATGGCAAGATACTCCCTCACCAGTGTCTTTTTTGCAGTCATGGAGGAGAGGATACCGGCGCTGACCAGGTGCTTTGCCACCACCGTGAGGCCGGAGGTGTCCCGGTCCAGCCGGTTGGAGCAGCGGAAGATGAAGGGCTTGCCCTGCTCTTTGTAGTACCAGGCAAGGGCGTTTGCCATGGTGTTGGTGTAGTTGTTCATGGAGGGGTGGACGGGCATGCCGGCGGGCTTGTTGACGACGATGATGTCCTCGTCCTCATACATGACATCCAGGGGCAGATGGACGGGAGGAATCTTCTCGGAGACGCCTGTCTCGTGGATGTGCACGGTCAGAGTGTCCCCTTGCTGCACCTGCCGGCGCATATAATAAGGCATACCGTTTACAAGGATGCTGTCAGGCATCCTTTTTATGACGGAAAGGTTCTGACGGGAGTAGCCCTTCCGACGGAGCACCTGCTCCACCCGCAGGCCCTCCTCCTCATTTCTTATTGTATATGAAATGATCCTGTCCATTTTCCATCCTCCTTTTCGGCCCTGATTTCAGGGTCTCGCCACAGACTGAGGCTGTCCTGCCCTCTGGCATCTGCCCGCTGTCCTCTGCTCTCTGCTTTCTGTTCACTGCGCACTGCGCTGCAGGTGTGGCAGTACCTGAGTATATCACATAAAATGAGAAATTTCACAAATTTCCTGTAAAGTATAAAAAATTTGTAAATCCTGTTGACAAATAAAAACCATAGTGATACATTAATAACCGTAGAGATTAGCACTCAAATCAAATGAGTGCTAACAATACAAAAGGAGGCAGTAAAGATGCAGGCCAAAGATGGACTGGGTGAAAGAAAACTGAAAATCCTTCATGCGATCATCCAGAACTATTTGGAAACAGGCGAGCCCGTGGGCTCCAGGACCATTTCCAAATACACGGACCTGAATCTGAGTTCTGCGACGATCCGCAATGAGATGGCAGATCTGGAAGAGCTGGAATATATCCTGCAGCCCCACACATCAGCGGGAAGGATCCCTTCCGACAAGGGATACCGCTTATATGTGGATATGCTGATGGAGGAGAAGGAACAGGAGCTAAACGAGATGCAGGAGCAGATGCTGGATAAGGCAGACAAGATGGATCAGCTCCTGAAGCAGGCAGCAAGAGTGCTGGCGGCAAACACCAACTACGCGACCATGGTTTCCACTCCCATGAACAGCGCCAACAAGCTGAAGTTCATTCAGCTCTCCCAGGTGGACGATGAGCAGATCATTGCGGTGATCGTGCTCGGAGGAAATGTCATAAAGAACAAGATCATAGGTGTGGGCGAGCCTCTCGGAAATGAAAATCTGCTGAAGCTGAACATGCTGCTCAACACGACGCTGAACGGCATGTCCATTGAGGAGATCAATCTGGGACTGATAGCAAGGCTGAAGGAACAGGCGGGCATCCACAGCGCGGTGATCAGCGATGTGCTTGACGCGGTGGCGGACGCCATCCAGGTAGACGAGGATATGCAGATTTACACAAGCGGAGCCACAAACATTTTCAAGTATCCGGAGCTCAGCGATAAGAAGAGCGCACAGGAGATCATTAGCGCCTTTGAGGAGAAACAGCAGCTCACAGAGCTGGTTACGCAGACCCTTTCCCGGGAGGACAACACAGGCATCCAGGTGTATATCGGAGACGAGACGCCGGTGCAGACCATGAAGGACTGCAGTGTCGTCACCGCAACCTATGAATTGGGGGACGGCATGAAGGGAACGATAGGAATTATCGGACCGAAGCGGATGGATTACGAGCATGTACTGAAATCGCTGAAGCGCCTGCAGGGTGAGCTGGATGCGATTTTCCATAATAAAGAATAAGAAAGGCGGATGGATTCTTGGAAGAAAATAAAAGCAATCAGGAAGAAGTAAAACAGGAAAAAAGCCAGGAAGAGGTAGTAAAAGAGGCTGTGGAAGAGGCTAAGAAGACTGCCTCCGCCAAGGAGGAGCCGGGCGGTGGCGAGATTCCCGCTGAAGACGGGGATCAGGAAGACAAAGCCGAGGCGGAGGGCCAGGAGGAGCCTGAAGAGGAGGCCTCCACCGGGGAAGGAAAGACCGAGGGGAAGAAGCTCTTTGGCAGAAAGAAGAAAGACAAAAAAGACGAGAAGATCGAGGAGCTTACAGATAAGCTCACGAGACAGATGGCTGAGTTTGATAACTTCCGCAAGCGCACAGAGAGGGAGAAATCCCAGATGTACGAGGTTGGTGCGAAAGATATCATAGAAAAACTCCTCCCCATCGTGGACAGCTTCGAGAGAGGTCTGGGTGCGGTTAAAGAGGAGGAGAGGGAACACCCCTTCATGCAGGGCATGGATAAGGTGTACAAACAGATGATGGCCGCACTGAAGGAGATCGGCGTGACGCCGATCGAGGCGGTGGGGCAGGAATTCGATCCCGCCTTCCACAATGCGGTGATGCATGTGGAGGATGAGAGCTTAGGCGAAAATATAGTAGCCGAAGAATTCCAGAAGGGCTACATGTACCGTGACGGTGTCGTGAGACACAGCATGGTGAAGGTGGCTAACTAATGAGCAAACGATCAAAAATCAAAATATAACAGGAGGAATCACATCATGGGAAAAATCATAGGTATTGACTTAGGTACGACAAACAGCTGTGTGGCCGTCATGGAAGGCGGACAGCCGGTAGTTATCGCAAATACGGAAGGAGCAAGGACCACACCATCTGTAGTTGCCTTCACAAAGACAGGCGAGCGTCTTGTGGGCGAGCCTGCAAAGCGTCAGGCAGTCACAAACGCTGAGAGGACTATCTCCTCCATCAAGAGACAGATGGGAACAGACTACAAGGTAGAGATCGACGGCAAGAAATATTCACCCCAGGAAATCTCAGCTATGATTTTGCAGAAGCTGAAAGCGGACGCAGAGGGCTACCTCGGCGAGAAGGTGACAGAGGCTGTCATCACCGTTCCCGCATACTTCAACGACGCACAGCGTCAGGCTACAAAGGATGCCGGAAAGATCGCCGGTTTGGATGTAAAGCGTATCATCAACGAGCCTACAGCGGCAGCGCTGGCATACGGCCTTGACAATGAGAAAGAGCAGAAGATCATGGTATACGACCTTGGCGGCGGTACATTCGACGTGTCGATCATCGAGATCGGCGATGGCGTGATCGAGGTTCTCTCCACAGCCGGAAACAACAGGCTGGGCGGCGATGACTTTGACCAGAAGGTCACAGACTATATGATCTCAGAGTTCAGGAAGATGGAGGGCGTGGATCTGTCCACAGACAAGATGGCTCTCCAGAGACTGAAGGAAGCCGCCGAGAAGGCAAAGAAGGAGCTTTCTTCCGCCACAACGACAAACATCAACCTTCCGTTCATCACTGCAACAGCAGAGGGACCGAAGCACTTTGATATGAACCTGACAAGGGCAAAATTCGACGAGCTGACACACGACCTGGTAGAGAAGACAACAGAACCTGTACAGAGAGCTCTTTCTGACGCGGGCATCACAGCCTCCGAACTTGGCCAGGTACTGCTGGTAGGCGGTTCCACACGTATCCCGGCTGTTCAGGATAAGGTAAAGCAGCTGACAGGCAAGGAGCCCAGCAAATCCCTGAATCCGGACGAGTGCGTGGCGCTTGGAGCTTCCATCCAGGGCGGCAAGCTGGCAGGCGACGCCGGCGCAGGCGATATCCTTCTTCTGGACGTCACGCCTCTGTCACTGTCCATCGAGACAATGGGCGGTTTAGCTACAAGGTTGATCGAGAGGAACACGACTATTCCTACAAAGAAGAGCCAGATTTTCTCCACAGCGGCGGACAACCAGACAGCCGTTGACATCAACGTAGTGCAAGGAGAGAGGCAGCTCGTAAAGGACAACAAATCCCTCGGCCAGTTCAGGCTGGACGGCATCCCGCCGGCTCCCCGCGGAGTACCGCAGATTGAGGTCACGTTTGACATCGATGCAAACGGTATCGTAAATGTTTCCGCTAAAGATCTTGGAACAGGAAGGGAGCAGCACATCACCATCACGGCTGGCTCCAACATGTCTGAGGAGGATATCGACAAGGCTGTGAAAGAGGCGGCTGCCTTCGAGGCACAGGACAAGAAGCGCAAAGAGGCCATTGAAACAAAGAACGACGCTGACGCCTTCGTATTCCAGACAGAGAAGGCTCTCGAGGAAGTGGGAGACAAGATCGATGCTTCCGAGAAAGCCGCTGTGGAGGCTGACTGCAAGGCACTGAAGGAATTGCTGGAAAAAGCAAACATGGAAGATATATCCGATGCGCAGATCGCTGAGATCAAGGCAGGCAAGGACAAACTGATGCAGAGTGCACAGAAGATATTTGCCAAGATGTACGAGCAGGCAGGCGCAAATGCAAACGCAGGCGCAGGCCCGAGCCCGGGAGCAGGAGCCGAAGCTGGCACAGGAGCAGGAGCCGGTCCGGAGGGCTACGGCAGCGATGACGTGGTAGACGGAGATTACAAAGAAGTCTAAGAGCCAGGCAGAGCTGGCAGGCCTGGACCAGGATAAAACCTTGTAAGACTTCACAGGAAAATCGTTCTGCGGAATTCAAAGGGAGGATGGTTCCACTTCCTGCGGATCCCGCAGAACTTTGTCTGCATGTACTGCGCCCGCAGAGAGGGTACGTACGGCATTTCCCTGAATAAAACGAAAGGTTGATAGCAAATGGCAGAGTCAAAGAGAGATTACTACGAGGTGCTGGGCGTCAGCAGGGACGCCGACGATGCAACTCTGAAAAAGGCATACAGGAAGGTGGCCAAAAAGTACCATCCTGATATGAACCCCGGAGATAAAGAGGCGGAGCGGAAATTTAAAGAAGCGTCAGAGGCCTACGCGGTCCTGAGTGATCCGGAAAAACGCCGTCAGTATGACCAGTTCGGCCATGCTGCCTTTGAGGGCGGCGCCGGCGGAGCCGGAGGCTTCGGAGGATTTGATTTCAGCGGCACGGATTTCAGTGACATCTTCGGAGATATGTTCGGCGATCTGTTTGGCGGAGGCCGGCGCAGAGGAAGGACAAACCAGGGTCCCATGAAGGGGATGAACATCCGCAAGAGCGTCCGCATCACATTTGAGGAAGCCGTGTTCGGCTGCGAGAAGGAGATAGAGGTTGTCCTGAAGGATTCCTGCCCGAAGTGCAACGGAACAGGGGCCAAGCCGGGTACATCCCCCCAGACCTGTCCAAAGTGCGGCGGCAAGGGGCAGGTTGTCTACACCCAGCAGTCCTTCTTCGGCACAGTGCAGAATGTACAGACATGTCCGGACTGCGGCGGCAGCGGACAGATCATTAAGGACAAGTGTCCGGACTGCGGCGGCACCGGCTATATTTCCAGCAAGAAGAAGATTGCTGTGTCCATCCCAGCGGGTATTGACAACGGGCAGAGTGTCCGCATCCGCGAGAAGGGTGAGCCGGGCGTAAACGGCGGCCCAAGAGGAGATCTGCTTGTGGAAGTGGCTGTGTCACGGCATCCCATCTTCATGCGGCAGGATATGAACATCTTCTCCACAGTTCCTGTCTCCTTTGCCCAGGCGGCCCTTGGCGGAGATATCCGCATCAGGACCGTGGATGGCGATGTGGTGTACAATGTAAAGCCGGGCACAAAGACAGACACGAAGGTCCGCCTGCGCGGCAAGGGCGTTCCCTCTGTGCGCAATTCCCAGGTGAGGGGCGACCACTATGTGACGCTGGTCATCCAGACGCCTGAGCATCTGAGCGCCGAGGCAAAGGAGGCCCTGCGCCAGTTCGACGCCCTCTCCGGCAACACACTGAACCAGACGCCGGAGGAGCTGGAGAAGCACAGGAAAAAGAAAAAAGGCTTTATGGATAAAGTAAAGGAGGCTCTTGATGATTAGTCATCAGGGCCTCTCCCCTTTTTTATATAGTCGTTTTGTGCGGTCGTATCGGACGGATCGTACCTGATCTGAAGCCTCCATTTTTTCAAAGCTGAGCAAATATATTGAAATCAGCCTGTACGAGCGGAATTCCGGGACACGCCAAGCGTACGGGCTCCCTTCGGGGTATCTCTGAAACCGGAGGAGGCGGGAAGATATAGGAGCGCCTTCTGAATGTTCCCGTCCTTCCGGAGAGGAAACAGAGTCCCCTGAGCTGACTGAGGAGATGAAAGCGGCAAGAGAGTCCGGACTGAACACGGAATTTGCCAAAAAGCGCAGAGAAGAATTTAATGAAGAAAACCATTACCGGGGAGGCTGCTTTTCGGGGAGCGCTATCGAGCACGACGGAAAACTGTTCCTCATGTATACGGGATGTACGAACAATGGCAGCGGTTTTGAGCAGACTCAGTGTATCGCCTTCAGTGAAGACGGCATCCATTTTGAGAAATATGAGGGAAATCCGGTTCTCACAGCCCCGGAGGGAGTGCCAAAACATTTATTTAGGGATCCAAAAGTATGGAAAAATGACGGGAAATATTATATGATATGTGGAGCGAGCAAAAATAATCTTGCGCAGGCTCTTCTATATGTGTCTGAAGATATGCTCCACTGGGAATTTTTCAGCGTCCTTGCCCAGAGCAGGGGGGAATGGGGATACATGTGGGAGTGCCCGGATTTCTTCCCTCTTGGAGACAAATATGTGCTCCTTGTGTCACCTATGGGCGCGGGAGAGGCGGACTGGGGATTTGATTTTTACGCGCCTCAGTCCTTTGTGGACGGGAAGGGACGCCGCCTTGTCATAGGGTGGGCCAACGCCTGGGACTGGATGCCCTTCTGGAAGAACTGGGGTCCGGCCTACAGGGAGGGATGGTGCGGCTCTTTTGCTGTGCCGCGGCAGGTCAGAATGAACGCAGACCACACGCTCAGCTTTGAGCCTGTGGAGGAGCTGGAAGCGCTTCGCAAAGAGGAGACCGCACAGGAGAATGTGCTTGTGGAAGGCGGGAGAGAGGATATCCCTCTGCGGGACGGATACGCCTATGAGCTGAAAATGGAAGTGGATCTGAAAGAGACGACAGCCAGTGCGTTTTCCCTTTTGCTGCGCTGCGATCAGGACAGGACCAGGCAGACAAAGATTACCTTTGACCTGAAGGGACAGCACATGTATTTTGACAGAGATCATGCAGATGGCTGGAGCAGAGGCGTCAGTCACAGTCCTCTCCGGCTGAAGGAGCCGGGGACGTTCTCTGTCCGCATATTTGTGGACACCAGTTCCATTGAGGTGTTTGCGGAGGATTACAGGACCAACCACAGCTGTAATGTTTTCGCTGACCGGAGCCAGGATAAGAATTTCCTGTCTGTTCCTGCCGGAAATTTAAAAATACGCTCAATGCAGACATGGTCCCTTAAAAAGACGATGGACTGCTGAATCATGCAGAACAGGAGGAACGAGAATGGAGACAAGATACGATGTGGTGGCACTTGGAGAGCTTTTGATCGACTTTACGGAGAATGGCCTGAGCGGTCAGGGGAACCCTCTTCTGGAGGTAAATCCCGGGGGAGCTCCCTGCAACGTGCTGGCCATGCTGAACAAGCTGGGCAAGAAGACGGCCTTTATCGGCAAGGTAGGAAATGATCAGTTCGGGAAGATGCTGAAGGAAGTAGTGGAGGAGAGCGGTACGGACGTGTCCGCCCTTGCCATGGATAACCAGGTACATACGACGCTGGCATTTGTGCACACGTTTCCGGACGGGGACAGGGAATTTTCCTTCTACCGCAACCCGGGCGCTGATATGCTGCTGACAAAGGAGGAGGTTGATCCGGAGCTGATCAAAAAGGCAAGGATCTTCCACTTCGGAACTCTTTCCTCCACCCATGCAGGCGTGAGGGAGGCCACGCGCTACGCCATCGACGTGGCGAAGGAGAACGGGATTCTCGTCTCCTTTGACCCGAACCTGAGGGAACCCCTCTGGGACAGCCTGGACCAGGCGAAGGAGGAGATCCTGTACGGTATGTCCAAGTGTGACATCCTGAAGATCTCGGACAACGAGATGGAGTTCATGACCGGAACGACGGATTACAATAAAGGTGTGGCGATGCTGCGGGAGCAGTTTGACATCCCCCTGATCTGCGTCACGCTCGGAAAAGAGGGAAGCCGTGCCTTCTATAAGGATATGATCGTGGAGGCGGCTCCCTTTGTGAGAGAGGATACCATCGAGACAACGGGAGCGGGGGACACCTTTGAGGCCTGCACCCTGAATTACATCCTGGAGCACGGCCTGGAGGATCTGACAGAGGAGAACTTAAAGGAGATGCTTACCTTTGCCAACGCAGGCGCTTCCATCATCACCACGAGAAAGGGAGCCCTGAAAGTTATGCCGGAGAAAGAGGAGATCGAGAAGGTCATCCGGGAGAGATAAGACCGTGAGACAGAGCCGGGGGCAAAGACATCCTCACCCTGGCCCGGATAAGCCGTCGGACTGATTGAATTTGTGACCTCCTTATGTTACAATCTTTAAAGCACGATTGCAGCATAAGGAGGTCTTTTGTTATGAAAAATTTTGTGCAGTACGCACCCACAGAGATCGTATTTGGAAAGGATGCGGAAAAGGAAACCGGGCGGCTTGCCAAGAAGTGGGGCGGGGATAAGGTCCTCATTGTCTACGGCGGCGGAAGCGTGGTAAGGAGCGGCCTTCTGGACAAGGTGAAGGAGGAGCTGACAGGCGAAGGCGTGGCCTATGAGGAGCTGGGCGGTGTCAGGCCCAATCCCCGCCTTGGTCTGGTGAGAGAGGGCGTGAAGAAGGCTGCGGACTTTGGTGCGGATCTGATCCTGGCTCTGGGAGGCGGAAGCGTCATCGATACAGCCAAAGCAGTGGCCATCGGAGCGACAGACACTTCTGTGGATGTGTGGAGCTACTGGGCCGGGGAGAGACAGGTGCAGGCAGCTGTTCCGGTGGGAGTAGTCCTCACCATCTCGGCGGCAGGAAGCGAGACGAGCGACTCCGCTGTCATCACAAACGAGGAGACGGGCAAGAAGGCGGGTATCAACACGGATTTCAACCGTCCAAAGTTTGCCATCATGAATCCGGAGCTTACATACACACTTCCCAAGTATCAGCTCACCTGCGGCATTGTGGATATCATGATGCACACCCTGGAGCGGTATTTCACACCTGTGGACGGCAATATGCTGACAGATGAGATCGCGGAGGGACTTCTTCGCACCATGGTCACCTGCGGGGCAAAGGCCTATGAAGACCAGACAGACTACGATGCCATGAGCGAGATCATGTGGTGCGGCAGCATTTCCCACAACAATCTGACAGGACTTGGGCGTCCCAGGGATTTCCTCTGCCACAAGCTGGGACATGAGATCGGGGGCATGTTCGACGTGGCTCACGGCGCCACCTTGTCCGCCATCTGGGGAAGCTGGGCAAGGTATGTGTACAGGATCAATCTGGCCAGATTTGCCCGCTATGGAGAAAAGGTGTGGGGCATCAAAGAGGAGGATGATGAGAAGGCGGCTCTGGCGGCCATCGGGGCCACGGAGGACTTTTTTCGGTCCCTCCACATGCCCGCCTGCATCGGAGAGCTGGAGATCGGCGTGCAGCCCGACGAGGTGCTTCGGAAGATGGCGGACAGCGCCACAAAGGGGAATACCATCCGGCTGGGCTCCTTTAAAAAGATAGACGCCGAGGACGCCTACCAGATTTATAAGGCTGCCAATCACGATTGATAAAGACAAGAGAGGTAAAACGGTATGATTTTTTTAGGAAAAGAAGAAATTGAAAAGCTCGTGGAACCAAATGAGATTATGGATCAGATCGAGGCGGCCTACCGGATCTTCGGGGCGAATGCCTACTACATGCCGCCCCGTCCGGTGATTGAGCACGAGAACAAGACGCTCATCTACATGCCCTGCTTTACGGAGGATGTCATCGGCACAAAGATGCTGACCATTTTCCCGGAAAACGCCAAGCTGGGACTTCCCTCCCTGGACGGGCTTGTGATCCTGAACGACAGGACCACAGGAGCGCCTCTGGCCATCATGGACGGCCAGGCTGTCACCGCCTGGAGGACGGGGGCCGTGGGCGGCGTGGGGATCCGCCACCTGTCCGGGAAGGATGCCCGCACAGTAGGTATTGTGGGGGCCGGAGCCCAGG
This sequence comes from uncultured Mordavella sp., assembly GCA_964652805.1. GTDB lineage: Bacteria > Bacillota > Clostridia > Lachnospirales > Lachnospiraceae > Claveliimonas. The sequence continues at coordinate 14,530 of CAZZBJ010000006.1, read as the reverse complement.
GGTTCCACCAGGCTGTGTATGCCTGTGCAGCCAGAAATATTGAGACTGTGTACATCTGGAACCACAGCGATCGGGATCTGACGGATTTCATGGACAGGCTGAAGAAGACTATTGCGGACCCGACTGTGAAAGTAGTACAATGTAAGACAGTGGAAGAGCTTGTGAAAGCCAGTGATATCATCTGCACCGCCACCCCCTCTGAAGAGCCGGTTCTCCCCAATGACAGAGAGCTGCTGGAGGGCAAGTGCATCATTGCCATCGGTTCCTACACGCCCCGGATGCGGGAGATACCGGATGCGATCTGGGATCTGGTGGATAACGTGTACATTGAGCTGCCATACGCCTGCGAGGAGAGCGGGGATTTGAGCCAGCCCCTGGCAGAGGGACGGCTCACCATGGACAGGGTTGTCCTCATGGACAAGTTCCTGGCATCCGGGGCGGACGAGGATGAGATCGCCAAGAAGACCACATATTTTAAATCTGTGGGCATGGGTCTTTTTGACGTGTGCGTGGCACAGAAATTATTGGAGAAAGCAAAGGAGAGATAAGAAATGAAATTAGTAGCGACAGAGAAGGCACCAAAGGCACTGGGCCCCTATTCACAGGGATATATTTACAACGGCGTATTCTACGCGGCGGGACAGATCGCCATCAACCCGGCTACAGACGCGGTTGAGGCGGACACCATCGAGGGGCAGACAGAGCAGGTGTGCAAAAATATCGGCGAACTCCTTGCGGCAGCAGGCACAACCTACGACAAGGTTATCAAGACAACCTGCTTCCTGGCAGACATGGGAGATTTCGGCGCGTTTAACGAGGTGTACGCAAAATATTTCACATCCAAGCCGGCCAGAAGCTGCGTGGCTGTGAAGACCCTTCCGAAGAACGTGCTGTGCGAGATCGAAGTTATTGCGATAGTGGAGGAGTAAAAGAAACGGTTTCAGCTGAGGAGACCAGTAGAAAAGAGGTAGAGTAAAAATGGCAGAGCAGCAAAACGGGTGCTCTCCTTCCGACTGTGCGGGATGCGCCCATGCAGATTCCTGTGGCAGCAAGCCCCAGGATATGAGGGAGCCGACAAACCCGTTTTCCCATGTAAATAAAGTGATCGCCGTTGTCAGCGGCAAGGGCGGCGTGGGCAAGTCCATGGTGACTGCCTCTCTGGCAAGGATCATGCGGGAGCAGGGATTTTCCGTGGGAATTCTGGATGCGGATATCACCGGGCCCTCTATTCCGAAGATGTACGGCATCCACGAGACGGCCAAGGGGAGCGACGCAGGCATCTTCCCCAGCGAGGCAAAGGACGGCACGAAGATCATGTCCGTCAATCTCCTGCTGGAGCACGAGTCCGATCCGGTGATCTGGAGAGGCCCCGTCATTGCGGGAGTGGTAAAGCAGTTCTGGACCGACGTCATGTGGGGAGAGCTGGATTACCTTTTTGTGGACATGCCTCCGGGAACCGGGGACGTGCCCCTTACTGTATTCCAGTCCCTGCCGGTGGACGGTATCGTCATCGTCACCTCCCCCCAGGACCTGGTGCAGATGATCGTGGATAAGGCCTGCAACATGGCCCGGCAGATGGACATCCCGGTGTTTGGCATTGTGGAGAACTACAGCTATCTCGTCTGCCCGGACTGCGGAAAGAAGCTCTCCGTATTCGGCGAGAGCCGCATTGAGGAAACCGCCCGGGAGCTGGGCGTGCCGGTTCTTGGCAAAATGCCCATCGATCCTAAGCTTGCAGAGGCTGTGGAAGAAGAGAAATTCTATGAAGCGGACAACCAGTATCTGGCGGGCGCGGTGAATAAATTGTAGTAAAAACGTGGGACTGGCGCATCAATGTGATTAGAAAATCATGGGTGCGGCAGTCTTTTCTTGCCATTTTTTATATCAAAATATTCGCTTCTTTTATTCTGTTTCTGGTGATATTGTCAGAATCTTATGAGGAAGTTTGTTTATGTTATACCCGATCGCCAGCAGGATACTTTGGGCGGTTACATTTGCATTTCCTCGATAAGTCTGAGAAAGATCGCTGCGTTCCATTCCCTCTACAAATGCACGTAGAAGACGAACCGGATCATCTGCCGGGATCAAAATTTCCACATTCGGCGGATGGAAACAGATCGTTCCTTGACAGACGGAACATATGTTTGTATACTAAAAACAAACATACGTTCCTATTTTTGAAGGGAGGAATAGCTGTGGAAATCCAGCAGTCCATGTCCATAGCTGAAAAACTGAAAATACTGACGGATGCGGCAAAATACGACGTGGCCTGTACCTCCAGCGGAACCCAGCGCAGCAATGACGGCACCGGTATAGGAAGCTGTGGCCGGGCGGGGATCTGCCACAGCTTCTCCGCAGACGGAAGATGCATTTCTCTGCTGAAGATCCTGTTTACAAATGAGTGCATCTACGACTGTAAATACTGCATCAACCGCAGGAGCAACGATGTGCCCAGGGCCTCTTTTACGCCGGACGAGATCTGCACGCTGGTGATGGAGTTTTACAGGCGCAATTATATAGAGGGACTTTTTTTGAGCTCCGGCGTGTTCAAAAGCCCGGACTATACGATGGAGCTGATCTATGCGGCTCTGTATAAGCTGCGGACAGAGCACCGCTTTCAGGGGTATATCCATGTGAAGGCCATTCCCGGCACAAGCCAGGAACTGCTGGAGAGGCTGGGATTTCTGGCGGACAGGATGAGCGTCAACCTGGAGCTGCCCACAGCGGAGGGACTGCGTCTCCTCACGCCACACAAGACGAGAGAGAGGATCCTTGCGCCCATGCGTCTTGTGCAGAACAGGATGGAGGAGAACAAGCAGGAGATACAGCTCTACCGGAACGCCAAGCGGTTTGTGCCTGCTGGTCAGAGCACTCAGATGATCATAGGCGCCACACCTGAGACGGATTTTCAGATTATCCATGTGGCGGAGGCCCTGTACAAAAAGTTCAGGCTGAAGAGGGTGTTCTACTCTGCCTTTGTCCACGTAAATGAGGATGCGTCCCTGCCTGCCAGGACAGGAGAGGGGCCCCCGCTTCTTCGGGAACACCGGTTGTATCAGGCTGATTTCCTGCTCCGGTACTATCATTTTCAGGCAAAGGAGCTTCTGACGGAGGAAGCCCCTAATTTTAACGTGTTTCTGGACCCCAAGTGCAACTGGGCTCTGCGGCATCTGGACGTTTTTCCGGTGGAGGCCAACACGGCGAAATACGAACTCCTGCTGCGGGTGCCAGGTATCGGATACAGGTCGGCGGCCAGGATTGTAAAGGCCAGGCGGTACGGGAAGCTGGACTTTGGGGACCTGAAGAAAATGGGCGTGGTCCTCAAACGTGCGCTCTATTTTCTGACCTGCGGCGGAAAGATGATGTATCCGGTGAAAATCGAAGAGGATTTCATTATGCGCAACCTTCTGAACGTGAAAGAGAGACTGCCTGAGGGAGCGGACGGGATGACCTACAGACAACTCTCTCTTTTTGACGATGTGAGATTTGGCAGTATGACGGGGAAAGGAGGCACCATATGAAAACCATTTATATCTGCACAGACAGCATCATGGGAATTTTTTCTGCTGTGTACGAGGCGTGGAAGAACCGCCGCCGGGAGGGAGCCAGCGGGATTGCCATCCGGGGGAGCGTGGAGCCGGAGCTGTTCTGTGAATACAGGGAAATACCGGAAAATGAGAGCAAGGCGGATGCGGTGGTGAGGATGATACTCACCAATCTGGGAAGGGATGTCTGCCGCCATATTTACTATGCGGCCCTCTCCCGAGATGAAGAAAAAGGGGAGGCAATCCTCGGGACGCTGCTGGCGGCCCGGAAGCTCAGGCAGCCCCGAAAGATCATGGAGCGTCTGGGAAACCCTGCGGTGGAAAAGGTATTTGAGCTGAGCCGCAGTGTGGGAAATGAGGCACATCTGCTGACGGGATTTGTCCGCTTTCGGGAGCTGGAGAACGGGATACTCTTTTCGGATATTACGCCGAAAAACCAGATTCTTCCCTGCCTGGGAGCCCATTTTCAGGAGCGGTTTCCCCTAGAGAACTGGATGATCCGGGACAAAAACCGCAGCATGTTCGTTGTCCACGAGGCGGGAAAGCGATGGATCCTTGTGCAGGAGGATGACCCGAAAGGGAGGATGGATGAGGATCTCTTGCTTCTTTCCGACCAGGAGGAGAAGATGCAGGCGCTGTGGCGGGAGTTCTGCGACACCATCGCCATCAGGGAGCGTGAAAATCCCAAATGCCAGAGGACCCATCTGCCGCTCCGATACCGGCCCAATATGACAGAATTTGCAGGCCAGTGCGGGATATCATTCAATAATCAGACAATATTTTCGCACCATACATGATACCCCGCCAGTTGGTTTGATTTCAGACGTAACATTATTGAAAAGTATTACGTCCCCACTTATAATAGACCTATGGAAAAGCAACTGATCAAAATTTCGGTCCGTGCCCTGGTGGAGTTCATCCTCCAGAGCGGGGACCTTGACAATCGAACTGCCTCGGCGGACAAGGAGGCTATGCAGATGGGGGCCCGGCTCCACCGGAAGATCCAGCGGCAGATGGGGAGTATGTACACGCCGGAGGTGTCCATGAAATGCCAGGTGTCCTACGAGAAGTTTATCCTCCAGGTGGAAGGGCGGGCGGACGGCGTCATGGACACGGAGGAGGGGCTGGTCATCGACGAGATCAAGGGGATATTCCGGGATGTGAACGCCCTGGAGGAGCCGGTGCCGGTGCACCTGGCCCAGGCCAAATGTTACGCCTTTATCTACGGGGACCAGCACGAGCAGGAGAGGATGGGCGTGCAGATGACCTACTGTCATCTGGAGACAGAGGAGATCCGCCGGTTCCGGCAGGAGTACACCACAGAAGAATTAAGAGAGTGGTTTTACGGCATTACGGACGCCTACGAAAAGTGGGCTCTCTTCCAGGTGGAGTGGAAGGAGAAGCGGGACGCGTCTATAAAAAGGGCGGAATTTCCCTACCAGTACCGGGACGGGCAGAGGAAGCTGGCAGCCGCTGTCTACAGGACCATTGAGAAACGGAAAAAGCTGTTCATCCAGGCACCCACAGGAGTGGGAAAGACTATGGCCACTGTCTTCCCGGCTGTGAAGGCAGTGGGGGAGGGATTGGCGGACAAGCTTTTTTACCTGACCGCCAAAACCATCACCAGGACTGTGGCCTGGCAGGCTTTTGACATACTAAAGCAGCCCGGCCCGGAGGGGCCCGCCGCAGGAGGGGAGGGGGAGACTGCCCTCCAATATAAGGTGATCACCCTGACGGCAAAGGAGAAGATCTGTTTCTGCGCGAAGCCGGAGTGCAATCCAGACTACTGTCCTTATGCCAAGGGACATTTTGACCGGATCAACGATGCGGTCTATGACATGATCACCACCTCCGACGACATGAGCCGCCAGGCGGTGGAGGAGCAGGCAAAGAAGTGGCAGGTGTGCCCCTTCGAGCTGGGACTGGATCTGTCCCTGTGGGCGGACGCAGTGATCTGCGACTACAACTATGTCTTTGACCCCAACGCAAAGCTGAAGCGGTTTTTCGGCGAGGGAGTGAAGGGGGACTACATTTTCCTCATCGACGAGGCCCACAATCTGGTGGAGAGGGGACGGGAGATGTTCAGCGCCAGCCTCTGCAAGGAGGATGTGATGAAGGTCCGCCGCCTCGTGAAGACGAGGGACGTCCGACTTGCCCGGCAGCTGGAGGACTGCAACCGCCAGCTGCTGGCCCTGAAGCGGGAGTGCGACGGCTGTCAGGTGCTGGAGAGCGCCGGGGGCATCTACCTGAAGCTTCTGTCTGTCATGGCTGAGATGGAGCGATATCTGGAAGAGTGCCAGGAGGAGGACGTCCGGGAAGAAGTGCTTGGCTTCTACTTTGAAGTGCGGATGTTTGAGACCATCTACGAGAAGCTGGACGAGAACTATATGATTTATTCGGAAATCGACGGAGAGGGTAAATTCCTTATCCGTCTGTTCTGCGTCAACCCTGCGGTCAATCTGAACGAGACTCTGGAAAAAGGGGTGAGCACCATCTTTTTCTCCGCTACCCTCCTTCCCATCCGCTAGTACAGGCAGCTCCTCAGCACAAAGACAGACGACTATGCGGTCTACGCCCAGTCCACATTTGCTAGAGAGAATCGCCTTCTTCTCCTTGGAAATGACGTGAGTACCCGGTACACGGCGAGAGGGGAAGCCACCTACCGGAAATACGCCTCCTATCTGCTGGAGATGGTGCAGGGGAAAAAAGGGAACTACATGACCTTTTTTCCCTCCTACAAGTTCATGGAGGAGGTCTACGATCAGTTCCTTCTTCTGGCAGAAAAGGAGGGAAGCAGCGCCCGGTGCGTGATCCAGGCCCCCTACATGTCGGAGGAGGCGAGGGAGATCTTTCTGGAGGAATTCGAGGAGGAGAGTGAAGAGAGTCTCCTTGGCTTCTGCGTCATGGGAGGCATCTTCTCCGAGAGCATCGATCTGTCCAGAGACCGGCTCATCGGCGCCGCCGTGGTGGGCACCGGCCTGCCACAGGTGTGCCGGGAGAGGGAGCTTTTGAGGGAATACTTTGACAAGAAGGGTCTCCGGGGCTTTGACTACGCCTACGTCTACCCGGGCATGAACAAGGTGCTCCAGTCCGCAGGCCGGGTCATCCGCACGGAGGAGGACAGGGGCGTGATCCTCCTTCTGGACGACCGCTTCCGGGAGCCCAGATACAAGGAGACCTTCCCGCGGGAGTGGGAAGGTCTGGAAATCTGCAATGTGAAAAATGCCGGCGAAAAGATGCGGGCCTTCTGGGATCAGACCTCCTCGAAGTAGTCGAGGAAGGCGGCCGCGGCCCTGGAGAGGGGGATGCGGGTGCCCCGGACAGCCAGCAGCTCCCTTGGGGGCAGATCCTCTTCTGTCTGCACGACGAAGAGATTGTCGTCCGCCCGGGGGATACAGTAGTCCGGCAGAAAGGCGATGCCCAGGCCGATCCTGGCCAGGTCGATGAGCAGGTCGTTGCTGCTCAGCTCCGCCTCCGGCACCAGGTCCAGGTGGTGCTGCTGGAACTGGCTGTGGAGAAATTCGCTTGTGGTGCTCTTCTTGTCCAGCATCAGGATGGGGTACTCCAAAAGCTCCGCAAAGGAGAGGCGGCGGCCCTTCAGGTCAGCGAAATCCCGGTTGGCCAGAAAGACGTCCCGGAACAGCTTGATCCGCTTCATGGTGGCGGCGCTCCCTAAGTAGGCGTTGGGCGAGTTGACCACGATGAAGTCCACCTGTCCTGATTTCAGGAGCTCCACGCTCTGGATGGAGGTGGCGTTGGTCACCTTGATGTGGGCCCCGGGAAATGCCTCGTGGAACCGTTTGATGTAGGGCACGAGAAAATACCGGCAGATGGTGTCGCTGGCGCCGATGCGGATCTGTCCTCCGGTGGAGGCGGACTCCATGAGCTGTGCCTCCCCCCGCTGGATCAGGTTCATGGCCGGCTCCACGTGGCGCAGCAGGATCTCTCCCTCCGGCGTCAGCTGGACCTTCTTTGTGCTCCGGATGAAGAGTACCTGGTCCAGCTTTCTCTCCAGCGTCTTGATGGACTGGCTTACCGCTGACTGGGAGATAAAGAGCTGCTTGGAGGCCTCGGAAAAGCTCAGGGTCGAGGCCACATAGTAAAACACCTTATATAATTCATAGTTAATATCCATGATAAGTCCTCCTAATAAAAATCATTTGTATTATAAGGGAAAATCAGGGAAATTACAATCACAAAAATGAGACAACAGAAAGAAGGAACGCTTTATGAAAAAACTGCATCATGTATTGGCTGTGGCAGCTATGTTCCTGCTCGTCCTGGCTCTTCTGATCACCAGCTTCCAGCTGGCCATATACGGTGACCCAAGCTACGGGTTTTACGAGAGGGAATATGCGAAGTACCATGTTACGGAAAGCCTTGACATGGAGATGGAGGACGTCATGGATGTGACGGAGAAAATGATGGATTACCTTATCGGAAAGAGGTCGGAGCTCTCCGTTATCACGGATGTGGACGGACAGACTCAGGATTTCTTTAACGAGCAGGATAGGCTCCATATGGCGGATGTGAAGAACCTGTTCCTGGGCGGGCTGAGCCTGCGCCGGGTGCTCCTTGCCGTTGCGGCTGTGCTCATCGCCCTGCTTGTACTCCTGAAGGGGGACTGGAGGCGCATCATCCCCAGGGCCTACTTTATCGCTCTTGGCATCTTCCTGGCGGCGACGGTCCTGCTGGCAGTCCTCTTTGCCTCGGATTTTACAAAATATTTTACCATCTTCCACGAGATCTTTTTCACCAATGACCTGTGGCTCTTTGACCCGGCTACAGACTACATGATCCGGATGCTGCCGGAGGGATTTTTCTACGATATGGTGATGCGCATCGGAGGCTTTTTCCTCGGTTCCCTTGTGATTCTTCTGGTGGTCTTCCTTGTGTGGCGGCACTTCCTTGGAAGAGAACATCAGGATAAGGGCGGACAGGAAAAATAAATAAGAAATACTTATAAAAATATTTAATTTTATTAACTTTACTAATAAGAAAGCGCATGTTATGATAAAACCAGCGTATCATAAAATCAACATATATAAAATGGAGGGAATTTTATGGGCACTGTAAAACGAGTGTATGTGGAGAAAAAACCGGAGTATGCGGTCCAAGCCAAAGACCTCTTCCACGAGATCAAGAGTTATCTGGGCATAAGTACCCTCACGGGTGTGCGGGTGCTGATCCGCTACGACGTGGAGAACATCTCGGAGGAGACCTTTGAGAAGGCCTGCAGGGGCGTCTTTGCGGAGCCTCCGGTGGATATTCTGTATAAAGAGACATTTTCGGCGGCAGAGGGAGCCAGGATCTTCTCCGTGGAGTTCCTTCCGGGCCAGTTTGACCAGCGGGCGGACTCTGCCGTGCAGTGCGTGCAGTTTATAAAGGAGGACGAGAAGCCGGTGATCCGCACCGCCACCACCTATGTGATCGAGGGAGAGCTGACGGAAGAGCAGTTTGAGGCCGTGAAGCACCACTGCATCAACCCGGTAGACTCAAGGGAGACAGGCATGGAGAAGCCGGAGACCTTGGTGACAAAGTTTGACGAGCCGGCTGACGTCATCATATTTGACGGCTTTAAGGAGCTGGAGGAGGAGAAGCTGCGGGAGCTCTACGACTCTCTCGGACTTGCCATGACCTTCAAGGATTTCCAGCATATCCAGAGATATTTCAAAGACGAAGAGGACAGAGATCCTTCCATGACGGAGATCCGCGTGCTGGACACCTACTGGTCTGACCACTGCCGCCACACCACCTTCTCCACAGAGCTGAAAGACATCACCTTTGGAGAGGGAGATTACAGAAAGCCGATGGAGGATACCTACCGCCAGTATGCGGCGGATCACAGGGAGATCTTCAAGGGCAGGGACGACAAGTTCATCTGTCTGATGGATCTGGCTCTCATGGCCATGCGCAAGCTGAAGAAAGAAGGAAAGCTTAAAGACCAGGAGGAGTCAGACGAGATCAACGCCTGCAGCATTGTCGTGCCGGTGACCGTGGACGGCGTGGAGGAGGAGTGGCTTGTGAACTTCAAGAACGAGACTCACAACCACCCTACAGAAATCGAGCCTTTCGGAGGAGCTGCCACCTGTCTTGGCGGCGCTATCCGGGATCCGCTCTCAGGCCGGACCTACGTGTACCAGGCTATGCGCGTCACAGGAGCGGCAGATCCTACTGTCTCCGTGAAGGACGCCATGAAAGGGAAGCTTCCCCAGAAGAAGCTTGTCCGTGAGGCGGCCCACGGCTACAGCTCCTATGGCAATCAGATCGGACTTGCCACCGGTGCGGTAAAGGAGATCTACCACCCCGGCTATGTGGCCAAGAGAATGGAGATCGGGGCCGTCATGGGAGCGGCTCCCAGACGCGCGGTGATCCGTGAGACCTCCGACCCGGGAGATATCATCATCCTCCTTGGCGGGCGCACCGGACGGGATGGCTGCGGCGGCGCAACAGGCTCCTCCAAGGTGCACACAGAGGAGTCTATCGAGACCTGCGGCGCGGAGGTGCAGAAGGGTAATCCTCCCACAGAAAGGAAGATCCAGCGCCTCTTCCGCAGGGAGGAAGTAAGCCGTCTCATCAAGAAATGCAACGACTTTGGCGCAGGCGGCGTGTCCGTGGCCATCGGAGAGCTGGCAGACGGACTGCGGGTGGACCTGGACAAGGTGCCTAAGAAATACGCAGGACTGGACGGGACAGAGATCGCCATCTCTGAGTCCCAGGAGCGCATGGCTGTCGTCCTTGACCCGGCCGATGTGGAGGCCTTTATGGGCTACGCCAAAGAGGAGAACCTGGAGGCCGTGCAGGTGGCTGTGGTGACAGAGGAGCCCAAGCTTGTCCTTGTGTGGAGAGGCAAGGAGATCGTGAATATCTCCAGAGCCTTCCTGGACACAAACGGCGCCCACCAGGAGACCAGTGTGGCCGTGGATATCCCGGATCGTAAAGACAAGGTGCTGGCGGACCAGGTGGAAGTGGGAGACGTGAAGGACAAATGGCTGGAGACGCTGGCAGATCTGAACGTGTGCTCCCAGAAGGGACTTGTGGAGATGTTCGACGGCTCCATCGGGGCCGGCTCCGTGTTCATGCCCCATGGCGGAAAATATCAGATGACAGAGACCCAGGCCATGGTGGCAAAGCTGCCTGTGGCAAAGGGAGACTGCGATACAGTGACTATGATGAGCTACGGGTTTGACCCCTACCTGTCAAGCTGGAGCCCCTACCATGGAGCGGTCTACGCTGTGACAGAGTCGGTGGCCAAGATTGTGGCGGCAGGCGGAGACTACCGGAAGATCCGCTTCACCTTCCAGGAGTACTTCCGCCGCATGACGGAGGATCCACACCGTTGGAGCCAGCCCTTTGCGGCTCTTCTTGGAGCCTATGCGGCCCAGCTGGGCTTCGGCCTGCCCTCCATCGGAGGAAAGGACAGCATGTCAGGAACTTTTGAGGATATCGATGTGCCGCCCACCCTTGTGTCCTTTGCCGTGGATGTGGCAAAGGAGAAGGACATCATCACTCCTGAGCTGAAAAAAGCGGGGAGCAAGCTCGTGTGGCTGCGCATTCCCAGGGATGAGTACGACCTGCCCGTCTATGAGAAGGTGATGGGGCAGTACGGAAAATTTGCAGAGGACATCAAAGCCGGAAGAATCCTCTCGGCTTACGTGCCGGATCGCCACGGTGTCATCGCCGCTGTCAGCAAGATGGCTTTTGGAAACGGCATGGGCGTGAAGATCGAGCACAGCATGGATCCAAGAGAGCTCTTTGCCCCCGCCTTCGGAGACCTGGTAGCTGAGGTGCCGGATGGCAAAGTGGGAGAGTTGCAGATCACCTACACGGTCATCGGCGAGGTGACAGACGATAAGGCCTTTTCCTACGGCAATGCGGTCATCGGGCTGGACGAGGCAAAGAGTGCATGGACAGGCACCCTGGAGAAGGTGTTTGCCACCCGGCCCGGCGCCCGGGACGGTTCCACCAGCTGGTTCATCCGGTCTGAGAAAAAAGAGGACGGAGAGCTTCAGGAGGACGGCTGCTTCCATGCGTCCAGGACGCATATCTGCAGCCACAAGATCGCACAGCCCACGGTGTTCATCCCTGTCTTCCCGGGCACCAACTGCGAGTACGACAGTGCGAAAGCCTTTGAGAGAGCAGGGGCCAGGGTGATCACCAAGGTGTTCAGGAACATGGACGCGGCGGACATCGTGGATTCTGTGGACGCGTTCGAGAAAGCCATCAGCCAAGCCCAGATCATCATGTTCCCTGGCGGTTTCAGCGCAGGCGATGAGCCCGATGGCTCCGCCAAGTTCTTCGCCACTGCTTTCCAGAATGCCAAGCTAAAGGAGGCGGTGGAGGAGCTCTTAAATGAGCGGGACGGCCTTGCCCTCGGCATCTGCAACGGCTTCCAGGCCCTCATCAAGCTGGGACTGGTGCCAAACGGAAGAATCACAGGGCAGACAGACAACTCGCCCACGCTGACCTACAACACCATCGGACGCCACATCTCCAAGATGGTGTACACAAAGGTGGTGACAGACAAGTCGCCCTGGCTTGCAAAGGCCCGGCTTGGCGGCGTCTATGTCACTCCGGCTTCCCACGGGGAGGGTCGTTTTGTGGCGCCCGCTAAGACCATTGCAAAGCTCTTCGCAAACGGCCAGGTGGCTACCCGGTACTGTGATCCGGAAGGAAACATCTCAAACGACGAGGAGTGGAATGTAAACGGCTCCTACTTTGCCATCGAGGGTATCACAAGCCCGGACGGAAGAGTGCTGGGCAAGATGGCCCACGTGGAGCGCCGGGGCCGGAGCGTGGCCATTAACATCTACGGAGAGCAGGATCTGAAGATCTTTGAGTCCGGCGTGGAGTATTTTAAATAAATCGGCCGGATAAAAATGCATTTTTGCAAGTGCAATATTGCAAAGTTTCTGTAGAAAAGTACGGAACACAGTTTGAAATGCAGGAATAAAAGTATAAAGTTGCAAAAAATCACAAAAAATACTTGTGTTTTGCCCCGGAATATTTTATTCTGTTAAAAGGCAAAGGGGTCTAGTGAAGAGCAGGCTTATGCCTGCTCTTTTTGATGGCTTCCGCCTGATAAGAAGATCAAGGAGGAAGAAAACAATGTCATATGTTGATGAAGTGATTGAAAGAGTTGTGGCCAAGAACCCGGCAGAGCCGGAGTTCCATCAAGCTGTCAAGGAAGTGCTTGAGTCCTTAAGACCTGTAATCGAGGCAAATGAGGACAAATACAGAAAGGAAGCGCTTCTTGAGAGACTGACGGAGCCGGAGAGACAGTTCAAATTCCGTGTGCCGTGGGTAGATGACAATGGACAGGTACAGGTAAACACAGGATACCGCGTACAGTTTAACAGTGCGATCGGACCATACAAGGGCGGACTCCGTCTTCATCCCTCTGTAAACCTTGGTATCATCAAATTCCTCGGATTTGAGCAGATTTTTAAGAACTCCCTTACAGGACTGCCGATCGGCGGCGGCAAGGGCGGATCTGACTTCGATCCCAAGGGCAAATCAGACAGAGAAGTGATGGCATTCTGCCAGAGCTTCATGACAGAGTTATGCAAATATATCGGCGCTGACACAGATGTTCCGGCCGGAGATATTGGAACAGGCGCAAGAGAGATCGGCTACATGTTCGGACAGTACAAGCGCATCCGCGGACTGTACGAGGGCGTTCTAACAGGAAAGGGACTGACATACGGCGGCTCCCTGGTGAGAACAGAGGCTACAGGCTACGGCCTTCTGTACCTGACAGAGGAGATGCTCAAGATGAATGGAAAGGACATCGCAGGCAAGACCGTCGCTGTGTCCGGCTCCGGAAACGTTGCCATCTACGCTACAGAGAAAGCGCGGCAGATGGGCGCTAAGGTTGTCACAATGAGCGACTCCACAGGCTGGGTATACGACGCTGAGGGCATTGACCTTGCAGCAGTAAAGGAGATCAAGGAAGTCAACAGAGCAAGACTTTCTGAGTACACAAAGTATCGCCCGAACGCTGAGTACCACGAAGGCAGAGGCGTGTGGGGCGTGAAGGTTGATATCGCTCTTCCTTGTGCGACACAGAATGAGCTGCACCTTGAGGATGCAAAGACTCTTGTTGCTAACGGATGCATCGCAGTTGCAGAGGGTGCCAATATGCCCACCACTCTGGAGGCTACTGAGTACCTGCAGGAGAACGGCGTGCTCTTCGCACCTGGAAAGGCTGCAAACGCCGGCGGCGTTGCCACATCTGCTCTGGAAATGTCCCAGAACAGCGAGCGCCTGAGTTGGACATTTGAGGAAGTGGACAGTAAGCTTAAGAACATCATGGTTAACATTTGCCACAACATGGCTGATGCTGCCAAGAAATACGGCCATGAAGGAAACTACGTGATAGGAGCAAACATCGCAGGCTTCGAGAAGGTTGTAAACGCAATGGAGGCTCAGGGCATCGTCTAGGAGCTGCCTGAGAGCGCATGGTTTCGGCTTTGGCCCGGAGTATATAAAAAAAACGGCGCGGCTGCGCCGTTTTTTTGCTGCAGAAACATAGTGTGTTTGCCTACGCGGCGCCGATCGGGCTGCAAAGTCTTTTCGTCATCAACGGGGCTCTGAATTTGTTTATTCTGTCTGCGTTGAAATGCCGAAAAACCGGCCTTTGCGGGGCTTCTGAAAAAATGAGAAAAAATGTAAAAAAGTGTTGACATTTGCTTGGGCTCAATAGTATAATAGCAGAGCGGGTTGCGGGGAAGTAGCCTGTAAGACAAAAAAATATACAGAAAATATCGAGCACTTGCAGCTGGCAAAAGCATAGGTTTAAGTAATTAAGTGCTTTCCAGTTAAACTTAAAGAGAGTTTTGAGCACACAGGGCAGAAGCAAGACTGATAAGATCTTTTTCTGTTCAGTCACCAAGAGGGACTCTAAAAGACTCCTTGTCCTTTGTCATGAAAAGCTGGGAGAAGCCAGCTCCATCAACTGAATTTTGTCTTTGACCGTAGTAGAT
>CAZZBJ010000005.1:0-38995 GCA_964652805.1 uncultured Mordavella sp. | reverse complement strand
GTATGTCCAGAAAGGGAAACTGTCTGGACAATGCGGTTATGGAAAACTTCTTCGGTCTGTTAAAATCAGAACTGCTTTACCTGCGGTCATTCCAATCATTAGATGAGTTTTGTCAGGAATTGGTCGCCTATCTTGAATACTATAACAACAACCGAATCAAAGAAAAATTGAATGGGTTAAGTCCTGTCCAATACAGAATTCAAAACGGCTTTGCCGCATAACTCTTGTCTAACTTTTTGGGGTCACTTCATCGGTATCATTTCTGCTCTTGACGGCGGCAGGAACAATTGATAGGATGATGACAAAGAAGGTATTAGCTGTGGAAACAGAAAAAAGGAGTATGAGCTTGAAACGGGTGATGATCGTTGATGATGAAAAAAGAATAGGTACACTTGTTAAAAATCTGATCCGTTGGAGAGAACTGGATATGGAGTGTGTCGGTGTTTTTGATCATGGCGCAGATGCATTGGAGGCTGTCCGAACAAGTTCTCCTGATATTGTCATTACGGATATAAAGATGCCGCAGATCAGTGGATTAGAATTGATACAGCGCGCTCAAAAGATCAAAGAGGATCTTTTCTTTATCGTGATCAGCGGTTACAAGGAGTTTGACTATGCACATAAGGCATTGGAGTTCGGCGTTGAAAATTATCTGCTTAAACCGGTCGATGAGGACGAATTGAACCAGGTGTTGGAAAAGATCAACGTCAAAATGGATCAGAAGGATGTGCTCGAAAATAAAGTAAAGCAGATCGTGGCAAAAGGAAATAAGATCATTCGTCGTGATTTCCTGCGTAATATTATTGATCAAAGTGTTGAAAGAATAGAAGAACCGATCGATTTCAAAGGGAACTGTTATAGAGCTATCGACATTAAGTGCGATTATACCAATTATGCAAACAGGAGCGAAAAACAGGACAGACTTCTCGTTGACTATATTTATCAGACTGTAGAGGAGAGCTTTGCTGATTGCACAGAAGAATGTCTTGTGTGTGAAAAGGAGAATCTGCATGTATATTGTGTCCTGAACTATTTTTTGGAGAAAAAGGCGGCGTTTTATGAGGCTTTAAATGATTGCATTTTGCATATGAAGGAATATTGTATGCAGATGGATCAATATTGTGTGACCATAGGGGTGGGAGCAGAGAAAAACAGATTTGAAAACATACGCTTTTCTATTCTGGAAAGCTATCGGTCGGTATGCAATCGATTGAAATACGGCACGGGGCGGCTGATATTTTACAATGATATCATGCAGGATACGGAGGGGCATCTGGATGCGGTTTTAAAGGAAGCGGAGGAAAACTTTGTCAAGGCTGTTGAAACCTATTCGGAGGAAACGGCCGTCGCAGTGATCCGAAAGGTCATGGATGCAGGTACAGAAAGCGTGGATATGACAGAATATTATGGACTGTCAGAGAAAATCCTGGATCTGTTCTTAGAACATATAGAAGATTTTCGTACAGAGGGTGAAAGACAAGAGGAACTCCTGGACAAGACAATGCTGAAAAAAGAGATTATGGATAAGATCCAGCACGCCTTGGATATATTCGAGTTAAGGAAGCTGCTTACGGATGAAGTGCGTATGTGTATCATAAATCAGAAAAAGTATCTGGAATCCAGGTCTGTCCGTCCGATACGGGTGGTCGTGGATTATATTGCAAAGCATTATGGACAGAAACTTACACTGGAAGGAATGGCAGAGCTGGTGAATTTGAACCCGGTGTATTTCAGCGCTCTGTTTAAGAAGGAAATGGGTATTAATTTCAGTAATTACCTTATAAAGATACGGATGGATCATGCCAAGAAGGCGTTGATCGAGACAAATGAGTCTATAACATTGATCGGGAGATCGGTGGGTTATGAGGATCAAAAATATTTCAGCCAGGCATTTAAAAAATCGGTAGGGATTGGGCCGGCTGTCTATAGAAAAATGCATTCTTGATATAGAGGACTGCTGAATATGAAGAAAATCAGAACATATGCATATACATTGGGACTGATGTCCTTATCAGGTCTATTTGCAGCAATATTCGTTCGAGGTTCCCTTGTTAAATGGATCATCTTCATAGTGATTGCGCTTGTCTGGCTGACTTTTTGGGTTCTGATGGAGCAGATCCTGATAAAACCATGTAAGGAAGCGTGTCAGGAGAATAACCCGGTTGTTTTAAAAAAAATGATCGCCGGAGAAATTATGGAAAGTGACCGCGATTATATAGATAAATTGTATAAAAAACTGGATTCTTATATTCAAAATGAAATTTTTGCGATGAACAGGGAAATCTATAAGAAAAATGCAGAATACAGCGCCTTGCAGAGTCAGATCAATCCTCATTTTTTATACAATACTTTAGAAACGATCCGGAGCCAGGCGATCAGCGATGGGAACAGAGAGATCGCGGAGATGGTGAAGCGACTCTCGATGATTTTCCGGTACAGCATCAGTCAAAAAGGTGACCTTGTAACACTGAGGGATGAGCTGAATAATATCAGGAATTACATGAAGATCATGAGATTCCGGTTTTATGACCGTTTTTCACTGGAGATCAATGTGGAGGAGCAGGAGCAGATTTATGATTATTATGTTCCGCGGCTGATCTTGCAGCCAATTGTCGAAAATTCCATCAATCATGGACTGGATGAAATGGTATCCGGCGGAATTGTTGGAATAGACGTGGCGCTGATGGACGATCTTATTATCACGGTTTCAGATAATGGGAAAGGAATGTCGTTGCATGATCTTGATGCGCTAAATGCTAAAATGAGGTCAGACCCCTCTCATGAGCGGCAGGATATGATGTCCTGTGCCGGAGGACAAAGTGGAACTGTCTCGGAAGGCGTTTCAGAACGCAAAGGGAGCGGAATCGCACTGGCCAATATAAATCAGCGGATCCAGCTCTTGTATGGAAAGAAATATGGAATATGTATATATAGTTCTGAAAATTGCGGAACGGATGTAGAACTGACACTGCCGGTTATCGATAAGAAGGGAAAGGATCCTGGTGAAAGATAAGCTGCTGGAGTTTAAGCGGATCAATTTAGAAGAGACTTGTCATGGAAAACTGAAGGACGTTTCTTTCTTTTTGAGAAGAGGCTTTGTGACTGCGCTGCTGGGATTGGACATATCCGGCCCGGAGCTGTTGGTCCGGCTGCTTCTGGGCAGACTCCCATTTGGGTGGGGCAATTCGCAGGTCTATTTTGAGGGAAGGGAAGTGAACGACCACAGCCAGATCAGAAGCCGCGTCTATTATTATAAAGAAGGAACAAAGCCCATGGAGACATGGACTGTATCCGAATATCTTTTCTCAGACCGACCAGTCAGATTGTTGTGTAAAAGCACAATGAAGAAGATGGACAGAGCTCTGTCACCAATCTTTCAGCAATATGGCCTGAAGTTTTCGCCTTTGAAGAAGATCGGGCAGTTAAGCGAGCTGGAACAGCGAAAAACGGAATTGATCAAAGCGGTTTTGCAGGATGCGAAAATAATCATTCTCGAAGATGAATGTAAGGGATTGAGTTATGAGGAGATCAAAGATTATAAGCGGTATCTCCGGCGCGTTATCGATGGGAAAAGGGCGGTTTTACTGATAAGTCATGCAGAAGCCGGCTTTCTGACATTAGCGGATGATATTGTCATTTTCCGTAAAGGAAGAATAGTGAAGAAATACTTCGATATTGACGGAAGGATCCCCTTTGATTGGAGGGCATACGTGCTTGGAAATACATTGATACAAAAAAAGCACACGATTGACATGGTAAGAAGAAAAAAGATGGATAAGAAAGAGGTCGTTTATCATATCTCGGGGCTGTATTTTGATCATGAGAGGACCGACCTGCAGTTTGGAAGAGGGGAGATCACAACATTCCTCCTGTTTGACAATGGAAGGCGGGAGGAGTTTTTCCTGGAGATCAGCGGGAGAAGGAAAGCGGACGATGTCCAATATATATTGAACGGCAGGAAACTCTCTTTTTCTAAATATGAGGATCTTATCAGGCATAAGATTATTTCAGTGACAAGATTGAAGGAGGGGAAAGAAGTAATCAGGGAAATGCCCATAGAAGATAATCTCTTCCTTCCATCTCAGGACAAATTGAGCGCTTTTCGTTACTTTATGGACCATGCAAGTGTAAAGCAAAGACTGTATCTGGATTTTGCGGAGGAATTTCTGGCGGGAGAAAAGACGGTGAAAGAGCTGTCCGCAAATGGGTTGACGGCAATGACTTTAGAGCGGTGGTATATTTTCCGTCCTGCTGTCCTGATCCTCTTTGATCCATTTGCGGGGGGCGATCCTTATGGCGTTTCCATAATCCAGTCCTATGTGAAAAAGATCTCTAATCTGGGAACGTCAGTCATCATTGTGGATTCCGATCTGGAGTATGCAGGGGAATTATCTGACCGCATATTCGAGGAAGCTTAAGAAAACACACCTAATCTATAATCTGGGAGGTTGTAGACCGGGTGTGTTTTTTTTATTCTGTTCACAGGAGAACACGAAACGGAGATAAAGGAGGAAGCCATTCAGATATGAGCGAAAGGATAGCGTTAGAAACAAAAGGCATCGTAAAGAGTTTTGGTACAAACTGCGTGCTGAAGGAAATGAATTTTAGTCTGAAGTCGGGTGAAGTTCATGCGCTTCTTGGGATAAACGGTGCCGGGAAGAGCACGTTGATAAAAATCATATCTGGAGCATATAGACCGGATGGAGGGCAGGTTTTTATCGAGGGCAGAGAAGTCAGGAATATGACCCCGCAAAAAGCCATGGCTGCAGGTATTGCAACGATTTATCAGGAGACGAGTTTATATCCGAAGCTATCAGTCATAGAGAATTTGTTCGTTGGACGCAGGATCAGGAAGGCAGGGATGCTGGATTGGAAAGCAATGGAAAGACGGGCGGCTGAAATCTTTTCCCGTATGGGTATCCGCATGGACCTCTACGAAAAAGTAGAAAATCTTGGAAAAGCCTCCATGCAGCTGGTTGAAATCGCGCGTTCTCTTTCCGCTGAAGCAAAAATTTTGATCATGGATGAGCCGACGGCTTCCCTGTCTGGAGAAGAGACCGCAAAACTGTTTGAGATCGTGCGTAAGCTGAAAAGTGAGGGGACGGCTATTATTTACATCTCGCATCGTATGGAGGAAATCTTCGAGATCGCGGACAGGCTGACGGTGCTCAGGGACGGCGTGGAGGTTGGGACAAAGAATATAAAAGACACCACAGTTTCCTGGGTCACGAAGGCCATGCTGGGAAAAGAAACCGATAGCGATCTGAAGCTTGGAGGACACGCTGTAAATGAGATGCTGCTGGAGGTTAAAAATCTGTCTGTGGGCATGGTGGTCAAGAAAGTTGATTTCTATGTGCGAAAAGGAGAGATCATCGGCATAGCAGGCCTGGTTGGTTCGGGACGGACAGAAACAGCGAGGGCTGTTCTGGGATTAGATAAATATGAAAGCGGGGAGATCCTGTTTAAAGGAAAACCTCTGAAAAGGCATGATTTCCAGTATTCCATTCAACAGGGGATCGGCTTTGTGCCGGAGGACAGGGCAAGGCAAGGCCTGATCCTTGATATGAAAGCCTATTACAATTTTATTATGGCAGCGCTTCCGTCTATTTGCGGAGCTCTGGGGATACGCAGGAAAAAGGAGGAAAAGAAGAAGGTGACTGCTCTGTCAGATACGCTGCTTCTTAATCCCAATAATCCAGATAATATCGCATCTTCCTTTTCTGGCGGAAATCAACAGAAGATCGTATTAGGAAAATGGCTCGCAATGGACCCGGATGTTCTTATCCTGGATGAACCCACCTGTGGAGTGGATGTCAGCGCAAAATTTGAAATATACAAACTGATCGACCGCCTTGCAAATGAAGGAAAAGGAATTGTTATTATTTCTTCCGATCTGACAGATATAGAGATCCTGGCGGACAGGATCTATGTCATGCGGACAGGAGAAATGGTTGCGGAAGTACAGAGAGGGATTGATAAAGAAACTCTTCTCGCGCATGAGCTAGGAGGTGCCAGGAGTGCATAAAAGTAAACGGTCTTTATATTCATTGACGGCGTATTACACAGTGATATTACTCGTCATGACAGCAGTTGCCAGAGATTTCTTTACAGCAGCTAACTTTAATAGTATTTTCAGGAGTACGGCCGTTACGCTGGTGGCGGCCATAGGTATGATGCTGGTCCTGGTGACCGGGGAGATTGACGTTTCGGTGGGGGCGATCTTAGCCATGTGCTGTGTGGTCTGTGGTGAATTAACTCTGGCTGGTATTCCGCTTTTGGGCTGTGTTGTGGCATCTATGCTGGTGGGAGCGCTGATGGGCTTGCTGAATGGATTTATTGTAACGTTCCTGCGGTTGGATTCGATTGTCGCCACACTGGGGATGCTCAGTATATACAAAGGGCTGCGCATCATCTGGACAAATGGGGAGTGGGTCACGGGTTTTTCAAAAGAATTCCTTTCATTGGGACAGGAGAGCTTTTTGGGGATCAACCATAGTATTTATGTTGCGGTTGTCGTACTGCTTGCAGGCTGGTTTGTGATGACAAAGACAACATTTGGAAGAAATTGTTATGCTGTAGGGACCAATCCGGAATCTGCAAAATTGAGCGGCATTCATGTGAAGAGGATAAAAATCTTTGCGTTTGTGATATGCGGTCTTCTGGTCGGCCTGGCAGGAGTCATGTATACCAGCCGCTTTGGTTCTGTACAGTCTAATACAGGAAATGGATGGGAGATGACCATTATTTCGGCCTGCGTGGTAGGAGGGACCAGTACTGCGGGAGGAGAAGGAGAGGTGCCGGCTGTTGCCCTTGGTGCGGTTTTGGTCAGCGCTCTCACGACCCTGCTTGTATTCCTGGGTATTGATTCGCTTTGGCAGGAAGCGGTACAGGGGATGATCATTCTGTTATCCGTGTGTACGTATTCTATTAAATTGCCGTCATGGGGCAAAAATAAGACGGGAGGGACTGCGCGATGGGAAGAGAGAAAGTAAAACGGATCCTGCTGGATAGAAGCAATATCTTTGTGTTGGTTGCTGCATTGATCCTTCTTGTTATCGTAATGAACAGTATGTCTCCCTACTTTTTAACATCCTCTTTCCTGTGGACACAGGCAGGATTTGTGGCAGAAACCAGCTTGATAGGTCTGGGGATGACGCTGGTCATCCTTATCGGAGGGATTGACCTGTCTGTCGGATCGGTCATGGCGTTATCAGCGGTACTGACGGGGATGGTTTCACAAACCGGACTTCCGCCTGTCATTGCGTTTCTGGTATCGCTTCTGTTTGGAGCGGCAGCTGGATTTTTGAACGGAGTGATCATTTGCAAAATACACGTTGCGCCCCTTATCGTAACATTAGGTACTATGGGGTTATTCCGAGGGATAGCGATGGGGATCACGGGAGGAAACGCGGTGCCCTACCCAAGTGAGCTTCTGTTCCTTGGGCAGGGAAAAGTGGGAGGAGTTCCCATTTCCTTTGTCATAGCAGTGATCTTATATGCGCTGATATTGTTTGTCCTGAAAAATACAAAGATGGGCGTAAATCTCCACGCCGTTGGTTATAATGAAGAAGGCGCGCGTTTTTCCGGAATCCGTGTTGACAGAGAAAAAATCCGGGTATATATCATTTCCGGAATGCTTGCGGCGCTTATGGGAATTATCTATGCAAGCCGTGTTACCAGCGCAAAGGCAGACTATGGAAGCGGATATGAAATGAATGCTATTACTATTGCTGTGTTTGGGGGAGCGGTTTTGTCAGGAGGGAAAGCAAGCGTAGCCGGTTCCTTCGTGGCAACAGTGATCATCGTGTTGTTAAGGCAGGGATTAACGCTTGCTGGCGTCCAGACAGAAATGCAGTCAGTTATTGTTGGGCTGATTCTTATTTTTGCGGTTGCGTTCAACGCATTTATTGACAGTATAGGTAAATAAGTGTGATGCACTTATAAATTATAAAATAAACAAGAAAAAGGAGGATATGTACAATGAAAAAATTACTCGCAGTATTGTTGGCAGGTGTTTTGACATGTGGACTTGTGGCATGTGGAAGCAATGCGGACTCATCTGATTCAGGGGATGGAGAGGGTGATGAGGGAAAGACCAGGATCGTGATCATGCCCAAAGTGGTTGGGATCGACTACTATAACGCCGTGGAAGTCGGCGTGCAAGAAGCGGCAGAAGAGCTTGCTGATACAGCGGAAATTGAGTGGACAGGCCCCACGGATGCAACGGCGGACGCACAGATTGAAATGCTCTCCAGTATCATTGCGACAGAGCCGGATGTGATCTGTGTGGCGGTCAACGATACGGAAGCGCTCGTTCCCACTCTCCAGCAGGCGAAAGAAGCGGGGATCAATGTTGTCACCTGGGATTCCGACAGCGCAAGTGACAGGGATCTGTTTGTGGATCTGGTTGAATATGAGGAGTTCGGAACTGCGCTGATCGACGATATGGCATCTCAGATAGGAGGCGAAGGCGAGATCGCGATTATAACAACTTCCTTTACAGCGACAAATCAGGTAAACTGGATCAATGTTATAGAAAATAAGATCGCGTCAGATTATCCGGGGATTGAAATTATTGCAACAGAAGCGGTAGGAGAAGATACGCAGGCTGCCTATGAAAGCGCAACGGCGCTTATGAACAGCAACTCGGAACTGAAGGGGATCATCGCTCTTGGGTGTCCCAATGTACCTGGTGTGGCGCAGGCTGTTCAGGAAGCAGGCAAAGCAGGTCAGGTGGCGGTGGTTGGGAACGGACTCCCTAACTCCGTTGGCGAATATATAAAATCTGGCGTAATGACCGGGACTGAGATCTGGAATGCGACATACCATGGATATCTGACCGCATATGCGGCGCTGCAGCTTTGCGAAGAAGGAGAACTCGCTGAAGGCGATACGATCTCCGCAGGTTCCCTGGGAGACTTTGAGGTGGGTACAATGGAAGATGGCACGCCTACGATCGCGATGGATATTTTATATGTAGATGCGGAGAATGTGGATGATTATGATTTTTAAGGGAGAGTTTTGAACGAGATGAGACTATATGTATTTGACCTGGGAAGTCTGACGTCAGATCGCAATTTAATGGTATCTAAGTCGCACATTGCTAAAATAGATGATCCGGAATGTCATAACTCATTGATGGAATTTCCTGTTCCGGGATTTTTGATCGAAACGGATATAGGCTATGTTCTGTATGATACGGGATGCCATCCGGACTGTATGGGAGAAAACGGACGCTGGCCGGAAGCGTTTCAGAAACAGGTATATTACCGTGGCGATGAGTCAAACTGGATCGTTACAAAATTAAAGCAGTTAGGGATCGGACCAGAGGAGATCAAAACCGTTATCCTTTCGCACATGCATAACGATCATGCGGGATGTATAGAATATTTTCCAAATGCGCAGTTTATTGTACACCGGGACGAATTTGACGCATGCATACGATGCTACGCTACTCATCGCTATATGGACTCCTATATCTGGAAAGATACAGATGTGTGGATCCGGCAAAAGCATGACTGGAAATTCCTTGAAAACGAGGACGGAGATCATGAATTGTGTTCGGGAGTGACGATCTTAAATTTAGGAGCAGGTCATGCCAGAGGCGTTCTTGGCCTGATGGTAGAACTGGAGAAGACAGGCGCGGTCATTATCACGTCAGATGCAGTCTATTGTTCTGATAATTATGATCACGAGCAGGAGCCGGGGGTGATATATGATACGCTTGGATGGCAAAGGAGCCTGCGGCGCATCAAGTATATGGCTGAAAAGAAAAATGCACAAGTGTGGTTCGGACACGACCGCAGGCAGTTTGACCAGCTCAAACTGGCGCCGGAATATTTCTATGAATAATGCTTTACTTCTATCGGATCTGAAGGTCATTGCAGAAAGTACTCTTTGGCCAGACGGTCTGATAGTTCCTTCAAATACACTTCAACATAACAGGGCGGAGCCGGGCTCCGCCCTGTTATGTTGAAGTGCTGCTGTACCGCTGGTAATACTTTTTGTATCTTCCACATTCTCCCGGCATTTTTGCTAAATTAGAATTCTAAATTACAGTGCAGAGGTAAATTTCACCGGCCACATCTTAAAAATGTGTAACCTTTACTTCCAGTCTGACAGCAGATTTCGATCAATTGATTAGTGGTTAAAGCGGTGAATACAGAAGTTTTTGACATGATAGAAAAGCCCTTTGTGATACCAATCTGAGAGACGGTGAGTCCTGACTTCTTTAGAGATTGTGGTAGGATCCTTGCACAGGAACCTGGCGATATTCTTAAAGGAAGTGCCCTTATTCAGTTCGTTTTCGATATAGATACGGTTTTCAAGGGTAAGATGTTTTTGGTTATCAGGAATAAATTTACTCATCATAAGCCTCCTGCTGCTGTCAGAAGGAGAGATAACCATACCATGGATGTATGAGAGAGTAAATATCAACTGTGCTTGAGTTTCCATGGATAAAACTGCGGAAACTTAAGGAAAAGAAAGGATTGACAAGCACACCATACAGCAGTTATAGTAAAGTATACATGTGTCAAGACATATGCATACTCTACTGTATATTAAGGAAAAAGAATGGGAGTTTGTTATGGAAAAAGTAAAAGCCTTTCTGAAACGGAAAAATATTGTCATCTCTGCCAGACGTTATGGCATAGATGCCCTGGGTGCCATGGCCCAGGGACTGTTTTGCTCGTTGCTCATTGGTACGATCCTGAATACGATCGGGAGTCAGTTCCATGTCGGTTTCCTCACAGCCCAGATCATCACCATCAACGACGTGGGATACACCATCGGAGGCATGGCCTCTTTTATGAGCGGTGCGGCCATGGCTGTGGCCATTGGTTATGCCCTGCAGGCGCCGCCTCTTGTGCTGTTTTCGCTGGCCACAGTGGGCTATGCCTGCAATGCTCTGGGGCAGGCCGGCGGTCCTCTGGCTGTCCTTTTTGTGGCCATCATTGCGGCCGAGGTGGGAAAGGCTGTCAGCAAGGAGACAAAGATCGATATTCTGGTGACACCCATTGTCACCACACTGGCGGGCATCGGCGCCGCCTGGGTCATTGCGCCGCCTATCGGACTTGCAGCCAGCGCCTTCGGCCAGCTCATTATGCAGGCCACGGAACTGCAGCCCTTCCTGATGGGTGTGATCGTGTCTGTGCTGGTGGGGGTGGCGCTGACGCTGCCGATCTCCTCTGCAGCCATCTGTTCCGTCCTGGGACTGACAGGCCTGGCAGGCGGCGCTGCTGTGGCGGGCTGCTGCGCACAGATGGTGGGCTTTGCGGTCATGAGTTTCCGTGAAAACGGCCTGGGAGGCCTGGTGAGCCAGGGACTTGGCACCTCCATGCTGCAGATGCCCAATATTGTCAGAAATCCCCGCATCTGGATCGCCCCCACAGTGACATCGGCCATAACCGGTCCCATTGCCACCTGCGTTTTCCGGTTGCAGATGAACGGCGATGCTATCAATTCCGGCATGGGAACCTGCGGACTGTGCGGACAGCTGGGCGTCTGGACCGGCTGGATCGCCCCCAGCGAGACAGCTCTTGCCAACGGGGCCGTGGCCATGTCGCCCTCCGCCTTTGACTGGATAGGGCTTATTCTGATCTCCTTTGTGCTCCCCGCCATACTGGCCCCGGCCATCAACCAGGTGTGCCGCCGGCTGGGATGGGTAAAGGATGGAGACCTGACCTTGCAGTAAGACTGACATTGCGATCATATCCATTCGTGCAGGTATGGTGGACAAGCGTGGTCTTAGCAGTGTGCCTTGCTATAAAGAGATCGCATACGATGGCCACTTCTCGTGTGTACACGAGTTTGTCACATGCGTACCTGCAAAGGCAGCTGCATGTACAGAGGGTGGAAACACGGAATACGGACGCCGTGATGATCGCGTTGCATCCGCTGTACAAGGGATTTTCTTTTTAAAACATTGACACCCCCCGGGGAAAAAGAGTATAGTTATCTGTAGGACATAGCAATGGTGCTTCAGCTTTGGGTGAAGTGCCTGTTTTTTATTCTGCGGGAAGATGCTCTGGCTCATCCCGTCTGGAGGTGCAGTAAGTTAATGGACAGTTGTATCTATGAAAACGGAAAGATTTTCACATCAGACAGGGACAACCTGTACGGGGAGGCCATGCTCGTGGAGGACGGCCTGATCCGGAAGGTGGGGACAAGAGAAGAGGTGGAGAAAGGGGCGCCGGAAGGATGCGCCCGGGTGGACCTTGGAGGCCGCCGGGTGATCCCGGGATTTGTGGACGCCCACATGCATCTTGTCATGCTGGCGGATTTCAGCAGACAGATCTCAGCCCTGCCGCCGAAGATCCATTCCATTGAGGAGCTGGTGCAGGCGATCAGACAGAAGCGCAAGGAGCAGGGGCCGGATCAATGGATCCATGGATGGGGCTATGATGAGGGCAAGTTTGCGGAGAAACGCTCCATCACCCGCTGGGATCTGGATCGGGGCTGCAGCGACGCGCCGGTGTCCATCATCCGCACATGCGGCCACATCCGCTGTGTGAACAGCAGGGCCCTGGAGCTGGCGGGCATAGACAGGAACACGCCGGACCCGGATGGCGGAAAGATCGAGAGAGATGAAAAGGGAGAGCCCACAGGCGTGCTGAAGGAAAATGCCAGAAATCTTGTGACTCCCTTTATGCCTGTGCCTGAGAGGGAGGAGAAGGTAGAGAACCTGGTTGAGCTGGGACGGCTTCTTACATCCCAGGGCATTGTGGCTGTGACAGACATGGGAAATCTGGACAGCGGCGACAACTATCCTCTCTACCGGGAGGCGGCAGAGCAAGGCTTTCTCCAGGAGGTAGGCGTGTACTACATGTGGGATTTCTTTATGGATGACTCGGATTTTTGTATCCCTAAGGAGCGATTTGACAGGGGACAGCAGATTTTTGTCTCCGGTCTCAAGCTCATAGGAGACGGCAGCGTGTCCGGCCGGACCGCCTGGATGGCCGAGCCCTATCTGGGAACGGACTCCTGCGGCTTCTCCGTGTGCAGCGACAGGCAGATGGAGACAGCTATTCAGTTCTGTAAGGAAAATCACTGCCAGCTCTCCATGCACGCCATGGGCATAAGAGCCATTGCAAGAGTGGTGGACCGGGCGGCCCGGGAGGAAAAATGGAATGATGGGCCGGAACCTTACGTGCGGGTGGAGCACATCACAGATCCCGCAAAGGACAGCGTGCGCAAGGCGGCGGAGAAGGGAATCGGTTTTGTCACCCAGCCTGTTTTCATGTATGCGGAGATCGAGAGCTACCTGAACAATCTGGGACAGGAGTGGATGAAGAGATGCTACCCTGTGAGAGATCTGCTGTACAGCGGCGTGAAGCTCTGCTTTTCCACAGACGCACCGGCTACATCCTGGGCTGTTCCCTCAGACCCCTTCCTCAACATCAAGGCAGCGGTAACCCGCCGGGCCTGGGACGGAACGGACTGCGGGCAGGATCAGACGGTAGACATAGAGACAGCTATTATCCTTTACACAAAGGAGTCCGCTGACATGGTGGGATTTGACAGGCTGGGACAGCTAAGAGAGGGTTACAAGGCGGATTTCCTTGTGCTGGATCGGGATATACTGGAGATCCCTGCTGAGGAGAGCGCCCAGGTGCAGGTGGACCGGACCTACATAGGCGGCCGCTGCGCCTACCGCAGAGACTGACCGGGCGCTGCTGCGGATGCGGGCGTGCACGGCAGAGCAGATCAGGATAGACAGAAAAAATGCAAGACGGAAATAAGAGAGAAGAGGAGATACATATGTTTAAAATGCCAGAATATGAAGCGCCGGATTTTTCCTCCAAAGAGCTGAAAAACGCGCCGGACGCCCGGTGGGAGATTGTAGAGAAGGACGGCGTAGCGCCGGAAAACTATCACAGTACGTCCATGTACCCGGAGTATTTTAAGCTGGACGGGAAGTGGCTGCTTCCGGCAAGATCCAGGATGGATTCCAGCGTGGTCTGGGCCTGGGACGGCGCTCTGAAGGTAGTGGAGAACAGAAACCTGAAAAAGGGAGACCGGGTGATCCTTGGCCGGACTGAGAGAGGTGAGGAGGGCATTTATCTCCACACTACAGGCTTTGAGAAAAAAAGAGAAGCCTCAGAGGATCAGTTTGTGTTCCGGCAGGGGCGAAGCCGGGAGACCTCCTATGCCAGAGACTATGACAGACTGTTTGAGTTGCTGAAATACGAGCGGGAGCATGGAAATGTGGTCTGGGTCATGGGACCAGCCTTCTCCTTTGACGCTGACGCCAGAAAGGCCATGTCGGCTATGATCGACAACGGCTATGTGGACGGCCTTATGGCCGGAAATGCCCTGGCCACCCACGACCTGGAGGGGGCCATGTTCCACACGGCCCTGGGACAGGATATCTACACCCAGAAATGTCATCCCAACGGCCACTACAACCACCTGGACGTGCTGAATCGGGTGAGAAGGAGCGGCTCCATTCCTCAGTTTATAGAGGACTGCAAGATTGATAACGGCATCATTTACAGCTGTGTGAAAAATGACGTGCCCTTTGTCCTCACCAGCTCCATCCGCGATGACGGCCCTCTTCCGGAGGTGATCGGGGACGCCTATGCGGGACAGAGCGCCATGAGAGCCATGGTGGAGAAGGCCACCACAATCATCTGCCTGGCCACCATGCTCCACACCATTGCCACGGGAAATATGACCCCCTCCTACACCGTGACAGGGGACGGGACCGTGCGGCCTGTCTTTCTGTACACCGTAGATGCGGACGAATTCGTGGTGAACAAACTGCTGGACCGGGGAAGCCTGGCCGCCACCACCATTGTGACCAATGTACAGGATTTCATCACCCTGACTGTCAAGGGTCTGGGGCTGATGTAGGAGCATCCCATACGTGTAAAAAGATGAAAAAGCGGCTGGAACGGGATAAGTGCGTCCAGGTCATTGCGGAACTGTACAGGATGAAATACGATTGCTTTATCGACTTACACCCCTTTTTGTGCTATGATAATACAGGCATTATTATAGTACAGAAAGGGGTATTTTCATGGAAAATACGTCTGAAAATAGAACAGACCGTGGGGGCATGCGGCCTGCGGATCACCTCTGCGTCGGCCTTGTGGCCCACGTGGATGCAGGGAAGACCACGCTGGCGGAGGGGATTTTGTATACCACAGGACAGATTCGGAAGCTGGGGCGGGTGGATCACCGGGACGCCTTCCTGGACACAGACCAGATGGAGAAGGACCGGGGGATTACCATCTTCTCCAAGCAGGCGGAGACGGTCATCGGGGATAAGAAGGTGACCCTCCTGGACACGCCGGGGCATGTGGACTTCTCGGCGGAGATGGAGAGGACTTTGCAGGTGCTGGACTATGCGGTCCTTGTCATCAGCGGTGCGGACGGTGTACAGGGACATGTGGAGACCCTGTGGCATCTCCTGGAGAGATATCATATCCCGGTCTTTCTCTTTGTCAACAAGATGGACCAGGAGGGAACCGATAAGAGGGCACTTATGGAGGAGCTGAAAAAGCGGCTCTCCGACGAGTGCGAGGACTTCTCGGATCCGGAGGATTTCGACGAGCGGATGGCCCTCCACGATGAGACGCTGCTGGAGCGTTTCCTGGAGGGGGAAGCCCCGGATGAGGAAAGCATCCGGTGGCTGCTCCGGGAGGGGCGGGTTTGCCCCTGCTTCTTCGGCTCGGCGCTGAAGATGGAGGGAGTGGAGAAGTTCCTTCAGGGACTGGGGACTTACATGGCATATCCCCGGTATCCGGAGGAGTTCGGCGCCAGGGTGTACAAGATCACAAGGGACGGCTCCGGGCAGAGGCTGACCCATCTGAAGGTGACCGGGGGATGCCTGCGGGTGAAGATGAACATAGAGGCCTGCATGGCGGACTCCGGCAGAGAGGAAGCGGGCGGTCAGAAAGGGACAGGCCGGAAGGTGGACCAGATCCGGATCTACGCCGGAAACAGCTTTCAGACTGTGCAGGAGGCGGGGCCCGGCGTGGTCTGCGCTGTCACCGGGCTGGAGGGGACTCATTCCGGGCAGGGGCTGGGATATGAGACAGCCTCGGTTCTTCCGGTGCTGGAGCCGGTCCTCACCTACCGGGTACTGCCTCTGGCTGCCTGCGATGTGCACGGTCTCTATCTGAAGCTGAAGACGCTGGAGGAGGAGATACCGGAGCTTCACATCGTGTGGAGGGAGGAGACAAAGGAGATCCATACCCAGATCATGGGGGAGGTGCAGATCGATGTGCTGAAATCCCTGATCCGGGAGCGATTTGGAGCGGCTGTCTCCTTTGACGAGGGGTGCATCGTGTACAAGGAGACCATAGAGGACACTGTGGAGGGAGTGGGACACTTTGAGCCCCTGCGCCACTATGCGGAGGTTCACCTCCTGATGGAGCCGGGGGAGAGGGGGAGCGGCCTGGAATTTGACACAGCCTGCAGCCGGGATATGCTGGACATCAACTGGCAGCGGCTCATCCTGACCCACCTGGAGGAGAAGCAGCACAGGGGAGTGCTGACAGGAGCCCGGATCACGGATATGAAGATCACCCTCATTGCCGGCCGGGCCCACCAGAAGCACACCGAGGGCGGAGACTTTCGGCAGGCCACCTACCGGGCCCTTCGGCAGGGGCTGATGAAAGCCCGGTCCATCCTTCTGGAGCCCTGGTATGAGTTTAAGATCGAGGTGCCCCAGGAGATGATCGGGAGAGCCATGACTGATGTGCAGAGGATGAACGGCCGGTTTGACACCCCTGTGGTGGGGGAGGAGACGGCGGTGCTGACAGGCAGCGCCCCGGTGGCCTCCATGCAGGGGTACATGCGGGAGGTGCTGTCCTACACCGGCGGAAGAGGGCGCTTTTCCTGCCGGCTGAAGGGGTATGAGCCCTGCCATAACCCGGAGGAGGTCATCGGCGCGGCACAGTATGACCCGGAGGGGGACCAGGAAAATCCCTCTTCCTCCGTATTTTGCTCCCACGGGGCCGGGTTTGTGGTGCCTTGGGAGCAGGTAGAGGAGTACATGCATGTGGAAGGGATGGACACCGAGGAGGAAATGCCAAAGGAGGAGCTGCTCACCGCTCTGGAGGAGCGAAAGAGGCGTGTCCACTCGGAGGTCATCGATGAGGAGGAGCTGAAGTCCATCTTTGCCCGAACCTATGGAAACGCGGGCCAGAAGCGGACCAGGTGGAAGCGGACCGTCCGCACCGCTCCGGATACATACAGGGCAAAGGGAGCTCCCAAAAAGAGCGGGAGAGAGTATCTGCTTGTGGACGGGTACAACATTATTTTTGCCTGGGAGGATCTGAAGGAGCTGGCAAAGGACAATATCGAGGCGGCCAGAAACAAGCTGATGGATGTACTTTGCGACTACCAGGGCTACAGACGCATGACCGTGATCCTTGTCTTCGATGCCTACAAGGTGCCGGGAAATCCCGGCGAGGTGCAGAAATATCACAACATCCACGTGGTCTATACCCGGGAGGCGGAGACGGCGGACCAGTACATTGAGAAGGCGGTTCACGACATGGCGGGGGAGCACCAGGTGACGGTGGCTACCTCCGACGGGATGGAGCAGATCATCATCATGGGCCAGGGGGCCCGGCGCATCTCGGCCCGGGATCTTCTGGCGAAGATCCGGGAGTCCAGAAAGGAGCTGTGCGCCCTGCATCTTGACCCGGCTCCGGAGATGAAAAGGTACCTTCTGGAGGATGTGCCCCCGGAGGTGCTGGAGGAGCTGAAAAAGAAGGAGTGATCCTCCTTTTCAGAGAAAGAATGTATGCTATAATAGACATGGACTGACAGGTCCGGAAAGGATGTTTTTTAAAGTGAGAGAACAACTGACCAGACAGGACGTGGAGAAGATTGAAAAAGAGATCGAGTACAGGAAGCTGGTTGTGAGAAAAAACGCTATCGAGGCGGTGAAGGAGGCCAGGTCCCACGGGGATCTGAGCGAGAATTTTGAGTACCATGCGGCCAAGAAGGACAAGAACCAGAACGAGAGCCGCATCCGCTATCTGGAGAGGATGCTGAAGACAGCCCGTATTGTGAAGGACGACGCGGCGGACGACGAGGCAGGCCTTGACAAGAGGGTAGAAGTCTATTTTGAGGACGATGACGAGACGGAAGTCTTTAAGCTGGTTACATCCGTCAGAGGAAGCTCTCTGAACGGGAAGATCAGCATAGAATCCCCCATCGGCAGGGCGATCATGAAGCACCGGGCAGGGGACAGAGTGTACGTAAAGGTCAATGACAACGCAGGCTACTATGTGGTGATCCGATCCGTGGAGAAGACCGACGGGGAGGACGAGGACGCCATACGGAAATATTAGAAATCAGGTCCGAAGGAGGAGAAAGATGGAGCGGATGATACTGGAACAGGTGGAGAAAAAAGCGGAGGTGCTGACAGACGCCCTGCCCTATATCAGGGATTTTAACCGGCAGGTGGTGGTCATCGAATACGGCTGCAGGAAATACATGAGCCCTGTGGGCGAGCAGGAGCTGATGAGGGACATTGTCCTCTTAAAGACCGTGGGCATGAAGCCTGTGGTGGTGCACGGCGCCCCCATCGGCGTGGACAAATTCCGGGAGAACAAAAGGATCGCCAAGCTCCTGGAGCTGTGCGGCACAAAGGCCATCGGCATCTGCGGCATGGATATGGAAACGCCCTCTATCATGCTGGAAAACGGCTACATCCCTGTCATCATGCCCAATGACATTGACACGGAGAATGTGGAGATCGACCCCATCGATGCGGCACTTGACGTGGCCGTGGGACTGGGGGCGGACAAGCTGGTCTATCTCTCCTCTCACAGAGGGATCTGGAAGGACGAGGAGAGAACGGAGGTCTACAGCCGCCTGACTGTTGCGCAGGTGCAGGAGATGCTCAGCCAGGGAAAAGTGACAGAGGGAGTCATCTCCAGAGTGGAGAGAGGGCTGAAGGCTATTGAGAGGGGAGTGAACCGTGTCAACCTCCTGGATGGAAGGATGGGTCATGCTCTTCTGCTGGAATTTTTCAGCGTGGCCGGCGTGGGCACGGTGATGATCCAGGATGAGAGCCGTCTGTATGCACACGAGAAGGATGAATAAATGAAAAAAGAAGGAAGCTTTCAGAGGAAGCTTTTTGGAAAAGGAGCCGATACGTGATAGTGTAAAAATACCAGGGAGCAGTGACGGACTGTTCCCTGCTTTTCTTTTATAACGAATACTGATTAATGGTGGAAAAATATTCGTATATCTTATATAATGGAGAAAGTGGGAAACCAGCAAATACAAGATAAAGAGGAGAGTCACTCATGGAAATGTTGTCAATTGAAAAAGAATTACAGGAAAACTCCTATCCCGGAAGAGGAATCATCATTGGGCGCAGCGCCGACGGCCAAAAAGCTGTCACAGCCTATTTTATCATGGGAAGAAGTGAGAACAGCCGAAACCGCGTCTTCGTGGAGGAGGGCGAGGGCATCCGCACCCGGGCCTTTGACGAGTCCAAGCTGACAGACCCGAGCCTGATCATCTACGCTCCTGTGCGGGTACTTGGAAATAAGACTATTGTTACCAACGGAGACCAGACCGATACCATCTATGAGGGAATGGACAAGCAGAAGACTTTTGAGCAGTCTCTGCGCAGCCGTGAATTTGAGCCCGACGCACCCAACTACACGCCCCGCATTTCCGGCATCATGCACGTGGAGGGCGGAAAATTCAATTACGCCATGTCTATCTTAAAGAGCAGGAACGGTGATACGGGAAGCTGCTGCCGCTACACATTTGCCTACGAGAATGCTGTGCCGGGAGAGGGACATTTCATCCACACCTACATGCACGACGGCAATCCTCTTCCCAGCTTTGAAGGAGAGCCGAAGCGCATCGCCATCCCGGACGACATGGACGCCTTTGCGGACACGTTGTGGAGCAGCCTCAACGAGGACAACAAGGTCTCCCTGTTTGTGCGGTACATTGACATTGCCACAGGCACATACGAGTCAAAGATCATCAACAAGAATAAATAGAACACGATTTGCGGAGGGATAAGAAATGAAGGAACTGCAACTGAAATACGGATGTAACCCCAACCAGAAGCCGTCCAGGATCTATATGGCAGACGGGAGCGAGCTTCCCATTACAGTACGGAATGGAAAGCCGGGATATATCAATTTTCTTGACGCCTTTAACGGCTGGCAGCTTGTGAAGGAGTTGAAGGAGGCCACCGGACTTCCGGCAGCAACCTCCTTTAAGCACGTGTCTCCTGCGGGAGCGGCTGTGGGTCTGCCCCTCACGGATACGCTGGCAAAGATCTACTGGGTGGACGACTTAGGAGAGCTCTCTCCCCTGGCCTGCGCCTACGCAAGAGCCAGAGGCGCAGACAGAATGTCCTCCTTTGGAGATTTTATTTCCCTGTCCGATGTCTGTGACGTGGATACAGCCCGCCTCATCAAGAGGGAGGTGTCCGACGGAGTCATCGCTCCCGGATACGAGCCGGAGGCACTGGAGCTTCTGAAGCAGAAGAAAACAGGCAACTACAACATCATCCAGATCGATCCCGACTATGTGCCGGCAGCCCCGGAGCACAAGGAAGTGTACGGCATCACCTTTGAGCAGGGCAGAAATGAGCTTCACATCGGGGACGACTTCTTTGACAACATTGTGACAGAAAATAAAGAGATGCCAAAAGAGGCGAAGATAGACCTGGCCATCTCCATGATCACCCTGAAATACACGCAGTCCAACTCTGTGTGCTACGTAAAGGGCGGACAGGCCATTGGCATCGGGGCAGGGCAGCAGTCCCGTATCCACTGCACCAGACTGGCCGGACAGAAGGCGGACAACTGGTGGCTGCGCCAGTCACCGAAGGTGATGGGCCTGCAGTTCCTGGACAAGATCGGCCGGGCCGACAGAGACAACGCCATCGACCTGTACATCGGGGACGAGTACATGGATGTGCTGGCAGACGGAAAATGGGAGCAGACCTTCAAGGTGAAGCCGGAGGTGTTTACAAAGGAGGAGAAAAGAGAGTGGCTTGACAAGCTGACAGACGTAGCTCTTGGCTCCGATGCTTTCTTCCCCTTTGGCGACAACATTGAGAGAGCTTACAAAAGTGGCGTGAAGTACGTGGCGCAGCCAGGCGGCTCAGTCCGGGACGACAATGTCATCGAGGTATGCAACAGCCACGATATGGTGATGGCCTTTACTGGCATCCGCCTGTTCCATCACTAAGAGGCAAGATAGAACACTTTAGCGCTGAAGGTTACACAGAAAAATACAAATGATCAAAGTGCAGCAGTAAACGAATCTGTAAAGAACGTAACAACTGTTTCAAAGACTGGGAACCAGAGAAGAAAGCGCCAATAAAAAACAGAAAATGACAACGTGAAACCAGTTGTATATTTGAATAAAACGCAGTATAATATACGAGAAATGGCCGATTGTGCAAAAAAAACAGACAATCGGCCAAAATCATATCTGTGATAAGGAGATAATTCAAATCGGAAAATATTTCGGAACAGATGGTTTCCGGGGAGAAGCGAATGAAGTCCTGACAGTGGAGCACGCCTTCCAGGTGGGACGTTTCCTCGGATGGTACTACGGGCAGGAGCACAAGGCCAGAGTTGTCATCGGGAAAGACACAAGGCGCAGCAGCTACATGTTTGAGTACGCGCTGGCAGCAGGCCTGACCGCGTCAGGTGCGGACGCGTTCCTCCTTCACGTGACCACTACGCCCAGCGTGTCCTATGTGACAAGGACGGAGAACTTTGACTGCGGTATCATGATCTCCGCCAGCCATAATCCCTTCTACGACAACGGGATCAAGGTGATCAACGGCAAGGGCCATAAGCTGGAGGCTGAGGTAGAGGAGAAGATCGAA
Organism: uncultured Mordavella sp.; assembly: GCA_964652805.1. Lineage (GTDB taxonomy): Bacteria > Bacillota > Clostridia > Lachnospirales > Lachnospiraceae > Claveliimonas. Next base: position 17,151 of record CAZZBJ010000005.1, on the reverse strand, counting down.
GCCTATATTGACGGGGAGACAGGGGAACTGCCCCTGGCCAAAAGGGACCAGATCGGCCGCACGACAGACTATGTGGCCGGAAGAAACCGCTATGTGGGCTATCTGATTTCGCTTGCTACCAGGTCTTTTGAGGGGATGAAGGTGGGGCTTGACTGTTCCAACGGAAGTGCGTTTATGATCGCCAAGAGCGTGTATGACGCCCTGGGTGCGAAGACCTATGTCATCAACAATGAGCCAAACGGACTTAATATCAATCTGAACTGCGGTTCCACCCATATCGACGTGCTGAAGCAGTATGTGAAGGACAACGGTCTGGATGTGGCCTTTGCCTTTGACGGCGACGCGGACCGCTGCATCGCTGTGGATGAGAAGGGACATGAGGTTAACGGCGACCTGATCCTCTACGTCTGCGGAAAATATCTGAAGGAGAACGGCCGTCTGGCCGGGGACACCATCGTCACCACCGTCATGTCCAACCTGGGCCTTTACAAAGCCTGCGACAAGGCCGGATTGAAATATGAGAAGACGGCAGTGGGCGATAAGTATGTGTATGAAAATATGGTGAAGAACAACTTCTCCCTTGGCGGCGAGCAGTCCGGACACATTATCTTCAGCAAGCACGCCACAACAGGAGACGGTATCCTGACCTCTCTGATGATCATGGAAGTGATGCTTGAGAAGAAGATGAGCCTTGCCAGGCTGACAGAGGAAGTTCGGATTTATCCCCAGCTTCTGAAGAACGTGCAGGTGACAGACAAGAAGACAGCCCGTGCGAATCCGGCGGTGGTGAAGGCTGTGGAGGAAGTGACAGAGGCTCTCGGCGATAACGGCCGCATCCTCGTGCGTGAGAGTGGCACAGAGCCTGTGATCCGCATCATGGTGGAAGCGGAGACAGATGAGCTCTGCGAGAAGTATGTGAATCAGGTCGTGGACGTGATGCATGCGGAGAACCTGGCTGTGGAAGGATAACAACACATAAAAAACAGGATGAGCAGGCTGCACCACCTGGAGGCCTACCAGATGCCCAGCAGGTGCTGCAGGGCGAGGCTGACGGCGGTGATGCCGATCCAGCAGCACAGTCCCAGGAGGAGGGGTTTCCCGCCGGTCTTTACCAGCTTGACAATGTTGGTGCCAAGGCCGATGGCGGCCATGGCCAGGACAATAAAGAACTTGCTCAGATCCTTGAGAGGTGAGAAGAAGTCCGCCGGCACGCCGGCCAGGCCTGTGGCCACCGTGGTGATGACAGATGCGATGACAAAATAAATGATAAAGAAGGGGAAGATCTTCTTCAGGCTGACAGAGCTGCCTGCGGAAGATATCTCTTTTTTTGCGCGGTAAAATGCCAGCACCAGGGTGATGGGGATGATGGCCAGTGTCCGGGTCAGCTTTACCGTGACAGCCTTGTCCAGGGTGGCGGAGCCGAGGCCGAACATGGTGTCCCAGGTGGAGGATGCCGCCGTCACCGAGGAGGTGTCGTTGATGGCTGTGCCGGCAAAGATGCCGAAGGCCTCCCCGCTTGTCTGGGAAAAGCCGAGAAAGTTTCCAACGTGGGGGAAGAGGACAGCAGCCAGCACGTTGAAGAAGAAGATCACTGAGATGGCCTGGGCCACTTCCTCTTCGTCCGCGTCAATGACCGGGGCAGTGGCCGCAATGGCGGAGCCCCCGCAGATGGCGGAGCCTACCCCCACGAGAGTGGAGATCTTCCCCGGAATGTGCAAGATCCTGCTGAGGACAAAGGCGAGGACAAGGGAGGTGGCGATGGTGCACAGGATGATGGGGAGGGACTGGCGCCCGGTCTCCAGGATCACAGACAGGTTCAGACCGAAGCCGAGGAGGATGACCGCATATTGGAGGATTTTTTTGGAGCAGTAGTTAATGCCCTCCTGGAAGGCGGACTTGTCCCTGATGAAAAGCGTGACGATCATGCCAAGGATGATAGCGATGACCGGTCCGCCGATGACAGGGAAGGCAAGCCCCGCAAACCAGGCGGGAACCGCAATGACGAGACAGAGCAGAAGCCCTTTTATGTTTTTGCTGAAAATTTCCATGATAAACCTCTTTTCTTTTTTGGATTTTTAGAAATAGCTTTCTTTCCATTGTCTGCCAATAAATGTAACACGTCAAAATGATAATGTAAAATGATAATAAATTATGATATAATAATGTAAATTTATTGATAAACCTGGCCGTTCCTGCCCGGACCGGACGGAGCGGTCCCGGACAGGGAATGAGGAATGGGTAAGAAGTAAGGAGGAATTTTCGTGCTTGATTTCAGGATGGACACCTTTCTGGCAGTGTGCAGGTATATGAATTTCACAAAGGCGGCCAGGGAACTGCACATCACCCAGCCTGCTGTCACTCAGCATATCCACTTTATAGAAAAAGAATACGGGGTGCAGCTCTTCTCCTTCCAGGGGAAGAAGATCAGCCTCACCCCGGAGGGCCGTCGCCTCCTGGGGGCTGTCACTACCATGAAGCACGATGACATGGCCCTGCGGAGGATGTTTGACGAGGAAAAGACCGGGAGGAGACAGCTGCTCTTCGGCGTCACCATGACCATCGGGGAGTATGTGATCGGGAAATACCTGGCCTCTTACATACGCCGGTATCCGGAGACAAGGATCCGTCTGTCCATTGCCAACACAGAGGAGCTTCTCGGGAAGCTGGACAGAGGGGAGATCGATTTTGCCCTGGTGGAAGGCTTCTTTGAGAAGCGGGACTATGATTTCCGCCTCTTCAGACGGGAGAAGTATCTGGGAGTGTGCGCTCCCGGATTTCTCCCGCCCCGGGAGAAGCCCTGCAGCTTTCAGGAGCTCTTCCCCGTCACTCTTATCACCAGGGAGCAGGGCTCCGGGACCCGGGAGGTGCTGGAGAGAGCCCTGGCGGAGAGGGGCTGGGGGATCGGCGATTTTTCCAATGTGGTGGAGATCAGCAACATGGGCGCCATCAAGATGATGGCCCAAGGCGGAGGCGGTATTGCCTTCCTCTATGAGGCGGCGGTGCTGCGGGAGCTGGAGGAGGGCGCCCTTGTCCCGGTCTGTTTGGAGGATTTTCCCAGGTATCACGATCTTACATTTATATGGAGGAAGAACAGCCTCTTTGCGGGCCAGTATGTGGAGTTGCTGGACGAGATGGAGAAGGAGTGAGCCTGGCCCGGCAGGAGAGGAAAAGAGATGTCAGAAACCGGCGACAGATGTAAAAAATCCCTTGCTATACGGACCGCCTTGTGCTAGAATAAATGTGGTTTATTCGCAGGAGGTGTTAACGGTGGAAATATTGAAAGTAGTTTTAATGATCATATTTGCTATAGACTGTATTGCGCTTACTATCATCATTCTGATGCAGGAGGGCAAGCAGGCAGGACTGGGAACGATCGGAGGCATGGCCGACACATACTGGGGCCAGAATAAAGGACGTTCCATGGAGGGGGCGCTTGTGAAATCTACCAAGTTCCTTGCCATTCTTTTTATTGTTCTGGCAGCGGTCCTGAATCTGCAGGTATTTGCGTAAAACAAAGAGAAAAGATACAAAAGCGGAACACTCTTGTTTATATAGACGGGGGTGTTCTTTTTTATTCTGCGGGAAAGTCCCTTTTAGGCTTTTCTGCGGGATAAAAGCCCTCTGCGAGGGCGCACTTACGGAAGAAGGGAAGTGATAGGATGGACGGGACATTTGAGAAGAGAAAAAAGATCATCTATGAGTTTATCTGCGATGATTTTTATATACCCATGAAGCTGAAGGAGATGGCGTCTCTTCTCCAGGTATCAAAGGAGCAGAGAAGCGAACTGAAGGAAGTGCTGGACAGCCTTGTGGATGAGGGGAAGATCTGCGTTAGCAAAAAGGGAAAATACTGTAAGGGTGAGTCCCGGACTCTCACCGGCGTGTACCAGGCCAATCCGAGGGGATTTGGATTTGTGGCTGTGGAAGGCCGGGAGGAGGATATTTTCATCGGCGAAGATGACACCGGCGGCGCGTTTCACGGAGACACGGTGGAGGTGGCCCTGACCCGGGACGGCAGCCACAGGCGGGACGGCCGCCAAGGTGACAGCCACAGGCACCGGCAGGAAGGGCGCGTGGTCAGGATCCTGGAGCGGGGGACGACTACCCTGGTGGGGCTTTATGAGAAGTCGAAGAAGAAGAGATACGGATTTGTTGTTCCGGATAACCGGCGTTTTCTGGAGGATGTGTTCATCCCGGAGGGAAAAGACGGGGGAGCTGTGGACGGCCACAAGGTAGTGGTGGAGCTGACTTCCTACGGCGGCTCCGCAAGAAAGCCGGAGGGCCGGGTCGTGGAGATCCTGGGACACGCCAATGACCCCGGGGTGGATATCCTGTCCATCGTGAAGGGGAGCGAGCTGCCCTGCGAATTCCCGGAGAAGGTGCTGAACCAGGCGGGCCGTGTGCCGGACCATATCAGCGAGGCGGATATGGCAGGCCGGAAGGATATAAGAGACTGGCAGATGGTCACTATAGACGGGGAAGACGCCAAGGATCTGGACGACGCAGTCTCCCTCACAAAGGAGGGAGACCGGTATGTGCTGGGCGTCCACATTGCAGATGTGGCCAATTACGTGCAGGAGGGCAGTGCCCTGGACCGGGAGGCCTTAAAGAGAGGGACAAGCGTGTACCTGGCAGACCGGGTGATTCCCATGCTGCCCCACCGACTGTCCAACGGGATCTGCTCTTTGAACGAGGGGGAGGATCGTCTGGCTCTGAGCTGCATCATGACCATAGATGAGAACGGCGACGTGACAGACCATGAGATTGCCGAGACGGTGATCCGGGTGGATCACCGCATGAGCTACGCAGGTGTCAGCAGGATACTCAAGGGGGAGGACCCGAAGGAGATGAAACGATACGAGGACATGACCCCCATGCTTACCCGGATGGCGCGGCTCTCCGGTATACTCAGGGAGAGACGCCGCAGGAGAGGGTCCATTGACTTTGATTTCCCCGAGGCCAAGCTGATCCTGGACGAGAGGGGAAAGCCGGTGGAGATCAGGCCCTACGAGAGAAACGCGGCCACGCGGCTTATTGAGGATTTTATGCTGCTGGCAAACGAGACTGTGGCGGAGGAGTATTTCTGGCGGGAGGTGCCCTTCCTCTACAGGACCCACGAGGCGCCGGACGAGGACAAGATAAAGACGCTGGCTGCCTTTATCAACAATTTCGGCTACACCATACATGTGAGAGAGAAGGTGCGTCCCATGGAGATACAGAAGCTCATGGGAAAGATCGAGGGCACGCCCCAGGAGGCCCTCATAAGCCGGCTGGCCCTGCGGTCCATGAAGCAAGCCCAATACACGCCGGAGAACACAGGACACTTCGGACTGGCAGCCAAGTACTACACTCATTTCACATCCCCCATCCGGCGTTACCCGGACCTGCAGATCCACCGGATTATCAAGGACGACCTGCGTCTGCGCCTGAATGAGAAAAAGGCGGAGCACTATGAGAAGCGGCTGCCTGAGGTGGCAAAGCAGGCCAGCCAGACAGAGCGCCGGGCCGAGGAGGCAGAGCGGGAGACCGTGAAGCTGAAAAAGGCGGAGTACATGTCACAGCACATCGGCCAGGAGTTTGACGGAGTGGTCTCCAGCATCACCAAATGGGGCATGTACGTGGAGCTCCCCAACACGGTGGAGGGGCTGGTACACGCGGCATCCATGAGCGATGACCACTACGAGTACTACGAGGACAGATACGAGATGATCGGCAGCCACACAGGCCGGGCCTACAAACTGGGGCAGAAGCTCCGGGTGCGGGTGACCGGGGTAGACCGGCTGCAGAGGACCATAGATTTTGAGATTGCAAAGGAAGGAGAGCCGGAGGATGGCGAAAAAGAAGACAGACGGGAAGCTGATTGCTAACAATAAGAAGGCATATCACGACTATTTTATACTGGACACCTGCGAGGCCGGCATCTCCCTGGCGGGAACCGAGGTCAAGTCCCTGCGCATGGGAAAATGCAGTATCAAGGAGTCATTTATCCGCATTGAGAACGGGGAGGTCTGGATCTACGGCATGCACATCAGCCCCTATGAGAAGGGGAACATTTTCAACAAAGATCCCCTGCGGGTGCGCAAGCTCCTTCTCCACAAGTCAGAGATCAACAAGATGACAGGAAAAATGAAGGAGAAGGGTATTGCAATCGTGCCCCTCAAGGTTTATTTTAAAGGTAGTCTGGTGAAGGTGGAGATTGGCCTCGCAAGGGGCAAGAAGCTCTACGACAGGCGGCAGGACATCGCCAAAAAGGACCAGAAGAGAGAGGCGGAACGGGAATTTAAGGTGAGAAACTTCGGATAGAGGAGGAAATGATATGGTACCTGTAAGTAAAGAGGAGCTTAGAAAAATGGTCTCTCAGACGACCATGGAGACCTACGAAGAGTTGACGCCTCAGCTCATTCGGCTCATCCAGGAGACAAATGCGAAGACAGAGCTGACGGAAAGTCAGAGGCAGGATGAGATATCCCTTCACATGATGGGGTACATCAAGTCCTGCACAAATGAGATCATCATAGAAGTCCTTGCAGAGATACTGGGCCTGGAGGACGAGAAAAATCCAGTGCATATGGGAGGAGAGTAAGATGGTATATTGTATGAAGTGCGGAGCAAAGGTGGACGACGGAATCCGTTTCTGTCCTTACTGCGGGGCTGAGATCCCTCTGGACCAGGGGCAGTACGACCAGCAGGGCCGGCAGTACTACGATTACGGCGGGCAGCAGAGTCAATACGATCAGCAGGGCCCGTATGATCAGCCCAGGGAGGGATATTTTCATCCGGAGGATGTGAGAGCGAATAAAGTGATGGCAGTCCTGTCCTACATAGGCATCCTGGTTCTCATTCCCCTCCTTGCGGGCAACAAAAATTCAGAGTATCTGAGACACCACATCAATCAGGGACTTGTGATCTGGATCGGGAGTATTCTGGCGGACATTCTGTCCGAAGGCACCGTCCTGGGCTTTGTGCTCTTTTCCTCCTTCTGGCCCTTTGAGCTGGCAGGTGGCATCCTGGGCCTTGTGTTCTTTATCCTCATGATCGTGGGCATTGTGGATGCCTGCCGGGGCGCAGGAAGAAAGCTGCCCGTTGTGGGGGCTTTCAAGATACTTTAAAAACAGTGCGATTTCATGATCTTAACTTGATAAAGCGCTGAAGCGGCTGTATAATCAATCATATGGTAAATGAGAGGAAAGATCTATGATTTCTAAGAGGATACAGGAAGTAGAGCCGTCCGGGACGGTGGAGCTGACAAACCGCATAGCTGCAATGAAGAGGGAGGGCATCCCTGTGATCGGACTCAATGTAGGTGAGCCCGATTTTGATACCCCGGCCCATATCTGCCGGGCGGCAGAGGAGGCCATCAGGGAAGGATTTACAAGGTATACGCCGGTCATGGGTATGCCGGAGCTAAGAGAGGCCATAGCGGCCAAGCTGGCAAGGGAAAATAAGGCAGAGTACGGGCCGGATGAGATCACCCTGGGTCCGGGAGCCAAGCAGTGCATCTACGCCGCGCTCCTCGCCCTCTGTGATCCGGAAGACGAGGTGATCATCCCCTGCCCCTGCTGGGTCAGCTACACAGAGATGGTACGCATGGCCGGGGGAGTGCCGGTGCCTGTGAGGACAGCGGAGGATTTCAGCCTTGACCCTGCCAATATTGCACAGGCAGTCACGGAGCGGACAAAGGCGGTGATCATCAACACGCCCAACAACCCCACCGGGGCCGTGTACAGCCGGGAGAGCCTGGAAGAGCTGGCGTTTCTTGCAAAGAGACATGACTTCTATATTATATCGGACGAGGTATACGAGTGCATGGTATACGAGGGACGGGAGCACGTGAGCGTAAGCTCCCTGTCCGGGGACGCCCGAAGGCGGACGGTGCTCATCAACAGCTTTTCCAAGACCTACGCCATGACAGGGTGGAGGCTCGGCTATCTGGCTGCTGACCGTGAGGTCGTGAAGGCGGTCAATGTGGTCCAGAGTCAGATGATCTCCTCTGTCAATTCCATTTCCCAGAAGGCCGGGATGGCGGCGCTGCAGGGCAGCCAGGACTGCGTTAGGGAGATGGCGTCGGAGTACGACAGGCGCCGCGGTTTTCTCCATGAGCGGCTGTGCAGCATAGAGGGCATCCGCTGCCGGAAGGGGGAGGGAGCCTTCTACCTTCTGCCGGATGTGACAGATCATATAGGCAGGGTATATAACGGAAAGAAGATAGAGGATGATCTGGCCCTTGCGGAATTTCTCCTGGAGAAGGCCCGGGTGGCAGTAGTGCCGGGCAGTGCGTTCCTGGCGCCGGGGCACCTGCGGATCACCTATGCGGCTTCCATGGAGACGCTGGAGAGGGCGGCTGACGCTGTGGAGGCAGCTCTGCGGCTTCTATAAGAAATTCTGTGATAATGTATGGTTAGTATATAAACAACGTTCCATGCAGTTTGATGAAAATGGTCTGTTCATTCCGTGGGCGGAAGATAATCAGGCGATTCATGTGCTTTCTTATGATAGAAAGTCCGGGATACAAGTAACTGCCACAACGTCTCCGGATTTTCTTCCGGATGAGCATTACAGTACAATCCGCAGGGATTAAGAATACAAACGCCTTGGGACATTGTCCCTGTCAGCAGGGATCGATCTGCAGACCGGAGAAGCTATCCCGCTGATCAGCGAAACTCATATCTGTGGCAGTACGGAATCGAGGACGTAAATTATCAGATACCGGATGGCTTATGGGCAATCAGTTTATCAGCTATGTATGGAATGACGGTACTAAGACGGCTGATTGCCGGGATGCGCTCTACGCGTCCGGGCTTGAGGATGTTATGACTGCGAAATAGGAACAGTTGAATGAACGACTTGTCGAACAGGAATAGAAACATAAGCGGATAGGAGGAAAATGGATGACAATATTTTACACCACAACCAACTCTGATATGAGCGAACGTGAAAAACGAAATGCAGACCGGGCAAGAAAAATTGCGGCTCAGGGCATGGTGCTTCTGGAAAATAATGGAGTACTTCCGTTGAGGAATAAGAAAAAACTGGCTCTTTTTGGCAACGGAGCCAGACGGACCGTAAAGGGAGGTGTCGGCTCGGGCGATGTAAACAGTCGTTTTGTGATTAATGTAGAGCAAGGACTGGAAGCAGCAGGGTTTCAGATCGTTTCAAAAACATGGCTTGACGAGTATGACCGGATTACTGATGAAGCACAGTCTGCCTATTATTCCGCCCTGAACAAGAAAATAGAAGAAAAGGGCAGTATGGCGATTCTGGATATGTTTAATCATCCGTTTAGGGAACCGGCTGTTATACCGGTTACAGAAACGGAGAATGTGGAGAATGCGGATACGGCCTTATTTATCATCTCGCGAAATTCCGGCGAAGGTAAGGATAGGGCTCCTGTTGCAGGGGAATATGAACTGTATGAAGAAGAAAAAGAGTCTATCAGAACCCTGAGAAAGATTTTTGACTATGTGATTGTTGCGCTTAATGTGGGTGGCGTGATTGACACGAAGTTTCTGAGGGAGGAGAGCGGCATTGACGCTCTTCTGCTGATGGGTCAGGCAGGGAATATCGGCGGATATGCCCTTGCGGATGTGCTGACCGGTGCGGTTACACCTGGAGGACATTTGACAGATACGTGGGCGGAAAATTATATGGATTATCCCAGCGCAGAAACATTCAGCCATATGAATGGAAATTTGGATGATGAATTCTACAGAGAAGGGATTTATGTGGGATATCGGTATTTCGATTCATTTAATATCACTCCGGCATATCCTTTCGGATACGGACTGTCTTATACAAAATTTGACGTCCGGACGGTAAACGCATCGGTTTCGGGAAATCTCATTTTACTTGATGTTTGTGTTAAAAATACGGGAAATACATATTCCGGGAGCGAAGTCATACAGATTTATTTTTCTGCTCCCGAAGGGAAGATTGAAAAACCGTATCAAGAACTGGCAGCTTATGCAAAGACAAAGGAACTGGAGCCAGGCGAAGAAGAACTGGTGAAAATTTGTTTTCCTGTGGAAAGAATGGCGTCATACGATGAGGAACGTGCCAGTTTTGTGTTGGAGGCGGGAACCTATTATATCCGTGTTGGAGTCCATTCCCGTGCTACGAGAGTGGTAGCTGCGGCATTTCTCGAAAAAGAAGTGATCACAGAGAGGCTTTCCAACAGGATGGCATCTGACAGTGCATTTGAAATGTTTTCGTCGGAAGGGGTGACTTCCTACAGCTATGAAAATGAAGAGCAGGAAAAGCAGGATGCCGTAAGCCTTTCGATCAGCCCGCAGGAAATTGAAGTTTATACGGCAGCGTATCGGGAGACGCCTCTTCCCTTGGAAATGCCTGTGACGAAGAAAGTGTTGAAAGCGGATGATGTGAGAAACGGAGACGCTTCGGTGGAGGAACTGGTCGCACAGCTGACAGTGGAGGAGATGGCGCAGCTTTGTGTGGGTACTGCGCGTGGAGAAGCAGGGGAAGATTCTGTAATCGGTTCAGCTTCCAGGACCTGTCCCGGAGCGGCAGGAGATACAACATCCATTTTGTCTGAGAGCAGAGATATTAGAAATATTATCTTGGCAGACGGACCGGCGGGACTTCGATTGACAACCGCATATGCTGTAGATAAAGACGGAAAGATTATCCAGAAGCAGGAAAATCAGTTTTTGTCAGGAATTGAAATTCCGGGCATGGCTCTGGATACTTCCAATCTGACAGAAGGATTCCGAATCTGTTATCAATACTGCACTGCAATCCCGATCGCAACAATGCTGGCGCAGACTTGGGATTTGAAAATGATCGAAGAGGCAGGAGATATTGTAGGAGAAGAAATGGAAGAGATGGGAGTGACACTATGGCTCGCACCGGGGATGAATATCCACAGGAATCCGTTATGCGGCAGGAATTTTGAGTATTATTCAGAAGATCCTCTTGTTTCTGGCCTGTGTGCCGCCGCAGATACCAGAGGAGTACAGAAACACTCGGGAATCGGAACAACGATCAAGCATTTCGCGTTGAACAATCAGGAAGATAACCGGATGCATACAAACGTTCATGTCAGTGAGAGAGCTGCCCGTGAAATCTATCTGAAAGGATTTGAAATCGCAGTAAAAGAGTCTCATCCCATGGCAATCATGACATCGTACAATTTGATCAATGGCGTTCATTCAGCAAATCATTATGATCTTCTGACTGCAATTGCGAGAGATGAATGGGGATTCCAGGGAATGATTATGACAGACTGGGGAACAACGGGAAGTATTGAGATGGAACCGGAGAAGACCTTTAAATATGGAACATCAAGCGCCGCCGGCTGTATAAAAGCAGGGAACGATCTTATTATGCCCGGTTCACAGGAGGATGTGGATGAAATAATCCGTTCCGTAAAGGAGAAGACTTCGCCTTATGCGCTTACTGTCGGAGAACTTCAGTCATGCGCAGTCAGAATACTTTCTGTGATACTCCAAAGTTCTGTTTATAAAAAGTAAACTGCGGAGTTAATAAGTGGAAGTGAAATCGGACAAGATACGGTTTTCAACAGATCCTGACCGTTTGGTCGGGTTCTGTATACTTTCCGAAGAAGGAGAAATGTTATGGAGAAAATCAAGATTGATTTGTCGAAAAGTATAGGGAAAATAGAGAAAGAGCTCCATAGTCAGTTTATTGAGTTCTTAGGCAGTTGTATTTACGACGGGATTTGAGTTGGAGAAGATTCTAAGATTCCTAATATCCATGGACTGAGAAAGGATCCTGTGGAAGCGCTGAAAAAATTAAGACCTCCGGTGATGCGCTGGCGGGGCTTATTCAAGTGCCTCTGCTCTCGGTACTGCCATTCTGGATCTCCCCAAAAATCGGCAGATTGGCGTTTTGGCTCGACATATCTATTTTTTATTACAGTTTGCGGAAACTCAGGAAAGAGAAGCTTGACAGGGCCGGCGTGAATTACTATAATAAATGCGACAACAAAAAACGTCTGCGGCCAGACAACGAGGGCTTGTACTGGTTTCGACGGGGGTTTGGAAGTTGGAGAAGCCATCCGTAGTGGGACACTACGATAAAAGTTCTAATTAAATATAAACGCAGACAATAGAGAATTAGCGTACGCTGCCTAATTTTGGCGGCAGTCGGCCTTAGGTCATCCGCTGCCTGAGATCCCGGCTTCAACAAGGCGGAGCACTTCGTCCTCAAAGCTTTGAGGGGATGGAAGACTTTATGAAGCTACTGAAACCGGAAGCCTGTCATTAGGCGGCCGGCAGAGGGAATGTCAAAGTAATGACTGTGATGGGAGATGCTCTGATGGAAAGGCTTTCGGACGCGGGTTCGATTCCCGCCAGGTCCACTTAACAAGTCTTACACAAACTTCGTGTTCTTTTGCGGCGGGTTTGCTGTAACGATTTATTTGTCAAATTAGACAAGAAAATGCAGAGGTTTTGATGACCTCTGTATTTTTGTTAAATTTCGTGAAAACTGCACAAAAATAGAGTTTTTTAAAAGCATTTAAAAGATGAAATAGTACTTTTAAGTGTTTTTTTGTGCGTTTTTACTTTTGATTTTGTAAAAAATCCGATTTTTCTCTCAAAACTACATGATTTAAAGGGGGGATAATTCCATTGGGCGTGTAAATGAACCCTAATTTGATACCCGTGCAGAACTTTTAAAAGGAGAAAGCAAAATGAACGGAAAACCGTATACTTCTTTTCACAGAGCTAGATGTTGAAAAGAGATTAATGGTCCTATGTCAAGAAAAAGTACAAATTAATTCTACTCATACTGATCAGGCGATGCCTGTATCACCGCATACGCATGTGCATATGGAAGCAATGGAAACTGCAGAGGACGAAGAGACGGAACCTGATAAAACTGGTGATACCGAAGTACTGCGCCCATATGGCGGCAAACAGCCGAAAAGGCTACTGGAGAACATCCAACACAAGTACGGTCAAAAGAGCACTATCAAAAGAAAGACTGATAAACAGCGGCTACTCTACTATGTTCAGATTCGGGAAGCGGCGCTCAATTCTCTCATCCGGAAAATGCACGTCCATATATGCGTCCGCCGCCGTATGGATTCCCTCCCCCGTCTGTCTTACCGTATACCGGTTCAGGGCCAGTGCTGTCACTCCAATGTCAAAAACCATAAAGACAATCAAAACCCAAGTGCCCCAGACGCCGGTTTTCTTTGGAATCTTCTCGATCCATTTCGAGATGAATGGATACAGGACCTTCATCCAGACTACCGCCGCGATTCCCCAGAAGAAACAGTACAGAAGATTGATCCGACCTCCCAGGTTAAAGGGAAGATTGCTGTAATCCCAGAATACCGTACCGAACACGATTTCCGTAAACACGCTGCAGATATACTCATAAGCGCCTCCCATCACCGTGCCGAAAACAAAGATAAAGCTGTCGCTGCGGTTCCGGTACTGATTGAGCATGGCTGTCAGAAGCACACAGCCAAGGCCCCAGACGATACTGAACGGGCCGTATACCACGCTGCTGCGGCTCATCAGCTTTCCGGCTCTCATAAAGACGAAAATGGTCTCCGTGACGTCTCCTAGGAACGCGCCCAGAAAAAACAGAACCGCCAGTTTGTAGAAGGAGCAGCCCGCCGCAAATACTTCTCCGCCTTCTTTTGTCTCCTTCTTTTTCTGCTCCTGTTCTCTGTGGGCCTTCAAAAGCTCTCCGGCGTTCAGAGAAGGGTATGCCCGCTCCATACGCCGGAGCACCAGCCGGGTCAGGCCCTTTCCCATCGTATCTGCTGTTCTCTGGAGATTCTCCGACACCTCATAAAGCAGAGACTGCTTCTTTACATGAGATCTTACTTTCAGAATTCCTATAAGGGTTCCTGCCAGGTCAATAACAGTCAGGATGACAAGCACCAGAAGAATGATCTCCCCTGCTCTTTCCGGAAGCAAGCGGAATATCCTGCGAAGAAACGGATTTACAAAGAGGACGGAGAGAACCGCCAGAAGACCCCAGAGCACGGCATATGGCAGATTCACATAGCCTCCGAACTGGAACCGTTTTCTGGAATAGTCCCACCACTTTCTGTGAAAGACACGTTCCAGCACAAAGCCTGTCAGCAGCGTCATCAGAAAGAACAGAATCGCGCCGCCCAGGAACAGGAAAAACAGATGGTCTTTCAGTTCCGACAGAAATATCACGCAGATAATGCCGCCGAAGCCGTAGGCAGGGCAAATGGGACCGTAAAGGAAACCTACATCTATAAATTTTTTTTCCCGGACGGCAGCTGCAGCCGTGCTAATCCCCCAGCCCGCAAAGGCATATATATAAAAGAACCAGAAAAGGTCATACAGTGTCGGATTCATGTTCCCACCTCCTCTTTTGCATAGAAAATGCATCATCACACATTATGAAATATGAACGACATGATAGTCGATCCTATGGGAAATAACAAACAGGAATATGTAAAACCGAAGCAGATGCAGAAAAAACTCTGTCCGCTGCGTTTTCTCTGTTGTTATATACGCCGTGCGAGATCACTACAAAACTGCGCCATATATTCTACACTTTCCTTCATGCCGTTTTTGAACCAATCAAGCAAAATCTTATTACACGCACCTTCCAGCGCAAGATTGCGGTATCTTTTCTCCGGGGAATCAGAGGGCCAAATCGTCTCCGACAAAGACCTCTGCTCGGAAATAGTTTCCGGGAAAATTTGCTGTATATTTGCTTGGAGTAATAAGCGGATGCTCTTTTCGTGCTTTTTAACTGCGGAAAACAGGCCGAGGAAAAACGAATAAGTGCCTTCCCGGGCACATTTTGCATCCGCATATTCTTTAAAAAGCATAAACGTTTCTTCGCATATTTCGTTTACAACATCCTTCTTTGAAGAGTAATTCCGATAAAAAGCAGACCGCGAGACGCCTGAACGTGTAATAATTTCGCTGATTGTTATCTTTTCATACGGCTTTTTTGTCATCAGGTCAACCAATGCCGTCTGTATACATTCCTTTGTGAGCTTATGAGACTCTTCATTAGAAAGCCTCAAAACATTTCTTTTTTCTAACTCCGTTTCATATTCTTCCATAAATCCTCCTGACCGACAGAACAAAACAGGTTAATTTTGTACAGTCCGGGCTTGTCTGTCTTGATATGTATGTAAAATCATGATATGATAACACCGACAATACAGATGTATTGTCAATATAAGTATATCGCGCAGAATTCAAATTGTCAAATGATATGACAACAAAACATTTCAGGAAAGGGGTGTTTAAAATGTCAGTTTATTGTACGAACTGTGGCGCAACCATAGATGAAGAGGTAAACGTTTGTCCTCGGTGCGGCGCTTCACTGACCGGCAGTGTTGGCAGAAGAATGACGCATAGGAGAAGACCACCTTATGGCGGACCTCCGATGGGAGGATTTGGTCCTGGACACGGACCAGGGCCGGGAATGTGATAATCAACATCAATGCTTCAAAACATAAAAACCGGAGTCCAAACGAAACGGAGGAACGCAAGATGGGAACATGGAGACTCTCGCCGTTGGACCTGAAGCAGAAGCAAAAATGATCATGGCCGTCCACTCCATCTTTGCGATGATGGCTCTGGGGGATTATATCGCAGAGAAGCTGGATCAGTCTTTTGATGAATTACAGGATTTACTGGAGGATGCGAGAAAGATTTTGAAGAAAATGTAAACCAACTTAAGCATGAGGGACGGACAGCAGCTGTGTAGTAATTGTCCGTCCGTTATCTCTTTTGTATGAAAAATAAAAAAAGAAGCAAAGGGCCTCCAAGATGCAAAACGCATTTCTGGAGACTTTTGTGTTAGGACCATTTACAATCATAGGTGCGGAAAGCAGTCACTGATGGCAGTGTGCAGATGAAAGTGCCCTTTGAGAAATAACAGGTCGTTCATCGATCGGATATTGTTGGCGAAAATGGACTTGTGTGAACTGTGGTGTATAATAATAGAAGCTTAGGGTTTCTTCCCTTCTCAACACAGTAGAAAGGAAACAGAGAAAAAATGAAACAAACAACAGAAAAACTGATTATTTTTTATGATGATACAAAGAAGAGCTGCAGGGACTGCATTCGGGAATTTGAAGCATACGGCTATGTGGAGTGCAGAAGGGTTTCGGATTATCAGAAGAAAACCATGATATACGCCACGGAAGCAAAGATAGGACTGGTCTTTGAAGGGGAGGACGGAAAGGTGCCGGATTCTGTCCTGCATGTAATCCGCAGGCTGATTGCGGATAAGAAAGAAAATCACATGCTGCTTGTGACCGGCGGCAGAAGGGAATTCAAAGCCATAAAAACCGCAAGAGAGGAAATGAATCAGAGAGGCTATTCGGTCAGCAATATTTATTCCAGGTACCTGCTTCAGAAGCATAAGCTGAAGCAGGATGCGGCAGTGAACTGGATTCTGTATGAGCTTTCCGAAGGGCAGGAAACTGTTTCCCCCAGGGAGAAATACCGGGATATGGATAAAAAAGAGCTCAGGCAGCACCTACGTCAGGAGATCAAAGCTTACCGGAGTTATCAGAAACAGCAGAAGGGGGAGAGGCTTCTGTAAACAGTGGATAAGCTAAAGGGAAAATAAAAGAATCACTGCAGAGCGTTCTGCCGATCACGGCAATCCTACTGATTTTAAGTGTCGTTCTGTTTCCCTTGGAGATAGAGGCGGTGGCCTTTGATTCCGGAGGAGTGACCGCAGGGCCCATGACGGTTCCGTTTATCATGGCGCTGGGAATCGGTCTTTTTGCATCCCGCAGTGACAAGGATAGCGCGGCAGACAGCTTTGGCCTGATTGCCTTCAGCAGTGTGGGCCCGATTCTGGCTGTATTCCTGGTTTTCCAGCTCTGGACGAAAAACTATCACAGGAAACAACTCATCAAGATTTGCCGCATCACAGCCCTGCTTGTGCCGGAACCTTCACTTTTTGCGATTTCCGATATACTCATGCCAAGAAGGAAATGTGAAGTAATCCGGTTCTGCTGTTTTTCCGGCAGCGGGCTTGTCCTGCGCCTTATCTGTAAAAAAGAGCGCCCACCGTACAGCGGTAAGCTGCGCCTGTCGTATTCCGTCACCATCTGACGGAGCAGAATGGAAAATGCAAAATCCTGTCGAATGGAAAAACCCCGCAATCCATCGCAGGATTACGGGGTTTGAATCTCTTTTA
>CAZZBJ010000004.1:0-43790 GCA_964652805.1 uncultured Mordavella sp. | reverse complement strand
CAGATACTCCTCACAATCCAGTCAATGATCATCGCTGCCCATACTCCATATATTCCCCGAGCAGAGTGCTTCGTTTTTATTCCTCTGCGCCTCCATTCTCTTCCCCTCTCTGTGTCTCATTTGTTTGATTTTGCGTCACAATTTCCGAAAAGCTTCCCCTATCTTTATACGAAAAAAGCAGGGCCCTTACGCCCTGCCTGAAAATTTCTTTTCCTATCATAGCCCAACCCGGTTCTTGCACCTACTCCGCCGAATCATTGGCCACCTGTATGCAGTTGTCCGCCAGCCACTCCTGCACAATCTGCTGGAGCACCAGGTCCTTCAGATCGTCCTCTGAGGCCGCCTGCTTCAGTGCGTCCACATCCTCAAAGCCATAGAACTCTGCCATCTCCTGGAAGTACTCCTCGTACTCCTCATCCGTAGGAGTCAGGTTCTCTTCGTCTGCGATAGCTTTGGCAACGTACTTCTGCTTGATAGACTGCTGCGCCGCCTCCTCCGCCTGCTGCTCAAAGCTGGACACGTCCGTGTTCATCTGGCTTGAGATATAGTCCTCGTAGGTCATGCCGCAGGACTCTGCCGCGTCCTTGTACTGCTGGATGAGCTGATCCTTGATGTCGTTCACCTCGTCCTCCGGGTACTTCTCTACCTCTGCCTTCTCCAGGACTGCCTCCCAGACCTCCGTCTGCAGGCTGTAATTGTAATTTTCCTCCGCGGACTCCTCCAGGAGCTTCCTGATTTCCTCCCTGTACTCATCCACTGTGCCGGACTCTTCAGATACGGTCTTCACAAAGTCGTCATTGACCTCCGGGAGAGTGCTGATAGAGTTGACTGTGATAGTAAATGTCACCGGCATGCCGGAGAAATCCGGATTATTTGTGTAGGGATCCGGGAACTGGCCGTTCCAGTCAAAGGTCTCGCCCACACTGTGTCCGATAATGCTGTCCTCAAATCCATCGATAAACTGACCGGAGCCGATGGTCAGATCATAGTCCTGGTCGGAGCCGCCGTCGAACTCCTGTCCGTCCATGGTTCCTACATAGTCAATATTGACAATGTCTCCCTCCTGGACGGGGCGGTCTGTCACCTCCTGGGCATTCTGCTGCTGAACGGAAGCGATATAATTGTCGATATCCTCATCGGTCACTTCCTCCTGGTCTGACACCTTGTCCACTTCTATTCCTTTGTAGCCGCTGACGGTCACATAATCGTTTGACGCCTGGTTGTCGCCGGAGCATCCCGCCAGCGCGGCGGAGCATACCAGCATGCCGGCCAGTAAAAGCGCTGCTTTTCTTTTCATGTCTACACCTCTTGCTCATTTATGATTTCTTCTGTACCCTGTCTTTCATCTTTACCGGATATTTGTATCAGTATAGCACATCCCGCTTTTGAATAAAAGTGAGTTTATGTTTTTTCACGGTCTTCCGCCATAAAAACACCAAATCCCGGCAAGAAAAACATTGCGCAAGCCCCTAAACAATGTTAGAATATAAGGTGCGATCATTACATAGTGAGGAGGTTTCCCCGTGAGTACATTGACGATTGTTTTGTTAGTAATTCTGGTCGTTTTGATTATTGCGTGTATCGTGCTGTACTTCCTCGGCAAAAAAGCGGAGCGCAGACAGGCGCAGCAGCAGGAGCAGCTGGACGCCGCGGCACAGACAGTTACCATGCTCATCATTGACAAGCGCACCATGCGCCTGAAGGACGCAGGCTTTCCTTCCATTGTTCTGGAAAACACACCCAAGTACCTGCGCCGGTCCAAGGTCCCGGTTGTAAAAGCAAAGGTGGGACCGAAGATCATGACGCTGATGTGCGACTCAAAGGTATATCCCCTGATTCCTGTGAAAAAGGAAGTCAAGGCAACCGTGAGCGGCATTTACATTACAGCAGTGAGGGGCCTGCGCGGTCCTCTGGAAGCGCCGCAGAAGAAGAAGGGTTTTATCGCCAGACTTCGGGACAAGATATAGTACGTATCATGTATAGTGAAAAAAACTCCAGGCTGAAAAAGTCTGGAGTTTTTCTTGTTTTATATGCATTTTTCTCATTTTCTGCGCACAGCCATCCACCCGGCATCCTGCCCATCTCTCTGCTCAGCTCTGCGGGAACTGCATCATCTCCGGCATCTGCTCCGGGACGGCGCCGTGCACCGACTGCACCGGACGGATACTTACGTCTATTTCGCAGTCGGACAGAGGCTCGCTGTTGATGTCCAGGGTATAGCTGATATGCACGTCGATCCTGTCCTCTGACACCTCGGTGGTGATATCTCTTGTATGGATGCCCACCATCATCTCCCCGTAGGGCGTCTCGTAGGCAGTCATGTTCATCCTGCCCTTCTCGAACACCATCCGGGCGTTGGCAATCCCGCTCTTGCGCATCTCAAACAAGCGGTCGCCTATGATCTTGATCGTATTTTTGACCGTGCCAGGCACACCCTCCACGACTTCATCGTAGAGTACGTAGTGCCTGTCGTTTTTCAGATAGTAGGCGGCCGGGGTGATGATCTCCACCGGCTCGCCCTCCCCGTTCTCCTCTCCCGCTCCGAAGTGGAGTCCGGAAATACTGATCAATACGTCCTTTGTCATTTACAGTGCCAGCTCTCTTGCGATCTCATACTGATATGCAGGAATCTCTTTCTGCATATTCAGCGCCTCGTTGATATTAAAGTCTACATATTCGCCGTGACGGTATCCGACTACCCGATTGCTCTTGCCCTCGAGAAGAAGGTCCACTGCCTTTGCACCCATGATGGAAGCGTACACCCGGTCCTTGCATGTGGGGCTTCCACCGCGCTGCATATGGCCCAGGATGGTAGCTCTTGTCTCCATGCCCGTAGCCTTCTCAATTCTCTTGGCCAGCTCGATGGAACCGCCGATACCCTCTGCGTTGATGATGATATAGTTTTTCTTTCCCCTCTTTCTGCACTCCTGGATATCATCGATAATGGTCTGCTCGTCAAAATCATGCTCCTCGGGAAGCAAAATCTTCTCCGCGCCGTTGGCGATACCGCACCACAGCGCCAGCCATCCGGCGTCTCTTCCCATAACCTCGATGATCGAACACCTTTCGTGGGATGTGGACGTGTCCCTTACCTTGTCAATGGCTTCCATAGCTGTATTTACAGCTGTGTCAAATCCGATCGTATATTCTGTACAGGCAATGTCCAAGTCAATGGTTCCCGGGATACCGATGGTGTTAATGCCCAGGTTCGCCAGCTTCTGAGCGCCCGCAAAGGAGCCGTCTCCCCCGATGACTACCAGGCCGTCAATGCCGTATTTCTTACAGATAGCCGCTGCCTTCTGCTGGCCCTCCTCTGTGCGCATCTCCTCACAGCGGGCTGTCTGCAGAATGGTACCGCCTCTCTGGATCGTGTCGGATACATCTCTCGCAGTCAGGTCTATGATCTCTTCGTCCAGAAGTCCCTGGTATCCCTTGCGGATACCTCTTACCTTTACCCCTTTCCCTAAAGCCGTCCTCACTACCGCACGGATTGCTGCGTTCATTCCCGGTGCGTCTCCGCCGCTTGTCAAAACTCCGATCGTACGGATCACCTTATTCTCTGCCATGCTTTTTCCTCCATTTATCATATATTCATAGTCTGGTTCTTTCTCTTATTCTTTATCATTCTACATGATCTATTTTATGCTTTCAATGGGTTTTTCTACAACTTTTACGCAGCTTTCCCCGAAATAATTCGTCAATCTGCTCAGTATGCCCGGCTCGATGCAGATATTCTTTCCGGCCGGCAGTCTCTTCACCGCCTTCTCCGCCCGGCAGTAGATGACCACCGAGTCGTCCCCGTCGGAGGCCCGGAGCATGTCAAATAAATGCTCTTCGTCCTCCAGGTAGGCAGCCTTGTCCTTATACTGGATCCACAGCTCCTTCTTTGTCTGCTCAAAGGGCACCACGCTCTCACAGATCAGCTTGCTGGGGGCGTCATCCTCCTCGGACACTCTGCCCCGGATGAACACTTTGTCATCCTGCCCCAGCATCCGCTGGTATTTCTCGTAGTCACGGGGAAATACGACGATCTCCACCGTACCCGCCAGATCCTCCAGGGTGAGAACGGCCATCGTCTTATTGTTTTTCGTATGCTTGATAGTCTTTACCGTGATCATGCCGCCCACGGTCTCCTTTGCGCCGTCCCGGACCTTGGAGCGGCCGGTGGAGTCGTCGATCTGAAATTCCAGGGTGGTCCGGGAAACATGTTTCTTCCACTTCTCCTCATAGTCCTCCAGGGGATGGCCGGTCAGATACACGCCAACGACTTCCTTCTCAAAGGCCAGTTTTGTCTCCTTGTCGTACTCGCCCACATCCGGGAGGGGAATGTCAAATTCCTTCTTCTGCTCATCGTCCACCAGGTCAAAGAGGGACATCTGGCCGGTCATGGAGTATTTTCTCTCCTGGTTCACCTGGTCCAGGATCTGTACATAGATGGCCATGAACTGCCTTCTTGTGCCTCCCAGCCCGTCAAAGGCCCCCGCCTTGATGAAGTTCTCGATGGTACGCCTGTTCACGTCCTTTCCGGACATTCTCTCGATGAAATCCTTCAGGCTGCGGAAGAGGCCGTTTTGTTCCCTCTCCTCGATGATGGAGTGGATCACCGGCTTCCCGATGCTCTTGATGGCCGCCAGCCCGTACCGGATATTGCCTCCGTCCACAGAGAAATTTCCCTCTCCCTTGTTGATGTCAGGGGGCAGGATGTCAATGCCCATCTGGCGGCAGCTGTAAATATATTCTGCCACCTTGGAGGGATTTTCAATCACAGACGTCATGAGGGCCGCCATAAATTCCACCGGGTAGTAGTACTTCAGCCAGGCGGTTTGGTAGGAGACCACCGCATAGGCCGCCGCATGTGACTTGTTGAAAGCATATTTGGCAAAATCGATCATCTCGTCGTAGATTTTGTTTGCCGTCTTCTCGTCTATGCCGTTGCTGACGCAGCCGGGCACTCCCTCCTCCGGATTGCCGTAGACAAAATTCTGCCTCTCCTTCTGCATCACATCGCCCTTTTTCTTGGACATGGCGCGGCGCAGAAGGTCGCTTCGTCCCAGGGTGTAGCCGGCCAGGTCGCGGACGATCTGCATGACCTGCTCCTGGTACACGATGCACCCGTAGGTGGGGGCCAGGATGTGCTCCAGCTGGGGGCAGTCGTAGGTAATCAGCTCCGGGTTGTTTTTCCCCCTGATATACTGGGGGATAAAGTCCATGGGGCCGGGCCGGTACAGGGAAATACCGGCTATGATGTCCTCCAGGCTCCGGGGCTTCAGCTCCTTCATGAAGCTCTTCATCCCGGAGCTTTCAAGCTGGAACACGCCGTCTGTCTTCCCTGTGCCGATGGAGTCCAGCACCTCCTTGTCATTGTAGTCCATGCTGTATATGTCTATCTCTTTTCCTGTACTCTTCCGGGCCAGCTCCACCGCGTTCTGGATCACCGTCAGAGTCCGAAGGCCCAGGAAATCCATTTTCAGAAGTCCCAGCTCCTCCAGGGTGGTCATGGTGAACTGGGTGGTCACGGAGCCGTCCGAGCCAAGGGAGAGGGGCACGTACTCGTCCACAGCCCTCTGGCTGATGACCACGCCGGCGGCGTGCATGGAGGTGTGCCTGGGCAGTCCCTCCAGCCTTTTGGACATGTCAACGAGCTCCCGCACCTGGCCGTCCTCCTCGTACAGCTTCTTCAGCTCCGGGTTCATGGTCAGGGCCTTGTCCAGGGTCATGTTCAGCTCTGTGGGAACCATCTTCGCAATGGTGTCCACAAAGGCGTAGGGCAGATCCATGACCCTGCCCACGTCCCGCAGGACGCCCCGGGCCGCCAGGGTCCCGAAGGTGACGATCTGTACCACCCGGTCAGAGCCGTACTTGCGCACTACATAATCGATGACCTCCTGCCTTCTCTCAAAGCAGAAGTCCACGTCAATATCCGGCATGGACACACGCTCCGGGTTGAGGAACCGCTCAAAGAGGAGCTGGTACCGGATGGGGTCGATGCTGGTAATGCCAAGGCAGTAGGCCACCATGCTGCCGGCGGCGGACCCGCGGCCGGGACCCACCATGATGCCGTGATCCCTGGCGTATTTGATAAAGTCCCACACAATGAGGAAATAGTCCACGTAGCCCATGTCGTGGATGACGGACAGCTCATATTTCAGCCGCTCCTTCAGCTCCTCTGTGACAGGGCTGTACTTCTCCTCCAGCCCCTTGCTGCACAGTTCATTTAAGTATTCCCAGGAGGTGCAGCCTTCGGGCACATCGTACTTGGGCAGCTTGGTCACGCCGAACTCGATCTCCACATTGCACCGGTCCGCGATCTTCTGGGTGTTCTCCAGAGCCTCCAAGGCGTAGGGGAAGAGTTCCCGCATCTCCTCCTCGGACTTGATGTAGTACTGGCCTCCCTCGTAGCGCATCCTGTCCTCGTCCGCCAGCTTTTTCCCTGTCTGGAGGCAGAGGAGGATGTCGTGGGGCTTCACGTCCTCCTCGTAGGTGTAGTGAACATCGTTGGTGGCCGCCAGCCGGATCCCCGTCTCCCGGCTCATACGCACAAGAGCCTGGTTCACCATCTGCTGCTGGGACATGCCGTGGTCCTGAAGCTCCAGAAAGAAATTGCCCTTTCCAAATATTTTCTCATACCGCAGAGCCGCCTCTCTGGCCTCCTCGTAGAGGCCCTGCACGATATTTCTGGCCACTTCCCCGGCCAGGCAGGCGCTGAGGGCGATGATTCCCTCGTGAAACTCCTCCAGAAGCTCCATGTCCACCCTGGGCTTGTAGTAGTAGCCCTCCGTAAATCCCCGGGAGACCAGCTTCATCAGATTGTGGTAGCCGGTGTCATTTTCCGCCAGCAGCACCAGGTGGTAGTACCTGCTCTCGCTGTTGCCCCTGGCCTCCTTGTCAAAGCGGGAGCCGGGGGCCACGTACACCTCGCACCCCAGCACCGGCTTGATACCAGCCGCCTTGGCCGCCTTGTAAAAGTCGACCACGCCGTACATGACGCCGTGGTCCGTGATGGCCACGCTGTCCATGCCCAGCTCCTTTACCCGAAGGATACATTCCTTTATTTTATTGGATCCGTCCAGCAGACTGTACTCTGTGTGGACGTGCAGATGCGCAAAACTCATATTTTCCCTGCTTTCTATATTACTGCTGGCTGTAATCAGTGTATATCTGCTGCTCTATTGTTCTTACTCCGCATCGGGGGCTTTTTGAACCATACTTCCACTCACCCTTATGAACCCATCCTATCGGATTACAATGCTTGTTTCACGGATCTCAATCTTTCCCTCCTTGAGAAGGCGTCCCACCGCCCTCTTGAAGGCGTTCTTGCCGAAGCCGAACTCCGCCCGGATCAGCTCCGGGTCCGCTTTGTCTGTGAAGGGAAGCTCTCCGCCGTTTGCCAGCAGCTTTTCCATGACAGCCTCCGCATCCTTGTCCATCTGGATAAAGGCCTTCTCCCGCAGGCTTAAGTCCAGCTTGCCGTCCGGCTTCACATCCGTCACACGGGCCTCGACTCTGTCACCTACTTTGTATTTCCCTGTGACCTCCCTCTTGGGGATGAGGGCGCAGTACCGGTCGTCCACAGCCACGAAAAGTCCGAAGTTCAGGCTCTTCTCGTAGATGATGCCGGTGACTCTGTCATCCTTTTTGTAGGGGGAGCTCTTCTCCAGTTTGTCGTACACCTTCATGGTGGCGCACAGCCTGCCGCTCTTGTCCACGTAGAGACCGACCAGACATGCATCCCCCTTCTTCACCTTTGCCGTCTGCTGCTTAAAGGGAAGGAAGAGATCCTTCTCCAGCCCCCAGTCCAGAAAGGCCCCAATAGGAGTGGTGTCCTTTACCGTCAGCAGCCGCACCTCGCCGAGCTGTATCTTCGGTTCATTGGTGGTGGCGATGATCCGGTCCTTTGAGTCCCGGTAGAGAAATACCTCTATCTCGGCTCCCACCCGCGCGCCTGCCGGCACCTGCTTTCTGGGCAGCAGCACCCTGTCCTCCTCTGTCCCCAGATACACGCCGAACTCCGTCTGCTTCACCACGGTCAGCGTCTGTTTTTTTCCTAATCCCTGTTCTAACATCTCGTTTCTCCTGTCAGCTCCACAACCGCGTACGGCTTTCCCGCCGCACTGCACAGCTCCACAACTGTCCTTTCCTCTTCCCTTGCCGTCCTGGGACAGATCATATCCCCCAGCACAGCCGATCTTTTGTACTCTACCCGCACCTGCCTCACAAGCATCTCCTCGCGCAGCGTCTCCAGAGCCATCTGCACATACTGGCAGTTGTTAACATGCTCGTTGGTGTCAATGTGATATTTCCGCACCGGAAACGCGCTCCCCTCCTCCAGGCTCTGAGGAAGCCGGATCTTCCTCGGCGCGTACTCCATCTCCAGCGGCGCCTCTGTGCCGTATTTTTCTATGTCCTCCGGCCGGGGCTTCACCGGGCGCCCCTTTTCCAAATCCATAAAGGCCCAGATGGAGTTGGCGCAGGCCGCCCTCTCTCCCCTCTCGTCCCACATGCAGAAATTTCTATAGCCGTACAGACCGTTGAACTCCGTAGCCCAGGTGGCCACCCGGATGCGCTCGCCGATCCTCGGATACCGGTCTACCAGGATCTGCCAGGATGTAAGCACCCAGGCTCTCTTCTTCTCTTTCAGATAGTCGATCCCAAGGCCCACATCCTCTGAGTGGAAGATACTGCAGTCCTGAAAATAATCGATGATCCTCGGAAGGGTAATGGTCTCATGGTGGTCTGCCTCGCTGAACCTTACCCTGCTGTCAAATGCATACATGTTACTCTTCTCCTCCCTGTGCTATGTAGCTCTTCTCTGTGGTGATCACGCACTGGTATCTGTGATCTGCCTGCCGGAGCTTTTTTCTCACCTGTCTTGTCAGCTCTTTTTCCTCTTCCCTCGTGTAGCGGTAGGGAACCACCATGTCGAAGATCACGTTGATCCTCTCCTTTCCCTCCACCACCCGCAGGTCATGGATGGAGACCTCCGGGTCCATGTCGCTTACCGTCTCCTGTACCCGGCGCTTCACAGCCAGGATCTTCTCGTCCTTTGTCTCCACCGGATCCATGTGGATGACAAGGAAAACGCCCAGCTGGCCCACCGCGTCCCTCTCGATCCGGTCAATGATCTCGTGGGAGGTCTCTATGTCCACATCGTTTGGCACCTCGGCGTGGATGGAAGCCATATTCCGCCCGGGGCCGTAATTATGTACAATCAGGTCATGGCTTCCCACGATCCCGTCATAGCTCTCCACAAAGCCGGATATCTTCTTGTGGTCCGCCGGGGCGATGGCCTCCCCCAGGAGAGTCTTCAGGGTATCCCGGGCAATGCCGATGCCGGCCCACATGACGACGAGGGACACGCACAGCCCGACAAAGCCGTCAATGTTCCAGCCTGTAAAGCTGAAAAACAGGAGGGAAAAAACCGTGGCCGATGTCGTGATGACATCCCCGATGGCGTCCGCCGCCGTGGCCAGCATCACCTTGGAGTCGATCCGTTTTCCCAGCCTTCTGTTAAAGAAGCTCATCCACAGCTTGACACAGATGGACAGCAGCAGGATCAGCACGGACACCATACTGAACTCCATATGCCGGGGCGCCCGTATCCTGCCGATGGCGTCCTTGAAAAAGGTAAAGCCCACTTCCATGACAAGGAAGGAGACCACAAGGGCCGTTATATACTCCATTCGCCCGTGGCCGAAGGGGTGCTCGCTGTCCGCCGGCTTTCCCGCCATCTTCACGCCGATCAGGCCGATGACCGACGAGGCCGCGTCGGACAGGTTGTTGAAAGCGTCCGCCGTGACGGAAATGCTGTGCATCAGAAGGCCGATCACAGCCTTGGCCGCAAAGAGCAGCACATTGCAGAAGATGCCCACCACCGACGCCAGCGTTCCATACTGGGTACGGACGGACACCTTCTCTGTGTGCTCATAGTCTTTCACAAAATGTCTGACCAAAAATTCTGTCATGTCTTTTTCCTCTCAATCCTGTCCCACTCGTCCTCCCCAGGACGCGCCCCATGCAGGGCTCCTTTATTTTTTCGTCCGGATGGTGTCCATCACAGCCTCCACCTGATTGTCCACGTGCTGGCACACCACCTGCACCGCCCGGTCTTTTTGTCCGCTCTCGATGGTCTCGATGATCTCCTCGTGCTCATGGATGAGCTGCTGGTGGAAATCTGACCGCTTCAGATACTCCACTCTGTACCGGTACATCTGCTCCCGCAGATTGTTGAGGAGCTGGATCAGCTTCTGATTGTCCGTAGCCATGTAGATGACGTCGTGAAACTTCACGTCCGCCTCCGCAATGCGGGTGATGTCCCCGCTCTTCAGCGACTCCTTAAATTCCTCCGCGGCGTCCTTCAGGTCCTGGATCTGCTCGTCTGTGATCTTCTCGCACACCAGCCCCACAGCCAGCTCCTCCAGAGCACGGCGCACCTCCAGCACATCCCGCAGGCTCTTCTCCGTGATCTCGGCCACCTCGGCGCCCTTCCTGGGGATCATCAGCACAAGGCCCTCCAGCTCCAGCTTCCGGATGGCCTCCCGGATGGGGGTCCGGCTGACGCCCAGCTTGTTGGCAAGCTGAATCTCCATAAGCCTCTCCCCGGGCTTGAGCTCGCCCCTCAAAATGGCCTGCCGCAGTGTGTTGAATACCACATCCCGCAGCGGCAGGTACTCATTCATACTGACTTCAAAATTCGGTTCCTTCATTTATTTCCTCCTGACATTATGTACATTTGTGACGTAGACCTGCTTCACAGGCGTCTGTCTCTTCAGTCTGTCCGCTGCCGCCCTGGCCCTGCCCCGGGAGGTAAAGATCCCGAACACAGTGGGGCCGCTTCCGCTCATCATGGCGTTCAGGGCTCCGGACCTGATCATCACGTCCTTTATTTTCTGCAGCACCGGATGCTCCTTCAGCATGACCTGCTCCAGCACATTGCCCATGCTGCCTGCCACCTTCTGCAGATCCCCCTCCTGAAGTCCCGCAAGAATCCCGTCGATAGCCGGGTGGCTCTCCACGCCCTCCCTGTCGATCTTCTCGTACACAGTCCTGGTGGACGCCGAGAGAGGCGGCTTGGCGATCAGCACGCAGCATTTTGGCAGCGGGGGAAGGGGCGTCAGGATCTCGCCGATCCCCTCCGCAAGGACGGTCCCCCGCATAATGCAGTAGGGCACATCCGCCCCCAGCGTCACGCCTCTCTCCTTCAGCCCTTCCTCGGAGAGCCCCAGGTCAAACATCCGGTTCATACCGAAAAGCACCGCCGCCGCGTTGGAGCTTCCTCCCGCCATCCCGGCCGCCACCGGGATATGCTTCTCCAGGGTAATCCGGATGCCCTCCCGGATCCCGAACTCGCCGCGCAGAAGCTCCGCCGCCTTGTAGGCAATATTGTTTTCATTGACCGGCAGATAGGACAGATTTGTGGAGATCTCGATACCCGGCTCCCGCGTCTTTTCCAGGGTCACACGGTCAT
Organism: uncultured Mordavella sp.; assembly: GCA_964652805.1. Classification (GTDB taxonomy): domain Bacteria; phylum Bacillota; class Clostridia; order Lachnospirales; family Lachnospiraceae; genus Claveliimonas. The sequence continues at coordinate 32,326 of CAZZBJ010000004.1, read as the reverse complement.
AGAGATAGACCGTCTGCATGACCATCCTGACATCGTGGTAGCCGTTTTCCCTCCGGCCCAGGATGTCAAGTCCCAGATTGATCTTACCCAGCGCTTTTAACTCCAGTTTGTCCATTGTACTCTCCTTGTATCTTGTATACAGTGTACTTACAGTATACCCATGTTTGCCTTAAAAATCAATAACCTCTCTCCCTATCTCAGGGTTTCCTCCTTACCCCTTTGAAAAACCACATTTTTATGGTAAGATGCTTATGATGCCAGGCTCAAAAGGTCGGTTCCCGTAATATGCGAATATCGGGCAGGATTGCGGAAGCGCGCCGACGCGGAACGATCTGCCGGCATCGAAGTTGGGGTTTGGCTCCACCATCATGATATATACAAAGGAGAGGCTTCTGGATTATGATAAGATTTATTGTCATTGTGAGCGTACTTTTCGTTTATCTCATCGTCGGCATACCGGTTCTCATCGTGGAACACTTTATCGGTCTTGTGAACCGGAGGGCGAAGGACTACTCCTGCCTGCGGATGGTGCAGTGGACCTTCCGGCTGATGCTGAAGATCGCGGGCGTGAAGGTGACGGTCATCGGGGAGGAACATGTGCCCGACGAGCCGGTCCTTTATATAGGAAACCACAGGAGCTATTTTGACATCCTGCTGACTTACTCCAGGTGCAGACGGCTGACCGGATATGTGGCGAAACAGGAGATGCTCCGCTACCCTCTCCTGCGGGACTGGATGAAAAATCTTTACTGCCTCTTTCTGGACAGGAGCACGCCCAGGGAGGGACTCAAGACCATCCTGCAGGCCATCGACTATGTGAAAAACGGGATTTCCATCTGCATCTTCCCCGAGGGCACCAGGAACAAAGGGGAGGAGCTGTCCATGCTCCCCTTCAGGGACGGAGCCCTGAAGATCGCGGAGAAGACCGGCTGCGCCATCATCCCCATGTCCATGAACAATACCCAGGCCATCTTCGAGGAACACCTTCCCTTCGTAAGAAAGACCCACGTGGTGCTGGAGTACGGAAAGCCCATCTACCCGGACCAGCTTGACAAGCAGATGCGGCGGCATCTGGGGGATTACTGCCAGAATATCATCCAGGAGACGATCATAAAAAACCAGTCCCTCGTTTAATTTTTACTTTGTTTTTACTTTTTATGCCCGGAGTGCTATAATTGGGATAACTTTTCCAGATACAAATGCAAAGGAGTTTAAAAAGAAAACAATGAGCAGACATGATTTGACCCTGCTGACGGACTTCTACGAGCTCACCATGATGCAGGGCTACTACGAAAAAGGACAGAACGAGACCGTCATCTTTGATATGTTCTTCCGCCAGAACCCAAGTAATGGAGGCTACTCCATCTGCGCAGGCCTGGACCAGGTCATTGAATACGTAAAAAATCTGAATTTCACATACGAAGACGTGGACTATCTGCGCAGCCTGGGCATGTTCAGCGAGGATTTCCTCCACTACCTGGGCGGCTTCCACTTCACGGGAGACATCTACGCCATCCCCGAGGGGACGGTCATCTTCCCGAAGGAGCCCATCATCAAGGTCATCGCTCCCATCATGGAGGCCCAGCTTGTGGAGACCGCCATCCTCAACATCATCAACCACCAGTGCCTCATTGCCACAAAGGCCTCCCGCGTCGTGTTCGCGGCAGGCGGTGACGGCATCATGGAGTTCGGCCTGCGCCGGGCACAGGGTCCTGACGCCGGCCTCTACGGCGCCCGTGCCGCCATCATCGGCGGCTGCATCGGCACCTCCAACGTGCTGGCCGGCCAGCGCTTTGACGTGCCTGTGCTTGGCACCCACGCCCACAGCTGGATCATGAGCTTCCCGGATGAGTACACAGCCTTCAGGAACTATGCTCAGCTCTACCCGGACAACTGCATCCTCCTTGTGGACACCTATGACACGCTGAAATCCGGAGTCCCCAACGCCATCCGCGTCTTCAGGGAGATGCGGGCCTCCGGGATCTCCCCGAAAAAATACGGCATTCGCCTCGACAGCGGCGACCTGGCCTACCTGTCCAAACAGGCCCGCATCATGCTGGATGAGGCAGGCTTCACAGACGCGGTGATCTCCGCGTCAAACGACCTGGATGAGTACCTGCTCCACGACCTGAAGGTGCAGCAGGCGGCCATCACCTCCTGGGGTGTGGGCACCAACCTGATCACCTCAAAGGATTGCCCCTCCTTCGGCGGCGTCTACAAGCTGGCGGCTATCCAGGATGAGTCCGGACAGTTCGTGCCCAAGATCAAGATCTCCGAGAACACGGAGAAGATCACCAACCCGGGAAACAAGACCATTTTCCGCATTTACGACAAGCCTACAGGGAAGGTCAGGGCGGACCTCATCTGCTTTGCGGACGAGACCTACGACACAGAAAAAGATCTCCTCATCTTCGACCCCATCGACACATGGAAGAAGACAAAGCTGCCGGGAGGCTCATACACCATGCGTGAGATCCTCGTGCCCATTTTCCGGAACGGGGAGTGCGTGTACCAGTCACCCTCCGTCATGGAGATTGCGGAATACTGCAGGCGGGAGAAAAAGACACTGTGGGAAGAGACAAAGCGTCTCTTCTATCCCCATCAGGTCTACGTGGATCTGTCGGACAGCCTCTATAAGGTGAAGAAATCTCTGCTCGATCAGATGGATATGGATGAATCGGTTTAATTTTAAGGAGGATTGTTTTATGAATATTATTGTACTGGCAGGCGGCTATAGCAACGAGCGGGACGTGTCATTAAGTTCCGGCGGCAGTATCTGCCGGGCGCTCCGGGAGAGAGGCCACAACGCCTACCTTCTGGACGCCTTCCTTGGCCTTGAGAAGGTTCCCGAAAACCCGGAGGACGTGTTCACCCTTCCGGGAGGCGGCCTTGAGATCGCCACAGGTATCCGGACATCCGCACCAGATCTTGACGCCCTCTGGGCCTCGCGCCCCGGGGACTCCCCCAGCTTCCTGGGCCCCAACGTGCTGGAGCTGTGCGGTCTGGCCGACATCACCTTCCTGGCCCTCCACGGGGGACTGGGCGAGAACGGCAAGCTGCAGGCTGTCTTTGACACGCTGGGAATCCGCTACACAGGGCCCGACTCTCTGGGCTGCGCCCTGTCCATGGATAAGGGAGTGACAAAGGATATCTTCCACTCCGCCGGGGTTCCCACGCCCTACGGCACCCATATACCCAGAAGGAACAAGGATATCTCTCTTGCGGCCCTTCAGATCCCCCTTCCCCTTGTGGTAAAGCCCTGCTCCGGCGGCTCCAGCATCGGAGTACACTTTGTACATACGGAGGAGGAGTTCCGTGAGGCCATGCGCGTCTCTTTCGAGAAGGAAGACGAAGTGGTCATTGAGCCCTTCATCGACGGCCGGGAATATGCCTGCGGCATCTTTGACGGCCAGGCTCTGCCTCTTGTGGAGATCATTCCCGACGGCGGCGTATTCGACTATGTCCATAAATATCAAAGCGGCGGTGCTTCCGAGATCTGTCCTGCTGCCTCTGTGGACGCAGAAACCACAGAGGCCATTCAGAAAACTGGCGTGCTGGCCGCCCAGGCTCTGCGCCTGAACGTTTACTGCAGGGCTGATTTTATCGTGGACAATCACACCGGACAGTTCTACTGCCTGGAGGTCAACTCCCTCCCCGGCATGACAAGCGCCAGCCTCCTGCCCAAGGCGGCGAAGGCGGCGGGGTATGAGTACGGTGAGTTCTGCGAGCTCATCATCGAGAAATCGCTGGACGCCAGATACAGATAGGAGAAGAACATGAAAAATTTCACAATAGAACGTATGACAAAGGCCTGCAGGGGCATTTACCACGGCAGCGACAACCTTCTTGGGAAGGAGGCCGCCCACGTTGTCATCGACAGCCGCAGGGCCGGCCGGGACGATGTGTTCGTGGCCCTCAGGGGCGAGCGGGTGGACGGCCACTCTTTTATCCCTTCTGTCATGGAAAATGGCGCCCTGTGCGCCGTGTCCGAGCAGGATCTGGGGGAGACATCCTTCCCCTATATCCAGGTGGAGTCAACGGCCCAGGCCCTTCTGGACATGGCAAAGCTGTACCGGGACTCCTTTGACGTAAAGGTGGTGGGCATCTCCGGCAGCGTGGGAAAGACAAGCACAAAGGAGATGATCGCCTCTGTCCTGTCTCAGAAGTACAACGTCCACAAAACCCAGGGGAACTTAAACAGCGAGTCCGGACTCCCCCTGACGGTCTTTGACCTGAAGGAGGAAAATGAGGTGTCCGTCCTGGAGATGGGCATCAACCACTTTGGTGAGATGCGCAAGCTCTCCACCGTGGCCCAGCCCGACATATGCGTGATCATAAATATCGGTGTGGCCCACCTGGAATTCCTCAAAACCCGGGAGGGCATCATGCAGGAGAAAACGCAGATGTTCCAGGACATGAAGCCGGGCGGTTCCATCATCCTCAACGGGGACGATCCGCTCCTGTCTGCCATTGGACCTGTAAAGGGTGTGACTCCTCTCTTCTACGGCACATCGCCGAACTGCGATGTGTACGCCTCGGATGTGCAGTCCCGGGGTCTGAAGGGATCCTCCTGCGTCATCCACACGCCAGGCGGAACGTTTCCCTGTCTGGTGCCATCCCCCGGCTCCCACATGGTATCCAACGCCCTGGCGGGAGCAGCCGTGGGATATGTGCTGGGTCTTGACAGCAGGCAGATCAAAGACGGCATTGAAAATCTGCCCTTCATGGCCGGCAGGAACAACATCATCCAGACAGACAAGGTCCTCATCCTGGACGACTGCTATAACGCCAATCCGGTTTCCATGAAGGCCGCCATCGATGTGCTGGATATGGGCATCGGGCGCAAGGTGGCTATTCTGGGAAAGATGGGCGAGCTGGGCAGCAACGAAAAGGAGCTCCACTACGAGGTGGGCGTCTACCTGGCCGCCTCAAAGACCGATGTGGTGATCGCCGTAGACGAGCTGGCAAAAGAGATCATCCGGGGCATCAGGGATACCGGCTCTCACATAAAGACACACTGGTTCGCCACAAGAGAGGAACTCATCCCCCACCTGGGCGAACTGATACAGGAGGGAGACAATGTTCTTGCAAAAGCATCCAACAGTCTTGGCTTCAGCGCAATCGTACAGGCGCTGAAAGAGCTGTAGGAGATTTCACAAAGGAGAGCAGAACATGGATTATCAGGTTCTTGTCCTTGATCTGGACGGCACACTGACAAACTCAAAAAAAGAAATCACTCCGGAGACTCGGGAGGCGCTGATCTATATACAGAAGATAGGGAAAAAGGTGGTTCTGGCAAGCGGCCGCCCCACAAAGGGCGTGCTGCCCCTGAGCGAGCAGCTCCATCTGTCCGACTATGGCAGCTGCATCCTCTCCTTTAACGGGGCGCGCATTACAGACTGCCGCAGCGGGCAGATCATGTACAACCGCTATCTCCCCCAGGACGCCCTCGAACCCGCCTTTCGGCTGGCCTGGTCCTTTGCCGGGGAGGGCGCGGATATCCTGACCTACACAGAGGACTGCATTATCTCAGGGATACAGCCCAACCGGTACACGCTGCTGGAGTCCAGGATCAACCACATGCCGGTTCTTGAGAGCCGCGATTTCATGGCAGATATCCCCCGGCAGATCAATAAGTTCCTGGCCACCGGCGAACCGGAGGTGATCAGCCGGATGAAGGCTGTCATGACCGCCCATTTCCGCTCCTACCTGAACATCTACTGCTCAGACCCGTTCTTCCTGGAGATCATGCCCAAAGGCGTGGACAAGGCGCACGCCCTCGTGAAGCTGCTGGGCAGCCTCGGCCTCTCCACCCGGCAGATGATCTGCTGCGGGGACGGGTACAATGACATCACCATGATCGAGACCGCCGGACTGGGAGTGGCCATGGCAAACGCCCAGCCCTCTGTGCGGAACAGCGCGGACTACATCACAAAGTCCAACGATGAGAACGGGGTCCTGCATGTGATCAATACATTTATAAGATAAGTATTCTACGCCGTCTTCCCCTTATTTTTCTCATGCCACAGAATAAGCCGCTTCCCGAATTTTCCCAGGGCTTCCACAAGGAAGCTGAGATAGCGGAACACCGGCTCCGCGGCGATGGAGAACACGACAAAGAGCATAATGCACCTGGTGGACATGGCTGTGATGGCAAACAGATCGCCCAGGTAGATGCTGGTCAGCACAAGGCCGATGCCGCAGCCTGCCAGCACGACGATACGGAGGGGATTCATGGGCTGGCTGATCTTCCAGAGCACCATGAATCCCACAATGGCCAGCAGAATCGTGGCCGCCGTGGCGATATCCGCCTGGTCCACCTCAAAGGTCTGACCGAAGATCACCAGGGCCCCCACGATCAGCACATCCGTCAGTCCGCCTGGCAGCGCCTTCAGGAACACATTGGGAAGGAAATGTCCCTGTATCCGGTTCTTGTTGGGCTCAAGGGCCAGGAAGAAGGCGGGCACGCCGATGGCAAACATACTGATCAGCGATATCTGGGACGGCTCCAGCGGGTAGGTGATCATGAACACCGCTGAGAACACGGACAGAAGGAGGGAAAAGATATTCTTCACAAGGAACAGGCTGGCCGACCTCTGGATGTTGTTGACCACCCGGCGCCCCTCCATCACCACAGAGGGCATGCAGGAGAAGTCCGACTCCAGCAGCACCACCTGGGCCGCCTGGGAGGCAGCCTCGCTGCCAGACGCCATAGCGATGCTGCAGTCCGCATCCTTCAGTGCCAGGATGTCGTTGACACCGTCCCCTGTCATGGCCACTGTGTTCCCCTGATCCTTCAGCACATTCACAAACTGCCTCTTCTGGTTTGGAGTCACGCGGCCGAAGACGGTGTACTTCTTCATGGCCGCCGCCACATCCTGGTCCGTCTTCAGCGTGCCCCCATCCACATAGTTCTCCGCCCCCGCGATGCCAGCCCGGGAGGCCACTTCGGACACGGTGACCGGGTTGTCTCCGGATAGGACCTTGATGTCCACGCCCTGCTCCGCAAAGTAGGCAAAGGTCTCCGGCGCATTCTGCCGGATGGGATTGGAGAGCATCACATAGCCCAGAGGCGTGACCTTCTCCGTAAGGGGCTTTCCGTCTGCCTTTCCCGCATATTTCCCGAACACGAGGACACGGTACCCTTTCTTGGTAAACGGCTCGATTTCCGCCTCGTAGAGTAGGTAATCATCCCGCAGGATCATCTCCGGCGCTCCCAGCACATAGGCCCCGTCCTTGTAGGTGACGCTGCTGTATTTCACTGCCGAAGAGAAGGGGGTGATGCTCACCGGCCTTTTCCCCGTATTCTCCTGGAAATACTCCTTCAGAGCCGCCATGGTGATATTGTCCTCGCTCATGGCCGCCGCAAAGTCCCCCAGCATTTTCTCCAGCGGGGGATACTCCTCCTTCTTCTCCCGGTAATCCAGCGTAGGCTCTACCCGGTTTACTGTCATGATGTTTTCCGTAATGGTTCCCGTCTTGTCCACGCAGAGCACATTGACCCTGGCCAGCGTCTCGATGCTCTTCATGTCATGGAGCAGCACCTGCTGGCCGGCCAGCCGCATGGCGCTCACCGCCAGGGCCACGCTGGCCAGCAGGTACAGTCCCTCGGGGATCATGCCGATGACCGCCGCCACCATGGAGGTGACGCTCTGGGCAAATCCCTCGCGGTTGAAGAAAAAGCTCTGGGAAAAGAGGATCAGGCCGATGGGGATGATGATCATGCCTACCCACTTGACCAGCTTGTCCAGGGAACGAATCATCTCCGACTGCTCCTGGTTGTCCATGGCCTTGGCCTCCATGGTCAGCTGGGAAATGTAGGAGTCCTCCCCCACCTTGTCCAGCCGCGCCCGACATTCCCCGGACACCACGAAGCTGCCGGACATGAGTTTGTCTCCCCGCCGCTTTGTGATCTCGTCGGACTCACCTGTCAGCAGGGACTCGTTGACCTGTATCTCCCCCGAGGATACCACCGCGTCTGCGCAGATCTGATTGCCCCCGCTGAAGATGACGATGTCGTCCAGCACCAGCTCCTCGGAATTCACCTTTCTTACCATTCCGTCCCGGACTACCCTGGCGTGGGGCGCATTCAGCATGCTCATCTTCTCCAGCACGTTCTTGGACCGCACCTCCTGGACAATACCGATCAGGGTATTGACAATGACCACCGGGAGGAAAGTCAGGTTTCGGAAGGAGCCCACCAGGCAGAGCAGCACGCCCAGCACGACAAAGATCAGGTTGAAGTAGGTACATACATTTTCATGTATGATCTCCTTTGTGGTCTTTGCCGGCGGATCCACCGAGATGTTGGTCCACCCGTGCATCCGGTGCTCCTGCACCTGCTGGGATGTAAGCCCGGCTTCCGGATCCGGGTCATACCGGGTCGTGGGGATCCGCCGGCTCCTCCTCTCACTGTATTTCTCTGCTTTTGTCCTCACGTTTTTTTGTCTTCTCTTCATGTATATGTACGTCTCCTCTATATCTATCCTATTATATATCTCTCCCCTTAAGATTTCTATAAAGGTTCTCTAAAAAATCTCTTAAGCCTGCAACACGCCGGGGCGGGAATCTGCCTCTTCAGGAGACCCCCGCCCCGTTCTTTTGTCTGCTGTCAGATCAGGCCCGGATCACGCGGCCCTCTCTGCGCTCTTTGGCAGCCGGCTTCTCCCCGGCCGCATAGCCCAGCGCACAGTGCCCGACGCCGGCATAATTTTCTCCAAGCCCCCATTTTTCAAGGAGCTTTTTGCCCTCCTCGCTCTCAAACTCTTCCTTTGCCCTGTGGATCCAGCAGGAGCCAAGTCCCACCGCCTGCGCCGCGTTCATCAGGTTGCCCAGGGCCAGGCTTCCGTCTTCCACATAGGTGGGACGCCCTGTATCCGCCAGCACCACCACAATGGTGGGGGCTCCGTAGAAGGGATCCATATCCGGGTTACCCATGATGGAGGCGTTCATTTTCCGGAGCTGTTCTCTCGTCTCCGGATCCTGCACAACGGCAAAGACAACCGGCTGCTGCCCCATGCCGCTGGGCGCCCAGAGCCCGGCCTCCAGAACCTGCTCAAGCTCCTCTTCTTTGATCTGCTCCGCCTGATAGGCCCGGATACTCCTTCTCTCCTTTAAATCTTTCAGTGTCTCTTTCATGTCCTTGTTCCTCCTTTACTGCCTGTCATTTCATTTGTCTCTGTATCAGCCCAGGGCCACGTCCAGGATCATCATGAGGATAAATCCCGCCGCAAACCCGAGGGTTCCGATATTGCTGTGCTCTCCCTCATTTGCCTCCGGAATGAGCTCCTCCACCACCACGTACAGCATGGCTCCCGCCGCAAAGGCCAGGAGAAATGGCAGCACCGGGGTAAGAAGCCCCGAGAGCAGGATGGTGACAAGAGCCGCGGCCGGCTCCACGATGCCGGACAGGATCCCGTACAGAAATGCCCTGCCCCTGGTGACGCCGCCCTCGCTTTTGAGGGGCATGGAAATGATCGCGCCCTCCGGGAAATTCTGGATGGCGATGCCGATGGAGAGGGCAAAGGCCCCCATAAGGGAAATCTGGGCGTTGTCCGCCAGAAACCCGGCAAACACCACGCCCACTGCCATTCCCTCCGGTATATTGTGGAGGGTCACCGCCATGACCAGCATGGTAGAGCGGCGCCAATGGCTCTTGGGCCCCTCCGGCTCCTTGTGGTCCATGTGCTGGTGAGGCACCCTTTTATCCAGGAAAAGCAGGAAGAGCATACCCACTGCCACTCCCGCCGCCGCGGGGATACATGCCAGCTTTCCCATATCCGCGGACATATCCATGGCCGGGATGAGAAGAGACCACACGGAGGCCGCCACCATAACCCCGGAGGCGAACCCCAAAAGCACCTTCTGGACAAGAGGCGGCATGGTCTCTCCCTTCATCAGGAAAACGCAGGCCGCTCCCAGTGTGGTGCCGAAAAACGGTATCAGAATACCGATCAGTCCATTGCTCATATACTCCTCCTTCCATCCGCCTAATTAAAATAGACCATCTCGTCCTGGGGAGTCTGGGCTGCCTCCACATATTCCGCCCGGATCACAGGACCCTTCCGCCCGTAGGCGCGGGTGTACTCATAGCCCACTGTCCCCCGGACCTTCACCCACTGTCCGGGGGACAGCTTGGGGGCGTAGGGACTGCGGCATATATAACCCAGGAAGGTGGTGTCGTCGGCGCAGCAGGTCATAGCCATCCGGCCCGCCACGAACTCCTTGGCCGCAAACCCTCTTGGCTTCAGCACCTTCGCCTTGTACTCCACCGTCTTCTTTACGTATCTCTCGGGGTGATCCATCATGTCCACATACCAGATGCCGTAGTCCATATCATCGATCTGCACCACCGGGGCGTCCAGGTCATAGGGCATGGCGTCCTCGAAGATGTTGTCGATCTCCCCGCCCTCTCCCTCGAAAATGATCTGGGCGCTCTGGTTGACCACCTTCACATTTCGCCGGTAGGAGGCAAGAGGCATATCCCTGGTGCAGCGGTTGAACATGACAAGCTCCGCATTTCTCACCATATCCATGAAAAGGGGCTTCATGTTCGCAATGTAGGTCCCGAAGGTGGCTGCGTCCACTGTCACCAGCTTCTGCACAAGCCCCCACCCGGAGGGCACATCCATGGCTTCCATCCTGCTCACCGGGTACATGCCGTTGCACTCGATGATGACCCGCTCCGGATGATACATCCGGTCCGCCTCCCGGAGCCACTCCAGGGTCATCTCTTCCGGATCGTCCACAGTGAGGAGGGTGGTGTTGGTCCGCTTCAGGAGCACCTCGCCGTACTCCTCCTCCCCCTCCTCGCAGAGGATCAGCAGGGTGTTCCCCTCGATCTCAAAATATTCCTGGCTCAGAGTGTACCGAAGGAAACTGGTCTTCCCGCTCTCCAGGAAGCCCGCCATGAGGTACACGGCCACTCTGGCATTGTCTGCCATCTGCATAAGATCTCGTCACCTGCCCTTTCTATTCTGCCGCGCCCGCAAAAAGTTCCTTCAGGGCGTCCTCTTTCAGCCCGGAACCGATCACGCAGATGCGTCCCGTGTAGTCCGGCTGTCCCTCCCGGAGCTCCACTTCCCCGGGTACCATGTCAAAGTAGATCCACGCTCCCTTGTCACCTTCCACCATTCCCTTGGCCCGAAGCACCATGCCGTAAGTGTCCGCGTCTCCGAGGGCCTCCAGGCGCACCTTCAGCTCCCGGGCATTGTACTTTTTCACCGTCTCCAGGCCCCAGCTTCCAAACACCTCATCTGCATGGTGATGGTGGTCGTGGCCGTGATGATCGTGGTCATGATGGTGATGGTGATCATGATGGTGGTCGTGGCCGCACCCGGCATGGTCGTGATGGTGATGCTCCTCGCCAGGCCCGTGGTGGCCGCCGCACACGTCGCATCTTGTCTCCTCTATCAGCTCCTCCTCCAGGGAGGGAACGTGCTGCTCCATGATCTCAAAGAGCTTGGCTCCGTCGATCTGGTCCGCCGCAGTGGTGATGATGGGAGCGTCCGGGTTGAGAGTGCGGATCTGCGCCACCGCCTGCTCTACCTTATCGTCGTCCGCAATGTCGGTGCGGCTCAGGATGATGGCTCCCGCCGACTCCACCTGATTCTTGTAGAACTCGCCGAAATTCTTCAGATACATCTTGCACTTCTTCACATCCACCACTGTGACAGCGCTGTTCAGCGCCACGTCCGCATCTGTCTTCACACTCTCCACTGCCCTCTTCACATCAGAGAGCTTGCCCACACCGGAGGGCTCGATGAGAATTCTGTCCGGATGGTAAGTCTCAACAACTTCCTTTAAGGAAGCGCCAAAGTCGCCCACGAGAGAGCAGCAGATGCAACCGGAGTTCATCTCCCGTATCTCGATGCCCGCCTCCTTGAGAAAGCCGCCGTCAATGCCGATCTCGCCGAACTCGTTTTCAATAAGGACCACCTGCTCTCCCTTGAAGGCCTCCCTGAGAAGCTTCTGGATGAGTGTGGTCTTCCCGGCTCCCAGAAAGCCGGAGATAATATCTATCTTTGTCATTTTATCCACTCCTGTTCTTTCTTAATTATTTTTCCGGACATTCGCACAGCATATCCGCGCACATCCAAAACTATTTTGTCACAGCCGGGCACAAATTTCAAGAAGGCAGAATAAGCTTTCTTCTATACCTTGCAGAAATCCGCCATACATTCTATAATAAACTTGTAATTGTATCAGATATTACGATCAACTATATCAGGAGGGAAACATTATGCAGAAATATGTATGCGAACCTTGCGGCTATGTGTACGATCCGGAAATCGGCGATCCTGACAACGGCATCGCACCGGGTACAGCATTTGAAGATCTCCCGGCGGATTGGGTCTGTCCCATCTGCGGAGTAGGTAAAGACATGTTTGCTGTGGAGGGCTGATCTCCCTGCAGGCAGTCTGTCCTGAAAATGATCAGAGAATTTCACCAGGAAGCTCTGCTGATGCAGGGCTCCTTTTACTTAACATTCCTTCTGGAAATAGATACCATAGAGAAAAAGCGATGAGGCCGGAGTGACCCGCATCGCTTTTTGTTACTCTTTGTTACTAATAGGAATATCCCGGGAAGATCATCTCTCCTGGTCATATTTTACGTAAGCATCAACCTTAGGCTGTGAAGCGCAGCCGGGTTCAAATTCATTGCCGAGGAAGGCGTCTACAAGAAGCTCTCTTACTTTGTTCCCTGTTGTAAATGCGCCCATACATGCGATGTTGGCGTCGTTGCTCAGACGCGCTCTCTGAGCAGAGTATACATCTGAAATCAGAGCCGCATAGGCGCCCTTTACCTTGTTGGCCGCAATGGAGACACCAATGCCTGTCCCGCACAGCAGGATGCCCCTGTCATATTTCTTTGCTGCCACTGCCTCTGCCACTGCAAATGCGGTATGTCCGTAAATGGGATCATCGCTTCCGAAATCAGTCACCTCGCCGTAGCCCTTCGCCTCAATATACTTGATCAGAGCCTCTTTTGCGTCCTGAGCATTGGGATCACAGCCAATTGCAATTTTCATATTTCACTCCTCCTATCATGGTTTTCTGTTTCGCTTCTTTTATTCTATCATTTCGTTCTTCTTTTGTCTACTTTCGTTTAATTTTGTTTGACTATTTTTCTCTGTTCTCAATATCCATGATCATGCTGACTCTCTCCTGATGCCTTCCGCCCTCAAATTCTGCGTTGAGCCACTCTTCTATGATCATCTTCGCCAGCTCGATCCCCACAACCCGGGCTCCAAGTGCCAAGATATTCGTGTTATTGTGCTGCCGTGACAGTCTGGCAGAATAGGGCTCGCTGCACACCACGGCACGTATGCCCTTCACCTTGTTGGCTGCAAGGGAGATTCCCACGCCCGTACCGCAGATCACGATTCCCAGATCCACTTCTTTAGCCACCACAGCGCGGGCCACCTTCTCCCCGTAGACGGGGTAGTTGCAGCTCTCTGTGGAGTCTGTGCCGTAATTGACCACCTCATAGCCCAGATCCTGCAGAAATTTCATGACCTCCTGCTTCATCTCCACTGCTGAATGATCGTTTCCAATTCCAATCCTCATTTCAAACTCCTGCCTTTGCTAAATTTTTTTCACTCTCCATTATAAAGTCTGCTGGCAGGAATAGCAAGATGGGATCCTGTTTTACAGCTGCGATTCAGACCTCTATCTCCCCCAGATGCCGGATGACCCTGTCCGCCTCGGAAAGATCCTGTCCGCCCGAGTTCTCATTCACATAGCCGTAGCAGAAGATCCCGGCCCGCCGCGCCGCCCTGACGCCTGCCTGGGAGTCCTCCACAGCCGCCGCCCGGTGGGGCCTTGTGCCGGCAAGCTCCAGCGCTCTCAAATACACATCCGGCTCCGGCTTCTTGCGGGCCACCTCGTCTCCCGAGACGGTGATGTCAAAATATTGATCCACGCCAAGCAGACGGAGGGCGTCATCTACAAGCATGCGGGTGGAGGAGGACGCAAGTGCGATCTTGATCCCCCGCGCCTTCGCTCTTTTTGCCACATCCAGAAAGCCGTCTGAGGGCTGCAGATGGTTCTCCTCGATCTGCCGGGCCACCAGGCCGTACTGCCGTCTTTCCAACTCATACGGATCACCCTTCATCTGGTACACCTCCAGCACCCTTCGCCAGAAGCCGCTGGAGGATTTGCCCACCGGGTTCGGCAGCCGGTCATCGGAGCGGAGCCCCATCTCCCGGAGTATGCTCTGCCTGACGCTTTTGTGGAGCGGCTCACTGTCCAGCACCACGCCGTCCATATCAAAAATCAAGAGTTCTATGTCTTGTCTGTTCATTTTCTTCCCCATTCAAATAATAGCAATGATTTAAGACCTTCCTGGCTGTCGTCTCATCCGTGATCAGGATGTCGATGCAACCCGTCTGCATGGCAGCGCAGGTCGCGTCTACTTTTGAGTCCCCGCAGGCCACCAGGATCACGTTCTTTATACGCTTCAGACACTCTATACTCGCATTGAGCGAACGCTCGGTCAGCGGACAGTGATCCCAGGACCCGTCCGCCCGTATGGGATTCATGGCAATGTCACCCACAAACCCGGCCTCCCTGAGGACTCTGACGTCCTCCTTCGTAATATGGCCTCTGGTGCACATGGTGGATTGCTCTGTCAGCTCGCCCACGCCGATGATTGCCACATTGCACTTATTCATAAGCTCAAAGGAAGCCTGAATGCTCCTCTCCTTCATCAGCATCTGCTTGGTCATCTTATGCTCCACCACCACCGGCGCATACAGCATGTTGCTGGGGCAGTCCAGCTTGTTGGCAAGGTTCCGGGCGATCTCATCTGACTTCTCCACCTTCTGCTCGATGTTCTGCGCTCCCATGAGCTGCACCACCTGGCAGTCGCTTCTCTTGTGATACACCATCTGGTTGACCACCTCAGAAAGGGTCCGTCCCCAGGAAACGCCGATGATATCTCCCTGACGGATCGTATCGTTCAGATACTGCGCCGCCACATTGGCCACCTTGTAGAGGACCGTATCCCGCTCTCCGTAGTCAGTGGCAATGACCGCCCGCTTCAGTCCAAACCTGTCCTCCAGCTGACATTCCAGCTCTATGTTATTTCTCTCGTATCCCTGGATGCTTATATTGACAATCCCCAGATCTACAAGGGAGTTTATGATCTGGTTTACCTTCTGCCGCGTAAACGAGAGCCGCTTGGCGATCTCGTCCTGCGTCATCCCCAGGGTATAGTACCAGTACGCAATCTTTATATATACATCTTCTCTCATAAACAGCCTCCGGATTACAATTGTATTATTTTTTTACATTTGTAAACCCAGTATAACATCTTATACCCTTTTGTCAATCACTTTTCACACATAATTTTCAAATAGGCAAAACATACTATGGGCTTTTAACGTTGCTGCCGGTAATCATTACCGTCACAGGATTTCAGCGGATTTTTCCGTACCAAAAAAGGGCCGCGCCTAGAATACGCTGCCCTTTTCAAGCTTTTTAAAAAGCTCTGTGCACTAATCAAACTTAAACGCCACTTTGAAATCTCCGTATTTTCCGGAAGCATAGTCAAATGCCTTCTCCCACTCTTCGATCTTAAACATGCTGGACACCACTCCGTCTGTCTTCAGGCTGCCCTTCATCATGTTCTCGATCACAAAGGGATACGCGTAGGGGCTCAGGTGGGAGCCCAGGATATCCAGCTCCTTCCGGTCGCCGATGATGGACCAGTCAACACTCGTCTCTGCGCCGAACACACTGAACTCCACAAAGCGGCCCAGCTTCCGGATGATGGTCAGTCCCTGGATCACGCTGGAGGGATGGCCGGTTGCCTCGATATACACGTCGCAGCCGTAGTCTTCTGTCAGGGCCTTGATCTCCTTGTCCACATCGCATTTGCCCGGGTTGAATACCAGGTCAGCTCCGAACGCCTTCGCCTTTGCCAGACGGTCGTCCTTCATGTCCAGCACGATCAGGAGCTTCGGATTTTTCATCCTGGCGTATGTAATCATGCCAAGTCCCAGCGTCCCCGCTCCTGAGATGACGACCACGTCCTCGTTGGTGATGCTTCCGCGGTCCACGGCATGCTTGGAACAGCCGTAGGGCTCAACCAGCAGGGCCTGCTCAATGGTCATATCCTCGGGCACGCGGCTGATCACGCAGTTCTTGGGGTATCTCACGTACTCGGCCATGCCCCCGTTATTGTAGGACTGGAAGCCCAGCATGTCGTGAGGCTGGCACATCCAGTAATGTCCGTCCTTACAGAAGCGGCACTTGCCGCAGGGAACGATCTGGTCCGCGATGATACGGTCTCCCAGCTCGTACTCTTCCACATTGTCGCCGAGCTCCACAACTCTTCCGAAAAATTCATGGCCCGGGATAAAGGGCGGCTTTACCCATGCAGGCTGCACGTCGTCCCCCCAGAACATGGCCGCGCCATGACTGCACTTCAGATCGCCGGCGCAGATACCGCAGGCCTCCGTCTTGATAATGATATCGTCCGGGCCGCACACCGGAGCCGGATATTCCGGCTCAAAGCGGTAATCGTCCTTCGCGTACGCCACCAGCGCCTTCATTGTTTTTGGTGTACTTCCTCTGTGTGCCATAATTCTTTCCACCTTTCTCTTTCTGCTTTTATTCCATAAATTCCTTTATCATCAATTCAACAGATTTATTCCAGAATTTCCACTCGTGTATCCCTGGCCACTGCAGAAATGTATGGTCTACATTCCTCTCCTCCAGAAGACGATGAAATGCCTGATTCTGTTCACAAATAAAGTCCTCTGTCCCACATGTCAGGAAAAGCTCCGGCAGCTGTCCATTTGTCTTTGCTTCCTCCAGAATTTCCGGTATGGCAAAGTTTTTCGGTATATCTTCTCCTTCTCCAAAGATTGCCAGCACATCCTGTTCCATATCCCCTGACTGCGCTTTCTGATAGTCATCTATCTGTACCTCCATAGGCCAGATAACTCCTGAAAAAGAAGCGCATTTCCCAAATATATCCGGGTGTCTCAGGGCACATCTCATAGCTCCGTAACCTCCCATGGAGAGACCTGCAATGATCGTATCCTCCCTTTTCACACTTATGTGGAACAGTTTGCTCATGAGCGCGGGAAGTTCCTCTGCTATATAATCCTCATAATTCAGGCCGTAACGCATGTTCCAGTAAAAGCTCCTCTGTACCTCCGGCATGGCCACAAGAACATTGTGCTTCTCTGCATACTGCTCAACAGCTGTGTATCGGCTCCAGACAGAGGCATTGTCAGAAAGTCCATGGAGCAGAAGAAGCAGTTTAGGATCTTCACCAGTCTCCTTATAGAACTTCCCATCCTGTGGTATAATCACGTGAAGCTGCGTATCCATACGCAGAACCTTTGACCTGATATTTCCAGTAAAAAAAGCCATATCAATCCATCCCTCTCTTCATTTTTAATTCTTCTTGTAGTGCTTCTGCAGACAGTCAACTCCTACTGCCGCGATCAAGACAAGTCCTTTGATAACCAGCTGATAGTATTCACTTAATCCAAGGATCAGAAGTCCATTTGACAGAACCCTCATGATCAGAGAACCAACAAGCACATCCGATATCTTTCCCTCACCGCCGGACACGCTGACTCCGCCTACTACACAGGCTGTCAGAACGTCCATCTCGTAGCCAGATCCAACCTTAGGCTGTCCGCTGTTTACTCTCGACATCATAATGACGCCAGCCACTCCTGCCAGAAGACCTGATATGGAGTACACAATGATCTTGATCCTGTTCGGATTAAGTCCGGACAGCCTCGTTGCTTCTTCATTGCTCCCTACAGCATAAAAGTATCTTCCCAGATATGTTTTCCTCAGTATAAACATACCGATCAGAAGGATGACAAACATAATAATAACTGCCACGGGAATGATTCCTATACTTCAAACTGTCCCCAGACTGTGTCCAGAGCCGCACTGACGGCCCGGTATTTTTTGTACTTTTTCTCATAGATCTCACGCATCTGCGGGTTCGGCTCCACTCTTCCGGACACATGCACCATGTGCTCGGCCGCCTCTTTGTAGTCCCTGTACACGCCGGCCGCTATGGCCGCCGCCATGCCGCACCCAAGAGCGCCCAGCTCCTTTGCGTCCACCGTCTCGATCGGAAAGCCCAGAACGTCCGCAAACATCTGTACCCACACCGCTGAATTGCAGGCTCCCCCTGCCATCCGGATTGCCTCAGGGGGCTTTCTGGAGGAGAGAAGCTTCTCTATGTGGGTCTTGTGGGAAAATACGACGCCTTCGTAGACAGCCCGCAGCATGTGCCCCTTATTGTGGTAGGTGGTCAGCCCCACAAAGGCTCCCTTTCCAAGAGGATGGGCGTTGGACCCGTAGAGGAAGGGCAGGAAATACACGTCGCACTCCTCCGGCTTCACGGAGGCCACCTTTTCATTTACAATGCTGTAAATATTTTCTCCCTCCGGTATGGGCTCGTGGTCCATGCAGTTCTCCAGGAACCACTCCAGGTTGCCCGAGGAAGTGGCGCTGCACTCCTCCACCAGGTAATAGCCCGGCATGGCAAACAGCGAATTCATGGCAATGCTGCCGTCCATGACCGGCTTCTCTGCTATGTATTCGTTGATGCTCCATGTACCCGCGATGGTACACATCTTCTCAGGGGAGGTGATGTCCACTGCCACGGCACAGGCGTCAATGTCAAACATGCCGCCGGCTACCGGGGTACCGGTCGGAAGCCCGGTCAGCTTTGCCGCCTCCTCTGAGATGGTGCCGCACAAGTCGCAGGAATAGCGCAGCGGAGGCAGCATGCCGTAGGCCTCCCCGATTCCCAGCTTCTCCAGGATATCCTGGTCAAACCTTGCGTCTCTTACATTCATCAAGCCGGAACCGGAGATATCTGTGGCCTCACTGTAGGCCTCTCCTGTCAGACGGAAGCGGACATAGTCCTTCACAGAAAAAGCGTACTGGATATGGTCGTACACTGCCCTTTCGTGGTCTTTGAGCCAGGCCAGAAGAGACACCTGCTGGCAGGCCATGAATTCCTGGCACAGCCGGTCGTGAACCTCATCGTACACGCCGCTCTCACGCCATTTCTCCGGATACTTCCAGGCCCGGCTGTCCGTGGAAATAATGCCGTTGTAAGCCGGCTTTCCGTCCTTCCCCCAGGGATACAGCCCCTTTCCGTGGCCGCACACAGCGATACCCAGTACATCCTTCCCATCTATTCCTGCTTTTTCCAGGGCCCTCTTGATGCAGTCGCAGTTGGCCAGCCAGAGCTCTTCCATATCCCTCTCCGTATACCCGGATTTCGGAGTGAGCATGCTTGTCTGCTTTCCCGCTGTCGCAATTTCTCTGCCCTGCAGGTCAAAGATAGCGGCCTTTGTGGACGTTCCGCCGTTATCCAGACCCATTACATATTGTCCCATGCAGAAACACCTCCTCGATAAATTGTATAGTCAATAACGCTTTTCCAGGTCTTATTATATAATTTTCAGTCAAATAAGGCAATGACATTTTTCGTCTTTTCTGACTTTTGTATTTGCCCGGATTATACTATAATAGCTTACAGAGTGAGCGGGCGCCGGCCCGTACGTATACTGGCCGGCGCCCGCTCACACATGACACAGATCGCCAAAAAGCAAAGGAGCATGACATATGATTAAATTGATCGCCAGCGACCTGGACGGCACCCTGCTGCAGAACGGAGCGCAGGAGCTGGATCCCGGAGTATTTGACCAGATCCGCACCCTTGCGGAGAACGGCATCCGCTTTGTGGCTGCCAGCGGACGTCAGTACCCGAACCTGCGGCGTCTCTTCGCCCCTGTCCGGGACGACATTTCCTATATAGCGGAAAACGGATCCCTGTGCATCCACAACGGCCAGGTGCTGTCCAGGGGACTGATCCCCCGGGATCTGGGTGAGCGGATCGTGGACGCCATTCACCGCTGCAGCGGCTGCCAGTGCATCATCTCCGGCGAGGAGGTGTGCTACAGCGATTCCCGCGATGAAGCCTTCCGGGATCACATGCTGCACGTAGTAAAAAATGACATGAAATTCGTGGACAATATCAGCGAGATCAGAGAGCCCTTCCTGAAGATCTCGGCCGGCAGCTTTGACGGGACAAAAGACTGTCTCGCCTACTTTCAGAAGCTCTTCTCCAGGGAGATCAAGGTGGTCACCGCGGGAAATATCTGGGTGGACTTCATCGCCCCGGAGGCCAACAAGGGCCGCGCCCTCCAGACACTTCTTGACCACCTCTGCATCGCCCCGAAGGACTGTGTGGCCTTCGGAGACCAGTACAATGACGTGGAGATGCTGCAGCTTGCCGGCACCAGCTACGCCATGTCAAGTGCCGCGTCAGGCATTTCCTTCTACTCTACCTATGTGACGGACTCTGTGCCCGAGGTGCTGGATGACATCATCGCCTCCGTAGGGCTCTGATCTATGCAGGCCGCCTCTTCTGCGGCCTACCGCATTTTTTGGACAGCCTCCTGCTCGATGGAAAGTCCCTTCTTAAACCGCTCGATGAATGTCTCGAATCCGGCCACATCGTCGGCATCCGGTTCCATCTTCACGCCCTCGCTGCCTGCAAATACCTTGTCAGCCAGGTAATCCTCCAGCGTCTCATTCTCTTCTCTTTGCACCTCGTAGGCTGCCAGCAGAGCGATGCCCCAGGCGCCGCCCTCTCCTGCTGTCTCCATGACAGACACGGGAGCCTGCATGGCCGCCGCCATGATCCGCTGGCCCACGCCCGGCGTCTTGAAGAGGCCGCCGTGCCCCAGGATCTTGTCGATCTGGATTTTCTCCTCCTTCACGAGGATATCCATGCCGATCTTCAGCGCCCCCAGAGCCGCGTACAGGTGGGTTCTCATAAAGTTGGCCAGGTTAAATCTGCTCTCCGGTGTGCGCACAAAGACAGGACGCCCCTCGTCCACAGGGATGATGCTCTCGCCGGAATAGTAGCCATAGGAGAGAAGCCCGCCGCAGTCCGGATCTCCCTCCAGAGCCTTGTTGTACAGCGTGCCAAAGAGTTGGTTCCGATCCACCTTCATACCCATGGCCTCCGAGAATTCCCGGAAGATAGATACCCAGGCGTTCAGATCCGAAGTGCAGTTGTTGGCGTGGGCCATGGCCACAAGGCTTCCGCTGGGGGTGGTGACCATGTCGATCTCCGTATGTACCTTTGAGAGCTCCTTTTCCAGAACGATCATGGCGAACACGGAGGTTCCCGCAGAAACATTTCCTGTCCGCACAGCCACGCTGTTCGTGGCCGCCATGCCTGTCCCCGCGTCTCCCTCAGGCGGGCACACAGGGATGCCGGCCTCCAGTGTACCGGATGGATCAAGGCACTTCGCCCCCTCATCCGTCAGAACGCCGGCGTCCTCTCCGGCCATCAGCACCTGGGGCATGATCTGGCGCAGCTTCCAGGGATAGCCCTTGTCCTTTACCAGATCGTCAAACTGTTCGATCATTGTGCTGTCAAAATCCTTGTCCTGTATGTTGATGGGAAACATACCCGACGCATCGCCAATGCCCAGAACCTTCCGCCCGGTGAGCTGCCAATGGATATAGCCTGCCAGCGTCGTAAAGTAGGCCACATCCTTCACATGCTCCTCCCCGTTGAGGATGGCCTGGTACAGATGGGCAATGCTCCACCTCTGGGGAATATTGTACCGGAACAGCTCTGTCAGCTCGGCCGCCGCCTGGCCGGTGATCGTATTCCTCCAGGTCCGGAAGGGCACCAGAAGCTGATCCTTGCTGTCAAAAGCCATATATCCGTGCATCATGGCGCTGAAGCCGACAGCGGCCAGCCTTTTCACCTCCGCGCCGTATTTCTCCTTTACATCCCGGGCCATGTCCTGATAGCTTCCCTGAAGGCCCTTCCAGATCTCCTCCAGAGAGTAGGTCCAGATATGGCCGTCCAGCCTGTTTTCCCAGTCGTAACTTCCCGACGCCACAGGCACATGGTTCTCATCGATCAGCACCGTCTTGATCCTGGTCGAACCCAGCTCGATCCCTGCAATCGCCTTCCCGGCTTCAATTGTCTGCTTTACAGTATCCGTATTCATCTTCTTGTCCTCCTTTTTGTGGTATTTTCTCATTATAGCTATTATATGGACAGGGTTTCTTTTCTGTCAACACTTCCGGCCCGCAGAAATTTTTACAAAAGAAAATAAAAACAGAAACCTCCGGAATGTAATCATTCCGGAGATCTGTCCGTTCAATCTGTCACTCCATATACGCCCGCACAGAGCTGCGCTCCACTATGGACGCCTTCAGCTCGTAGGTATCCTCCACGCTCACTTTGCCGATCATCTTCATCACTACTTCAGCGCTTAACTTTCCCAGCCTCTGAAGGGGATTGTGGACGGTCGTGAGGGGAACCGGACGGTCTTTGGACATATCCGCATCGTCAATTCCCATAATAGACAGCTCCTCGGGTACGCCAATCCCCCTCTCCAGACAGATATCCAGCAGCTCGCCGGCCACGGTATCATTGTAGCAGAGGCAGGCTGTGACCTCCCGCACGCGCCTGAGATACCGGTCCTTTTCATTTTTCATCTGCTCCACATCGCCTGTGGTGATCCACAGCACATGTTCTTCCTCGATCTCAATCCCGGCTTCCATCAGCGCTTCTATATACCCCAGATACCGGCGGTGCCCCTGTCCGTCGTCCGCCTTGAAGATGGCCCCTATCCTTCTGTGGCCCTTCTCGATCAGAAATTTTGTGGCCAGCTTTCCGGCCTGCTTATCATTCATAGAGACATGGGGCACTTTCAGGTCAGGATAGTAGGAATTCAGAAGCACGATAGGTATGCCCCGGCTGATCAGCTCCCTGTATAAAGGTATATTGGGGTTTGGCAGAGCGCTCCTTGTGGGCTCGATGATCAGTCCGCTCACCATGTTCTCCCCCACCAGCTTGGAGAGGATCTTCCGCTCCATCTCAACCGAGTTGTGGGTGGAGGCCACCTGCATGGAGTAATCCTCCTCAAAAATCGTCTTCTCAATGGACTTGATGATCTTCGGGAAAATGTACTCGTCAATATAGGTCGTCACGATCGCGATCTGCCTGCTGCGACCCCCCCGGTCCACACAGCTTTGCGGCCCGCTGATATAGGTGCCGCTCCCCCGCTTCCTGATCACCAGGCGGTCAAATTCCAAGCAGGAAATGGCGTGTCTCACTGTCTGGCGGCTGACGGAAAATATCTGCATCAGTTCATTTTCAGAATATATTTTTTCACCGGGATTCAGCTCCCGTCTGTCTATCTGCCGCTTGATCCAGTCGCAGATTTCCATATATTTTGGCTTTTGCTCCATATTTCCCAAATCAGTCCGCCTTCCATTTATCTTATTTTCCCAGACGGATCACATTCCAGGAAGCCTTATGCAGCGTGCTGGTCATAATGCCCCCGTCCAGAGCTGACTGCTGTACGGACCTGGGATATACATTCTCCTTTCCTGCCGCGTTCACGCTCTTCATATCGCTGTTCTCCAGCACGATATGCGCAAGAACCCGGCAGCCTTCCATCCCCCGCACGTCAGTGATCATTTCAACATCTTCATTAATATTACGATTAACCGCAAAAATAGTCAACTCTTCTTTTTCCTCGTTGCAGACAGCAATGCTCTCCACATCCGTCACGTTCTCATGCCGCGCTGTGTCGTGCACGCCTGTGCGGATCACCGGCTGAAGGACTGCGCCGCGGCCGTATTTGGAAGCGTGCAGGAAGGGATAGAAGATGGTCTGCTTCCAGGCCGGTCCCCCGTCCTTCTCCGTCATGATGGGAGCGATAACATTGACAAGCTGCGCCAGGCACGCCATCTTCACTCTGTCCGCATGCTTCAGGAAGGTGATCAGCATCAGGCCCACAAGCAGGGCATCCTCAAATGTGTAGATATCCTCCAGGAGGGAGGGGGCTGTCTGCCAGGGCTTGTTCTGTGTGATATCCAGCTCCTCCGCCTTGGAATGGAACCACACGTTCCACTCGTCAAAGCTTAAGTTGATGTCCTTTGTGCCCCGTTTTTTCGCCTTCACATAGTCGCACGTGGCGATGACTGTCTTGATGAACTCCTCCATGTCGTCGGATTTCGCCAGGAAGTCCGCCGTGTCGTTGGCCTCGTTTCCATAGTACTGATGGAGGGAGACATAGTCCACATAGTCGTAGGCGCGCTCCAAAGTGGCAGCCTCCCACTGGGGAAATGTGGGCATCTCCCTGTTGGAGCTTCCGCAGGATACAAGCTCGATGGTGGGATCGATAAGCTTCATGGCTTTGGCCGTCTCCTCAGCCACGCGCCCGTACTCCTCCATGGTCTTGTGGCCCAGCTGCCAGGGGCCGTCCATCTCATTTCCAAGACACCACACCTTGATGTTGTGGGGCTCCTTCACACCGTGGGCGATACGCATGTCGCTGTACTTTGTCCCACCGGGATGGTTGCAGTATTCCAGGAGATTGCAGGCGTCCGCAATGCCTCTTGTCCCCAGGTTGACCGCCATCATAACCTCAGAATGGACTTTCTTAGCCCATTTCGCAAACTCGTTTATCCCCACCTCGTTCTTCTCCAGGCTGCGCCACGCCAGCTCCAGTCTGGCCGGTCTCTGGTCCACCGGTCCCACACTGTCCTCCCACACAAAACCGGAGACAAAATTTCCGCCGGGGTAGCGGATAATGGGCACATCCAGCTCCTTTACAAGGTCCATGACATCCTTCCGAAATCCGTCTTCGTCGGACAGCGGATTGCCAGGCTGATACAGGCCGTCATAGACAGCTCTTCCCAGATGCTCGATAAATGAACCGTAGATCCTCTTGTCGACCTCCGCAATCTTAAAATCTTTGTCGATGATCATTTTTGTCTGTTTTGCCATGATAAAAATCCTCCTTTCCCCAGACAGGCAAGATTGGCCCGTCTTTTACATGGGTCAGCCTTTACACTGATCTTTATGCCAGCCTTTCATTCAAGAGAGCCTCCAGCTCCCCGTAGGTCTCCGCCTGGTTGATCTCCTCCCGGAGCCGGGCCGAGCCCCACAGTCCTCTCGTGTACCAGGAGACGTGGCTTCTCATTTCCCGGATGCCCGTATACTCGCCTTTGTATTCCACCTGGAGGCGGGCGTGGCGCAGCATCATCTCCCGAATCTCCCGGATGTCCGGCCTGGGCGGGATCTGTCCCGTCTCGTCATAACGCTTCAGCTCCCGGAAGACCCACGGGTTCCCCCTGGCTCCCCGGCCGATCATGACACCGTCGCAGCCAGTCTCCTCCAGCATCCGCAGGGCATCCTGCACGCATGTCACATCCCCGTTTCCGATGACCGGGATGCAGACCGCCTCCTTCACCTGGCGGATGATATCCCAGTCCGCCTGTCCGGAGTAGTACTGCTCTTTTGTCCGCCCGTGGACAGCCACCGCCGCCGCTCCCGCATCCTCGATGATCTTGGCGATCTCCACCGCATTGACGCAGGTGTCGTCAAAGCCCTTCCGTATCTTGACTGTCACCGGCTTGCGAATGGCCTTCACTGTCCGGGACACGATCTCGCGGACAAGCCGGGGCTGCTTCATAAGGGCGGAGCCCTCCCCGTTTTTCACCACCTTGGGCACCGGGCAGCCCATGTTAATGTCCAAGATTTGAAAAGGCAGCTTCTCTATGGCTTTGGCCTGCTCGCTGATGACCTCCGGCTCGGAGCCGAAGAGCTGCAGGGATACCGGGTACTCCTCCGGGTGGATGGTAAGAAGAGCCTTTGTGCTCCTGTTCTTGTACTGGAGCGCCTTGGCGCTGACCATTTCCATGCACAGAAGTCCCGCTCCCTGCTCTTTGCACAGCAGACGAAACGGCAGATCTGTCACGCCTGCCATCGGTGCCAGCACATAGGGGTGCTCGATCGTAAATGTTCCTATCTTCAGCTGTCTTTTCTCTCCCATGTCCTGTGTATCCTTTCTCCCGTCCGGTCTTTCTGTATCTATCCCTTCTCATACATTCTTTTTCCCATCGGGCCTTCTGCTGCGGAACCGGTTTCTCTCGTAGACCAGCCGCAGTCCTTCCAGCGTCAGGATCGGATCATAGATGTCTATACTCTCCGTAGCCGCAGCCAGGATATTGCCCAGTCCGCCTGTTGCCACCACCCTGGCGTCCGTGTAACCGGACTCCTTTTTCATCTGGCTGATGATGTACTCTGTCTGGCCGATGTAGCCGTAGACAAGCCCGGCCTGCATGCTGGCCACCGTCTCCCTGGCCAGGATGGTCTCGGGCTTGCGGATCTCGATCTCCGGCAACATGGCCGCATCCCCCCAGAGAGCCCTGGCGGAAGTGCGGATACCGGGAGCTGTAACGCCCACAGCAAAGGTGCCGTCCGGATCCACCAGGTCGTAGGTGGTGGCGGTTCCGAAATCCACCACAATGACCGGCCCGCCGTAGAGATAGTAGGCCGCCACCGCGTCCACGATACGGTCCGCTCCGGTCTGCCTCGGATGTTCCGTGGCCACCCGGATGCCTGTCTTGATCCCCGCTGACACGATAATCGGCTTCCGGTCAAAGTACTTGATAATGCAGCTGGTCAGGGAGTGCATAATGTCCGGCACAACGGAGGCGATAATGATATCGTCCACTTGAGCCGGGTCCTCTCCCTGGTTGCGGATCAGCTCACGGATGGCGATCCCGTACTCGTCCGATGTGCGGGGCAGCTTTGTGGTCATGCGGAATTTGGCCACCAGCTCCTCCGCCCGGAAAAGTCCCATTGTAAAGTTTGTGTTTCCCACATCGATTGCAAGAAGCATCTGTCCTGTTTCCTCCTTACTCCCCTGGCGGGGCTGTTCTTCTTCCTTCCCCGTGGGTTCGGTTTCCTACTGTTCCGGATCCTCTCCCATAAAAAACACTCGGTAGTAGAGCTGGAGGGACTGGAGAAGCTCTCCCTTCTCCTGCCGGAGCTGCTTGATCTTCAGCCGGCTCCCGATCTCGTCGAACATGGCGTCCCCCTCTGCGGAGGTGACCTCAAAGCACAGATCCCCGTTCTCCTCATAGACGAGGGTCAGGATCCCTCCCACGGCATGGACATAGAGGACGCACATGATCTTCAGCTCGTCCTTCACGTGATCCGGAAGCTGTGCAAAATCCGGGTTCAGATAATATTTTTCCTCGTATGAATTGGCTCCGCAGAGCACGATCTTTCCATTATACATATCCGTACATTCCTCTCACAGAGACCTCCCCCGCAAAGACGGCCTCCCTGCTGCCGTCCTCCTTCTGCACAAGGAGCTCTCCCCTGTCATTGACGCCAAAGGAGAGGGCATCGTACTCGTGTCCCGGCTCCAGAACCCGCACCTGCTCTCCCACATTCACCAGCAGCTCGTTGTAGGCCTCCCGCATCCCGGACAGGTTGTTCGTCTCCAGGAAGCGGTCGTAATGGTCCTCAAAATACTCCATCACCGCAGCTATGAGAGGCGCCCGAAGGAAACTCCTGCCCGCCTCCAGCATAAGGGAGGTGGCCCTGTCCGCAATGTCCTCCGGGAAGGAGGGCTGGTTCACATTGATCCCCACGCCAATGACGATGTAGTTGATATAGTCCATCTCCGCACTCATCTCCGTCAGGATGCCGCAGAGCTTTTTCCCCTTCGACACAATGTCGTTGGGCCACTTGATGCGGGCGTCGATGCCGGTCTTCTCCCGGATGGCCTCCGCCACGCTCTGGGCCATGACAAGGGTCAGCATGGGGGCGTCCGAAGGCCGGATGTCCGGCCTGAGAAGAAGGGACATGTAGATGTCCCGGCCCGGAGGAGAGTCCCAGCTGCGTCCCCGGCGTCCCTTCCCGGCCATCTGCCGGTCCGCCACCGCCAGCGTCCCGGCGAAAGCCCCCTCCTCTCCCAGCCTCTTGGCCTGCGTGTTGGTGGAGTCCGTCTCGCAAAAATAAGAGACATTCCGCCCTGCCCATCTGGTGGAGATCCTGCTCTCGATCTCCGCCTGTGACAGGATGTCCGGGCTCTCGCTCAACCGATATCCCCTGTTGCGGACTGCCTCTATCTGATAGCCTTCTTCCTTCAGCTGTTCTATTACTTTCCAGACAGCAGTTCTGGAAACATGGAATGTCTCGCAGATCTGCTGTCCGGACACATATCCCTCACGCTCCCGGAGCATGGATAAAATTTCAGTCTTCTTCATATCCCACTTAATCACCGAGGGTGGCGACCATGACGGCCTTGATGGTGTGGAGACGGTTCTCCGCCTCGTCAAACACGACGGATGCCTCGCTCTCGAACACCTCCTCGGTTACCTCTTTTCCTTTATTTGCCGGCAGGCAGTGGGAGAACAGTGTGGTGGACTTGCCTGTCCTCTTCATAAGCTCCGCGTTGGCCTGGTAAGGCAGTGCCAGCTTGGTGCGCTCCTGCTCCTTCTTCTCCTCTCCCATGGAGCACCATACGTCGGTGTAGAGCATATCTGCTCCCTCCACAACGTCCAGCTTGTCGGAGACCTCCACAGTGGAGCCGGCTGCCTGCGCAAGGCCCTTGCATGTCTCCACCAGCTTCTCATCCGGCCAGAGCTCTTTTGGCGCTGCCACGGCCACGTTGACGCCCACCTTGCTGCAGCCCACCAGAAGACTGTTGGCTACGTTGTTGCGGCCGTCGCCCAGATAGACGATCTTCAGCCCCTTGACATGTCCGAAATGCTCCTTCAGTGTCAGCAGCGTAGCCAGGCACTGGGTGGGATGCCACTGGTCTGTCAGTCCGTTCCACACCGGAACGCCGCTGTACTCGGCCAGAGCCTCCACATGGGACTGCTTAAATCCGCGGTACTCGATACCGTCAAACATGCGGCCCAGCACCCGGGCTGTATCCTCGATGCTCTCCTTCTCGCCCAGCTGCAGCTCGCTTCCCGCCAGGTAAGTGGCTGTGGCCCCTTCGTCCTGGGCGCCGATGGTGAAGGCGCACCGGGTCCTGGTGGACGGCTTCTCGAAGATCAGGGCAATATTCTTTCCCTTCAGGCTGTCGCCCTTCATTCCCTTTTTCCTCTTCTCCTTCAGCTCCTCCGCCAGGTCCACCAGATACAGGATCTCCTCCGGTGTAAAGTCAAGTAATCTCAAAAAGCTTTTTCCCTTTAAATTCATTTTATATACATTCCTTCCTGCTGTCCATGTATACGCCCTATAATCATGCATATAGATGCATAAAAATGAGGTGTACCGCTCTTATCATAGCACTTTTGTATATTTTATTCAAGAATTTTGTATATTTATGCTTTCTTTTCTTCCTATTCCTCCGAGGCGCCCACCTCTGCCAGAGATTTCACCAGGCCGGCGATGCCCTGAATCTCGGAGGGGATGATGATCTTGGTGGCTTTTCCGTCCGCCGCCTTCTCAAACGCCTCCAGGCTCTTGATGGTGAGGACGGACTGGTCTGCGCCCGCCTCCTTCAGGAAGCGGATACCATCGGCATTTGCCTGCTGCACCTTGAGGATGGCCTCCGCCTGTCCTTCTGCCTCCCGGATGGTGGCTTCCTTCTCTGCCTCCGCTTTGAGGATGGCTGCCTGCTTCGCGGCCTCGGCGTCCAGGATGACGGACTCCTTCTTACCTTCTGCCACGAGGATGGAGGATTTCTTCTCGCCCTCTGCCCGGAGGATAGCCTCACGGCGCTCACGCTCTGCCTTCATCTGCTTCTCCATGGCGTCCTGGATGGCTGCCGGCGGGATGATGTTTTTCAGTTCCACCCGCTTCACCTTGATGCCCCAAGGGTCTGTAGCCACGTCCAGAGTGGCCCGCATTTTCGTGTTGATGGTCTCCCTGGATGTCAGCGTCTGATCCAGCTCCAGGTCGCCGATAATGTTTCGCAGCGTGGTGGCTGTCAGGTTCTCAATAGCCATGATGGGATTTGCCACGCCATAGCAGAACAGCTTCGGGTCTGTGATCTGGTAGAACACAACGGTATCAATGCGCATGGTAACGTTATCCTTTGTGATCACAGGCTGGGGCGCGAAGTCCACCACCTGCTCCTTCAGATCCACATTCCTTGCCACCCGCTCAAGGAACGGGATTTTGAAGTGGATGCCCACCCCCCATGTAGCCTGGTAGGCTCCCAGCCGCTCAATGACGAGCGCCTTTGACTGCTGCACCACCTTGACACAGGATATGAGTATCAGTACGATAAAAATCAAGAGAATCATTCCAACAACTGTCCCCAACATATTACAGTTCCTCCTTTTTCTTTACAATCAGTTTTACGCCCTGCACTCCTTCTACAGAGACGATTGTGTCCTTCGGGATCGCTCCCTCCGGCTCATCTGTCTTGGCGGACCAGGTCTCCCCGTCCACCTCCACCAGTCCCTGGCTCTTTATCGTGTCGATGTCCTCCAGGACCACGCCCTGACGGCCGATCATGCTCTCCACATTGGTGCTCTGCCTCTTGCTGTTAAAATACTTCAGCGCGATAGGGCGCGTCAGCACAAGAAGCACAACGGACACCGCCAGGAACAAAACGATCTGCGTGACCATCCCGAATCCCAGTATGCCGGCCAGGAAGGCCACCAGCGCGCCTGCGGCGAACCAGATCGTGGTCAGTCCCAGAGTGGCTATCTCGATGACAAGCAGCACGATAAAAATAATGATCCAGTAAATTGGCGACATGCTTCTCCCTCCTTTTCTTCTAACTTTCTATACTGCTTTTCTCTTTTCTTCTTCTCTGTCTGCCCGCCTCGAACATAAGCACCGTGGAGGCGATGGCGACATTCAGAGACTCTGCCTCTCCCTCCATGGGGATGCGGATCCAGGTGTCCGCCAGCTCCGCCGTCTCCCGGCGCAGGCCGTTCCCCTCATTTCCCATAAGAAACGCGCACCCACCTGTATAGTCCTCCTCATCGTAGGCCCTCTTTCCCTTCAGGTGAGCGGCAAAAGTCTGTATCTTCTCCTGTTTCATCTGTTCCAGAAGCTCCGGCACGTCATCCACGTACAGACAGGGCATCCGGTAGATGGAACCCATGGTGGACCGGATGGTCTTCGGGTTGTACAGATCCACACAGTCCCTGCTTAAGAAAATGCCTGTCACCCCCGCACCCTCTCCGGTGCGGACGATGGTGCCCAGATTGCCCGGGTCCTGCAGATTGTCCAGGACAAGGAGAAGGGGCCTCCTTCCCCTCCCGTCCGGCCGCAGCAGCTTCTCCCGGGACACCCCCGGCATCCGCCCGGCCACGCAGAGCGCTCCCTGGGGCGTCTTTGTGTCGGACACGTAGTCAAAGACAGAGTCAGAGAGGATCTCCGGGCTGACACCGGCCTGACCGGCCTTTCTGTCCACCAGCTCCCGCTCTCGCCCGTAAAATGTCTCCGACACGTAGAGCTCCCGCAGCATCTCCCCGGGAATTTCCCGGAACATACGCAGCCCCTCCGCCAGGAAAACCCGCTCCTCGTCCCTGGCCCTTCTCTTTTTCCTGAGAACCACCAGTCTCTTCACTTTTGGATTTGCCGTGCTCGTGATCATGCTGCCTGCTCTCCCGTATAAAACGTATAAAATAAGAGGGCTGCCCGCACAACTGCATCGCCATGCGGACAGCCCGATAGTTCCGACGGATTCCCTACATCTTAAAGCGGTAGCCCACTCCCCAGATCGTCTCGATATACTGCGGATTGGCTGTATCCATCTCTATCTTCTCACGAATCTTCTTGATATGCACGGTGACAGTGGCGATATCTCCGATAGATTCCATATCCCAGATCTCGCTGAACAGTTCATCTTTAGTATACACATGATTAGGGTGACTTGCAAGAAAAGTCAGCAAATCAAACTCCTTTGTCGTAAAATTCTTCTCCTCCCCGTTGACCCAGACTCTGCGGGCCGTCGTGTCGATCTTCAGTCCACGGATCTCAATGATCTTATTGGCCTCCGCCGCGCTTCCCACAAGCCGTTCGTACCGGGCCAGGTGGGCCTTCACGCGGGCCACCAGCTCGCTGGGGCTGAAGGGTTTTGTCATGTAGTCGTCGGCTCCCAGTCCCAGCCCGCGAATCTTATCAATGTCGTCTTTCTTGGCCGACACCATGATAATGGGCGTATTTTTCTTGTCCCGCACCTGGCGGCAGATCTCAAAGCCGTCCACCCCGGGCAGCATCAGGTCCAGGATAAGAAGGTTGAAATCCTCGTTCAGGGCCTTCTCCAGTCCCGTCTCCCCGTCATTGGCCACCTCCACCTCAAATCCGCTCAGCTCCAGATAGTCCTTCTCCAGATCTGCGATGGCCTCTTCATCTTCCACGATCAGTATCTTATTCATTTACCGGCACCTCCTGATATTTCCGGAGGACAAAATACATGGTCGTTCCCGTGCCTTCCCGGCTGGTGGCCCATATTTTTCCTCCATGATCTTCTATGATCTTCTTGACAACGGAAAGCCCGATACCGCTT
>CAZZBJ010000003.1:43496-45460 GCA_964652805.1 uncultured Mordavella sp. | reverse complement strand
AGTCGGGGCGGTCAAAATGGCAGACCGTGTTGTCCGTGAAATGATGGGCTTGTAATTGTAAATTTTTCTGCGCATATTGACTCTGAGGCATAAAATGGGTATAATATGGTTAGAATAATACTACCAAATACAAATGAGAGGTGTGGCTATGAATATTCGTCCATCCGCAGCAATCCGCCAGAATTATAACGAGATTGCAGAAATGTGCAGAAAGACCGCAGAGCCGGTATTCCTTACCAAGAATGGCGAGGGAGATTTGGTCGTCATGGATATTGAAACTTACAACCGCAGGGAGAAGATGCTGAAACTCCGTGAGGAACTGCTTGCGGTTGAGGAGGACAGAATGGCGGGAAGAACTGGCTGTACGCTTGATGAACTGGACGCTTATCTTGATGAAGAACATTTGTAACCCGTGAAAAGCAGGTAAATACAGGAATTAGATAACACTGCAAGGGAGCTGCGTGACCGCACTGGCGGTTACTCCCAAGTTTATGGTCTGCGAGGAGGACCTGTGCACGATCAGCCGAAAGATCAGTGAGCATACGGATATTTCTCATGCATAATTTCCTGCCGGGGGGCGATATATTGATTGTCGTTCAGCGATAAACATGGTATATTATTAAGTGTTGCAATTTTTACACAAAAAACAAAAAGTAAGTAGTAGGAGTGGTAAAAATGTATCAGGAAGATTACAAACGTTGGCTGGAAGCGGATCTGGAGGATGCAGATCTTCATCCTGAGCTGGCCCGGATTAAGGGAAATGATGAGGAGATAAAGGAGCGCTTTGCAGTGGCGCTGAAATTCGGCACAGCCGGACTGCGCGGCGT
The DNA here is from genome assembly GCA_964652805.1 of uncultured Mordavella sp. Taxonomy (GTDB): domain Bacteria; phylum Bacillota; class Clostridia; order Lachnospirales; family Lachnospiraceae; genus Claveliimonas. The sequence goes on along the minus strand of CAZZBJ010000003.1, from coordinate 44,633 downwards.
GCTGGGAGCAGGAACAAACCGCATGAACATTTATGTGGTGCGGCAGGCCACACAGGGGCTTGCCAACTGGGTGAAGACGCAGGGCGGTACACAGACTGTTGCCATCAGCTATGACAGCCGTCTCAAGAGCGATGTGTTCGCGAAAAACGCGGCAGGGGTTCTGGCTGCAAACGGCATCAAGGTGCGGATTTACGACGCGCTCATGCCTGTGCCGGCGCTCTCCTTTGCGACCCGTTACTATAACTGCAATGCAGGTATCATGGTGACAGCCTCACACAATCCTGCAAAATACAACGGTTACAAGGCCTACGGGCCGGACGGCTGCCAGATGACAGACGATGCGGCGGCCATCGTATATGAAGAGATACAGAAGACAGACGTGCTGACAGGAGCAAAATACATGTCCTTCGCAGCCGGCGTGGAGGAAGGGCTGATTCGCTTTGTAGGCGACGACTGCAAGGGAGCGCTCTACGACGCTATCGAGTCCAGGCAGGTTCGCCCGGGTCTTTGCAAGAGGGCAGGACTGAAGCTTGTGTACAGCCCGTTAAACGGTTCCGGACTCGTGCCGGTGACACAGGTGTTAAAGGACATCGGCGTGACGGATATTACCATTGTTCCCGACCAGGAATACCCCAACGGATACTTTACTACTTGCAGCTATCCCAACCCGGAGATCTTTGAGGCTCTGGAGCAGGGATTGAACCTGGCCAGGGAGACAGGAGCAGACCTGATGCTGGCCACAGACCCGGACGCAGACCGGGTGGGCATTGCCATGAAGTGCCCGGACGGCTCCTACGAGCTGGTGAGCGGAAACGAAGTGGGGGTGCTGCTTCTGGACTACATCTGCGCCGGACGCATTGAGAAGGGAACCTTGCCTGAGAAGGCAGTTGCCGTGAAGTCTATCGTGTCCACACCGCTGGCAGACGCAGTAGCAGAGCACTACGGTGTGGAGCTGCGCAGCGTGCTGACAGGCTTTAAGTGGATTGGCGACCAGATTGCGCAGCTGGAGGAAGCCGGCGAAACGGACCGCTTCATCTTCGGATTTGAGGAGAGCTACGGATACCTGGCAGGCCCCTATGTGCGTGACAAGGACGCAGTCATCGGCTCTATGCTGATCTGCGAGATGGCAGCTTACTA
>CAZZBJ010000003.1:12699-43486 GCA_964652805.1 uncultured Mordavella sp. | reverse complement strand
GAGCGTCGGAAGCTCCCTGAAGCAGAGGCTGGAGGAGATCTATGCTCAGTATGGCCGCTACCTCAACAAGGTAGACAGCTTTGAGTTCCCGGGACTGAGCGGCATGGACAAGATGGCAGGCATCATGCAGGGCCTGAGGGACAACCCGCTGACAGAGATCGGAGGGTACAAGGTAGCCGCTGTGACGGATTACACAAAGCCGGAGGAGACCGGACTTCCATCAGCCAACGTGCTGATCTACAAGCTGGAGAACAACGAGACAGTCATCGTTCGCCCCTCCGGAACAGAGCCGAAGATCAAGATCTACTACACAACGCTCGGAAAGGATCTGGCAGAGGCCCAGACCGAGAAGGACAAGCTGGCAGAGGCTATGAAGTCTGTGATGGCATAGGAGCATCAGCCTGAAAGAACCAGAAGATAACTATGGGGGACAGGGATACCTGTCCTCTTTTTGTCAGTTAGTACTGAACCGGATTTTGAAAAGGAACGGCGGGAATTTACCTGGGGGCGGCTGTTTTTTTAGTTGTAGAAAAATAGAAAATAGCCTATAATAATAGACGCAAATTCTGTGAGGAGACTTTTGAAAATGAAAAAAAGTTTACGGACAGCGGGCTGTCTGTTCGTGTCAGTAATGATTGCCCTGGCAGTAGTGCCGCATACAGCTTTTGCCACTGCGCCGACGGATACGGCCCAGTCCCAGGACGAAGCCCGGACCGAAGAGGGGACGGATTCCTATCAGCAGCAGCTGGAGGACACCTACAGGCAGGACGTTCAGACAAACCAGCCGGAGGAGTGGCCCCAGGGCCCCGGCATTTACGGAGACGCCGGGATCGTGATGGATGCGGAGACAGGGGCCATTTTATATGGAAAGAACATTGACCAGCAGCAGTATCCGGCCAGCATCACGAAGCTTTTGACTGCCCTGCTGGCTTTTGAGTACTGTGATATGACGGAGGACGTTGTGATTACGGCGGAGAGCCTGGCCTGTCTGGGAGACGGCTACGCCTCCATCGGCCTGAAGGAGGGAAATGTCATCTCCATGGAGCAGGCCCTCTACGCCATGCTTCTGGCCTCCTCCAACGAGGTGGCCTATGCGGTGGGAGAGACGGTGGCGAAGACCCAGGGGGAAGACTACCAGTGGTTTATAGATGAGATGAACCGCAAGACGGAGGAGCTGGGGGGAACCAATTCCAACTTTGTCAACACCAACGGAGTGCAGGATGAAAATCACTATACATGCGCCAGGGACATGGCGCTGGTTGCGAAAGAGCTCTTCAATTACCCGGAATTTTTCACCATTTGCCAGACGACAAACTATACTATACCAGCGTCTGCCACGACAGAGGAACATACTTTCCAGCAGAGGCATGAGATGCTGGTGCCGGGGTACAGCGACTACTACGAGTATGCGGTGGGAGGGAAGACAGGCTATACGACCGAGGCGAACAACACGCTGGTGACCATGGCGGACAACGGAGAGATGAAGCTTGTCTGCGTCACTTTGAAGGTGTTTCCCGGGTATGTATACTCTGACACAAGAGCGCTTCTGGAGTACGGATTTAACAATTTTCAGCACGCTGCCATTGATACGAATGGCAATGAGGAGATAGAAAAAATACTGGACACAGCTAATGTCACCATCCCAATCGGATTTGAGCTGTCCGGCCTGGACTACAGTCTGGAGCAGGTTACAGGGGGAAGCAGCATTTCATTTCTAAATTACGCCTATGAGGAGAACCTGGTGGGCAGGATTAAAGTCCAGGTGAACAAGAACGCCTCCTTCCAGGAGGCGGGGGCACCGGACGGAGAAGAAACAGGGGGAATCGGCGAATGGAAGAGCCTCGTGGCCGTGGCGGCAGTCAGTATCCTGCTCCTGGCTGCTCTTATCTTCTTTACCACCTGGTGCAGGCGGCAGAGACACAGAAGGCGCAGGAGAAGTCACCGTTAGGGAACCGAAGCAGGCTCCTGTAGGGAAAGTCGAAAATAAAAGGGAAACCCTTGACTTATCAGGGGTTTCCTATTATAATCTTTAGCGTGTAAAAAGTAATAGTTTTAGAAAACCATATGAGAAAGACCGTGACGAAGACAGTAGGGCATGTAGGAACGTCAAAGCGAGCCGGCGGCGGTGTAAGGCCGGTACAAGTAGGATGTGCCTGAACATCACTTCAGAGTCGCAGCTTCCAAAAAGAATATGAGTAAAAGCTGACGGAGTCCGCCGTTACCGGAAGGCATATGATAGTATGTTAGGTGGTTTATAAATGAGGGAATACGACTTTCATCCTAATCGGGTGAAGGTCTTTTTTTATAAATATTCCAAACAATACACACAATAGCACAGGAGTCTCCTGTTCACATTTTCGCAAGGAGGAAGCCATGTACAAGAAAGTTTCAACAGACCTGAACTTTGTGGACCGCGAGAAAGAGGTCGAGAAGTTTTGGGAAGACCATCACATTTTTGAGAAGAGTCTGGAAAACCGGAAGGAGAGCAAGACCTACACCTTCTACGACGGGCCGCCGACAGCCAACGGCAAGCCCCACATCGGCCACGTGCTGACCCGTGTCATCAAGGACATGATCCCCAGATACCGCACCATGAAGGGCTATATGGTGCCCAGGAAGGCGGGGTGGGATACCCACGGCCTGCCGGTGGAGCTGGAGGTGGAGAAATCTTTGGGCCTGGACGGCAAAGATCAGATCGAGGAGTACGGCCTGGAGCCATTTATCAACAAATGTAAGGAGAGCGTCTGGAAATACAAAGGCATGTGGGAGGATTTTTCCGGCACGGTCGGCTTCTGGGCAGACATGGAGCATCCCTACGTCACCTATGACAACGACTTTATCGAGTCCGAGTGGTGGGCGCTGAAGAAGATCTGGGACAAGGGTCTTCTTTATAAGGGCTTCAAGATTGTCCCCTACTGTCCCCGCTGCGGTACGCCTCTGTCTGCCCAGGAGGTGGCGCAGGGCTACAAGGATGTAAAGGAGCGCTCCGCCATCGTCCGCTTTAAGGTGAAGGACGAGGACGCCTACTTCCTGGCATGGACCACCACGCCCTGGACACTGCCCTCCAACATCGGCCTCTGCGTGAACCCGGATGAGGACTACGCAAAGGTGAAGGCTGCGGACGGCTATGTGTACTATATGGCACAGGCCCTGCTGGACACCGTCCTTGGCAAGCTGGCTACAGAGGATCAGCCTGCTTATGAGGTGCTGGAAACCTACAAGGGAAAAGAGCTGGAGTACAAGGAGTACGAGCCCCTGTATCAGTGCGCTTACGACTGCGTCGCAAAGCAGAGCAAGAAGGCCTTCTTCGTGACATGCGACAGCTACGTAACCCTGACAGACGGTACCGGCGTGGTGCACATCGCCCCTGCTTTTGGTGAGGACGACGCCAAGGTGTGCCGCAGGTATGACATGCCCTTTGTGCAGCTGGTGGATGAGAAGGGAAATATGAGCGAGACCACCCCCTTTGCCGGCCTGTTTGTCAAGAAGGCAGACCCGGAGGTGTTAAAGGACTTGGATAAGCGAGGACTTCTCTTTGACGCGCCCAAGTTCGAGCACAGCTATCCCCACTGCTGGAGATGCGACACGCCGCTCATCTATTACGCCCGGGAGTCCTGGTTTATTAAGATGACGGCTGTGAAGGACGACCTCATCGCCAACAACAATACCATCAACTGGATTCCGGAGAGCATCGGCAAAGGCCGTTTCGGCGACTGGCTGGAAAATGTCCAGGACTGGGGCATCAGCCGGGACCGCTACTGGGGAACCCCGTTAAATATCTGGGAGTGTGCGTGCGGACATCAGCACTCTATCGGCAGCATCGAGGAGCTGAAATCTATGTCCGACAACTGCCCGGACGACATCGAGCTGCACCGCCCCTACATCGATGATGTGACTGTTAAGTGTCCCAAGTGCGGCAAGGAGATGCACCGGGTGCCGGAGGTCATTGACTGCTGGTTTGACTCAGGGGCCATGCCCTTTGCGCAGCACCACTATCCGTTTGAAAATCAGGAGCTTTTTGCGCAGCAGTTCCCGGCAGACTTCATCTCCGAGGCTGTGGACCAGACAAGAGGCTGGTTCTACTCCCTGCTGGCTGTGTCCACCCTGATCTTCAACAAGGCGCCCTACAAAAACGTCATCGTCCTGGGACATGTGCAGGATGAGAACGGCCAGAAGATGAGCAAGTCAAAGGGAAATGCGGTGGATCCGTTCGACGCTCTGGAGAAATACGGCGCAGACGCCATCCGCTGGTACTTCTACGTGAACAGCGCTCCCTGGCTGCCCAACCGCTTCCACGGCAAGGCTGTTGTGGAGGGACAGCGCAAATTCATGGGCACTCTGTGGAACACCTACGCGTTCTTTGTGCTCTATGCGAATATTGACGCGTTTGACGCTACAAAATATACACTGGACTATGACAGGCTGTCTGTTATGGACAAATGGCTCCTGTCCAAGATGAACACACTGGTAAAAGAGGTGGACGATCATCTGGGTAATTACAGGATTCCCGAGGCTGCCAGAGCGCTTCAGGATTTCGTGGATGACATGAGCAACTGGTATGTGAGAAGAAGCCGCGAGCGCTTCTGGGCAAAGGGCATGCCCCAGGACAAGATCAACGCCTACATGACGCTGTATACTGCTCTTGTCACATTCTGCAAGATGGCAGCGCCCATGATCCCCTTCATGACAGAGGAGATTTACCAGAATCTTGTCCGCAGCATCGACCCCTCCGCACCGGAGAGCATCCACCTGTGCGATCTCCCGACTGTGAATGAGGCGTGCATCGACAAGGAACTGGAGGCCAACATGGATGAGGTGCTGAAGATCGTTGTCATGGGCCGGGCCTGCAGAAACACAGCCAATATCAAGAACCGTCAGCCCATCGGCCGGATGTTCGTAAAGAGCAGCGCAAAGCTTCCTGCGTTCTACCAGGATATCATCAAAGAGGAGCTGAATGTAAAGCATTTAACATTTACAGACGATGTGCGGGCCTTTACTTCATATACATTTAAACCACAGTTAAAGACAGTTGGGCCAAAATATGGTAAAATGTTAGGTGGCATCAAGGCGGCCCTGGACGCAGTGGACGGAAACGCGGCTATGGACGAGGTAAATGCCGCAGGTGCATTAAAGCTGGATGTAAACGGACAGGAGATCACCCTGTTCAGGGAGGATCTTCTGATCGACACAGCACAGATGGAGGGCTATGTGTCTGAGGACAACAATGGCATCACCGTTGTGCTGGATACAAATCTGACACCGGAGCTTCTTGAGGAAGGATTTGTCCGCGAGATCATCAGCAAAGTACAGACTATGAGAAAAGAGGCAGACTTTGAAGTGACCGATAAAATCCGCATCACCTACCAGGGAAGCGAGAAGATATTCGCCGACCACAAGGAGGAGATCGGAAACGAGACACTTGCTCTCTCCGTTGAGAAAGCCGAGCCTGCGGGCTATGTGAAGGAGTGGAAGATCAACGGTGAGAAAGTGATCATCGGCGTCGAACGATAAGGCTCTAAGAAAGGAATGGAAACATGTATAATCTCAGATTTGAAAAGAAGGCTTTTAAGAAGGAGGTAGAACACAACGTAAAGACCCTCTACCGCAAGACCATTGACGAGGCCACGCCTCAGCAGCTTTTTCAGGCTGTGTCCTACGCGGTGAAGGAGGTCATCATCGACGACTGGATCGCCACACAGAATCAGTTCAAGAAGGATGATCCGAAGACTGTTTACTATATGTCTATGGAGTTTCTCATGGGAAGAGCCCTTGGGAACAATCTGATCAACATGACAGCCTACCGGGAGGTAAAGGAGGCGCTGGATGAGATGGGTATTGATCTCAATGCCATCGAAGATCAGGAGCCGGATCCGGCCCTTGGAAACGGGGGACTTGGACGGCTGGCAGCCTGTTTCCTGGACTCCCTGGCAACCCTTGGGTACGCGGCCTACGGCTGCGGCATCCGCTATCGCTACGGTATGTTCAAGCAGAAGATTGAGAACGGCTACCAGGTGGAGACGCCGGACGACTGGCTCAAGGAGGGCAACCCCTTTGAGCTGCGCCGGGAGGAGTATGCTAAGGAGGTCCGCTTTGGGGGAAATATCCGCGTGGAGTACGACGACGCCACGAACCGGACGAAATTCGTCCAGGAGAACTATGACTCTGTTCTGGCCATTCCCTACGACATGCCGGTTGTGGGCTATGGCAACCACCATGTAAACACCCTCAGGATCTGGGACGCCCAGGCCATCACCAACTTCAGGCTGGACTCCTTTGACAGGGGGGACTTTCACAAGGCTGTGGAGCAGGAGAACCTGGCAAAGAACATCGTGGAGGTGCTCTATCCCAATGACAACCACTATGCCGGAAAGGAGCTCCGCCTGAAGCAGCAGTATTTCTTCGTGTCAGCCAGCCTCCAGGCGGCCATTGCGAAGTATAAGAAATCACACGACGACATCCGCAAGCTGCCGGAGAAGGTGATCTTCCAGATGAACGACACCCATCCCACGGTGGCAGTGGCAGAGCTGATGCGCATCCTCCTGGACGAGGTGGGACTGGGCTGGAACGAGGCCTGGGACATCACCACCCGCTGCTGTGCCTACACGAACCACACCATCATGGCGGAGGCCCTGGAGAAATGGCCCATTGACCTGTTCTCCAGGCTGCTCCCGAGAGTGTACCAGATCATCCAGGAGATTGACCGCCGTTTCCTCATCCAGGTGCGTGAGATGTATCCGGGCAATGAGGAGAAGGTAAGGAAAATGGCCATCCTCTACAATGGACAGGTGCGCATGGCACATCTTGCCATCGTAGCAGGCTTCTCTGTGAACGGCGTGGCAAGACTCCACACGGAGATTCTGAAGCACCAGGAGCTGAAGGACTTCTATGAGATGATGCCGGAGAAATTCAACAGCAAGACAAACGGCATCACACAGAGGCGCTTTCTCATGCACGGCAATCCGCTTCTGGCAGACTGGGTAACAGAAAAGCTGGGCACAAAGGACTGGATCACAGACCTGTCCCTCATGTCAGGGCTGAAGCAATATGCGGATGACCCGAAGGCTCTGGCTGAGTTCATGGACATCAAGTACAGGAACAAAGAGCGCCTTGCGGCCTACATTTTAGAACACAACGGCATCGAGGTGGATCCCCGTTCCATCTTTGACGTACAGGTGAAGCGTCTCCACGAGTACAAGAGACAGCTTCTCAACATCCTTCATGTGATGTACCTGTACAACCAGATCAAGGAGCATCCGGAGATGTCCTTCTATCCCAGGACTTTTGTCTTTGGAGCAAAGGCTTCCGCAGGCTACATCCGGGCCAAGGAGATCATCAAGCTGATCAACTCCGTGGGAGACGTGGTCAACAATGACCGCAGCATCAACGGAAAGCTGAAGGTTGTATTTATCGAGGACTACCGCGTGTCCAATGCGGAGATCATCTTTGCGGCGGCGGATGTAAGCGAACAGATCTCCACAGCCTCCAAGGAGGCATCCGGAACGGGAAATATGAAGTTCATGCTGAACGGCGCTCCCACGCTGGGAACCATGGACGGCGCCAACGTGGAGATCGTGGAGGAAGTAGGTGCGGAGAACGCCTTTATCTTCGGACTGAGCTCTGAGGAGGTTATCAACTACGAGAACTACGGCGGCTATCATCCCCAGGATATCTACCACCATGACCAGGATATCCATAAGGTGGTAGATCAGCTGGTGGACGGCACCTATTCCAAGGGCGACACAGAGATGTACCGCGACCTGTACAATTCTCTCCTCACAAACCAGGGCGGCAACAACGCGGACGTGTACTTTATCCTGAAGGATTTCCGCTCCTATGCGGAGGCCCAGAAGAAGGTGGAGGAGGCCTACAAGGACACAGAGGGCTGGGCGAAGAAGGCTCTTCTTAACACAGCCTGCTGCGGCAAATTTACCTCCGATAGGACCATCCGGGAATATGTGGATGACATCTGGCATCTGGACAAGATCAAGGTGGAAGTGGAGACAGAAGAAGAATAGGGAGAAACAGACAAACCCTCTCATACACTGCCGTATGGGAGGGTTTGTCTGGAACATGCTGCTGCGATATGGGGATAATTTGTGTAATGAATGTGGAAAAAGTGGATAACTCTGTGGACAATGTGGAAAAGCCTGTGGATAAAAAGAAAAAAAACAATTATACATACATTGTGAAATGCAGGGACGGCAGTCTCTACACCGGGTGGACCAATGATCTGAAAAAGAGGCTCCAAGCTCACAACGAGGGAAAAGGAGCCAAATATACAAAGAGCCGCCGGCCTGTCACCCTCGTCCACAGTGAAACCTTTGGGACGAAGGAGGAGGCCATGCGGCGTGAGTACGAGATCAAGCATATGTCCAGGAAGAAGAAGGAAATGCTTATAAGGGAAAACGTATCGTACAAGTTATAGCACGAAAGCGTACATGACCACAAAGTGGCAGGCGCTTCCGGCCATCACAAAGAGGTGGAAGATCTCGTGGCTTCCGAAGTACTTGTGCTTCCCGTTAAAGATGGGAAGCTTCAGCGCGTAGATGACTCCGCCTATGGTGTAGATGATGCCCCCTGCCAGAAGCCAGCCAAAGGCCGCCGGCGACATGGAGTTGAGGATCTGTGTAAAGGCCAGCACGCAGGTCCAGCCCATACCGATGTACAGGACGGAGGATACCCACTTGGGGCAGTACACCCAAAAGGCCTTCAGGACGATGCCCAGGATGGCGATCCCCCACACGATGGAGAGAAGGATGATGCCGGTCCGGTTCCGAAGGACCAGAAGACAGATGGGCGTATAGCTTCCCGCTATGAGGACAAAGATCATCATATGGTCTATCTTCTTCAGTATGGTATTCACCTTTTTGGAGCGGTCAAATGTATGGTAGGTGGTGCTGGCCGCATAGAGCAGGATCAGACTCGCCGCGTAGACTGCTATGGATAGTACATAAATTCTGCCGGGCTCGTGCATTGCCTTGATGAGAAGCGGGACTGCCGCGAAAATAGCCATCAGCATGCCGATGAAGTGTGTGATCGCGCTTCCAGGATCTTTTACATGTGTCTTGATTATCTGTGCCATAGCCATACCTCCTAGAAATGAATATTATTAAAAGTGGTTTTCAAAACTATATCATATGTTTATTATACCTATTCATGTGAAAAAAGCAACAGAAGAAATAGAAAATTTTTCTTAATTTCAAAACTGGTATGGTCGAAAAAATCAAAACTGGATGTTTATACAGAACCAGATCGGTGCTATCATAGACATACGATAGAGGAAAGGAAGTAATCGTATGGAACGGAGAAATCAGACCGTCATGAAGCTTGCCGAGACAGCCATACTGGCCGCCCTGTGCTATGTGTCATTTACCTATCTTCAGATAAAGATCCCCATGCCGGGAGGAGACGCCACCTCCCTCCATATAGGAAACGCCTTCTGCGTGCTGGGCGCCCTCCTGCTGGGCGGATGGTACGGCGGACTGGCGGGAGCCATCGGAATGGGCATTGCGGATATCATGGACCCCATCTACATCACCGGGGCGCCCAAGACCTTTCTGCTGAAGCTGTGCATCGGACTCGTCACCGGCCTGGTGGCTCACCGGATCGCAAAGATCAATAGGAGCAGCGACAGGGCCTACGTGACAAAGTGGAGTACCATTGCGGCGATTGCGGGACTTGCCTTTAACGTGGCGGTGGACCCGGTAGTGGGATATTTCTACAAGATGTACATTCTGGGACAGCCCCAGCAGATGGCGGAGGTGCTGGCGAAATGGAGCGCGGCAGCCACATTTGTAAATGCCATTGTCTCCACAGTGCTGGTAAGCTTCCTGTACAATGCGGTGCGTCCCATTCTTCTTCGCAGCGGCCTCCTGACAGGGCCGACAGTGCACAGAAGTCCCATGGCCCGGTAGCTGACACAGCATACAGACAAAAGGGCGGCTGCCCGGGGAGATAGGATCTCCGGACAGCCGCCCTTTTTGCAGTTTGAATTTTGTTTTTAGTAGTTCTCAGCCTTTCTCTCAAAGTAAGCCTTTGGATGATTGCATACGGGACATACCTCCGGGGCCTCCTCACCGTAGTAGATGAAGCCGCAGTTTCCGCATTTCCATCCGAGAGGAGCCTCACCCTTGAAGGTAGTTCCGTCCAGATAGTGCTCCAGAAGTCTCTTGTAGCGGGCCTCGTGAGCAGCCTCCACTTTTGCAACGCCCTCGAACTTGGCAGCCAGCTCCTCAAAGCCTTCCTCTCTTGCCTCCTTGGCCATGCGCTTGTACATATCTGTCCACTCGTAGTTCTCGCCCTCTGCGGCGTCCTTTAAGTTCTCGGCCGTGTCGCCGATGCCGTGGAACTCCTTGAACCACATTTTTGCGTGCTCTTTTTCCTGGTTAGCTGTCTCCTCAAAGATGTTTGCCATCTGTACAAAGCCGGCCTTTCTGGCAGCGCTTGCGTAAAAGGTGTACTTGTTGCGGGCCTCGGACTCGCCTGCAAAAGCTTCCATAAGGTTTTTCTCTGTTTTTGTTCCTGCGTACTTGGACATATTTTTTTCCTCCTTTGTTTTGTGAATATATATTAGAATATAGTAGAACCATGCTGTAAATGGAAACGGAGGCCTGCAGAACTGTCATCCTGTAAGCCTTCGTTTAAACATATCTTAGCCAAAGTATCTCTTGAGGAGTCCCTCAAATGCTTTTCCGTGACGCGCCTCGTCTCTTGCCATTTCGTGAACGGTGTCATGGATCGCGTCAAGATTGGCGGCCTTTGCACGTTTTGCAAGATCAAATTTTCCGGCTGTAGCGCCGTTCTCGGCCTCTACGCGCATTTCAAGGTTTTTCTTTGTACTGTCAGTAACAACTTCGCCAAGCAGCTCGGCAAACTTAGCAGCGTGCTCCGCCTCTTCGTAAGCAGCCTTCTCCCAGTACAGGCCGATCTCCGGATAGCCCTCTCTGTGAGCAACTCTTGCCATTGCCAGGTACATACCAACCTCAGAGCACTCTCCCTCGAAGTTAGAGCGCAGATCTGCAAGGATGTCCTCGCTTACGCCCTGTGCAACGCCTACAACGTGCTCAGCAGCCCACTCTCTGTCGCCTGTCTGCTCTTTGAACTTCTCGGCAGGTGCATGACAGACCGGACACGCCGCCGGTGCTGCCTCTCCCTCGTAAATATAGCCACATACTGTACAAACAAATTTTTTCATGATTTTCTGCTTCCTTTCTTTATTTGTATATTTTTAATATTAGTAACAGTTACTAATATTAAATTACACCTTTGTGCATGGATTGTCAATACCTATTTTGTATTCTTTTTCAAACAATCGCCGCAGGTTCCGTAGAACAGAGCCGTGTGGTGGTCTATACACCCGTCAAAACACCTTTCGGCCAGTTTTTCAATGGTATCCAGCGGCTCCATCTCCAAATCTATCACCCTGCCGCAGGAGGTACATATTACATGGTAATGGGGATTGGTCGCTGCGTCAAATCGGTCGCCGCCGTCCGGTGTGGTGATCTTCGTAATTTCTCCGATGTCGGCGAGCAGGTTCAGATTGCGGTAGACAGTTCCCAGACTAATGCGGGGAAATTCTCCGCGCACATGCAGGTAGACAGTGTCAGCGGTAGGATGTTCTTTTGTGCCTGCAAGAAATTCCTTGATAGCCTCCCTCTGCCGGCTGTATTTCAGAGCTGCCATATGCCAGCCTCCTTCCTGTTTAAGATGAAAACAATAATCATTAATAATAATAGTAACGATTACTATGATTTTATTATAGCAGGCCCCGGAAAAAAGTCAACCGGAAAATCTGAATGTAACAATTTGTAATATTTATCGGCAGAAAAATCTTGGGAAATTAAGAAAAAAATAATAATATGACACTTAAACCCCGGGATATCGTGTTGACAAACCTGCTCCTCGTTGTTATAATTTCATTGTAACGTTTGTAACAATTCTGTAATATTTACAAAAGATAAGAAAACATAAACAAGAAGTCGGGAGACTGTTTATGAATGTTTCTTTTTAAAGAGGATGGTTCATCGTTACTTTAACTGGAGGAATTTCATTTCCAGGGAGACGGCGGAGAGTTATCTTGTGCCGGGCGAAAAGGGTGAGTATTTAAAATAGGACGTTTGCGAACGTGGACACAGATACCGTTCTGTTTGTGCGGAGCGGACCAACGACACAGAGCGAATGGGTTGGAAAGCTGTATACGGGATCAGGCGGCCCAGGACATACCCGCTGCGTACTTGCAGATCAAGACTGTGCGGCGGGTCATCTGAAAAAGAACGGCGGAAGGCCGGGCGGAACAGAACAGGTTTCGCCCGGTTTTTTGGGCGATGGATCGCGGTAAACATAGGGATAAATTTATTATGTCGTGTCTGAAAAATCAAAAAAATGTGCAATTTACACAAATTTGCAAAATGCTGTAAAAATTTTGGAAAAACACTTATCCAAGTTATCCACAGAAAAAAACATGAAAAAGGTGGAAAAACCGGAGTTTTTAAAAATTTATCCACATTATCCACATCGAAACACCTCATTTTGGTGGATTATTTATGGTAAACAAAAGAACGGATGTTTTGTGGAGAAATAATAAAAATTTGTTTTTGTCGAAAAAATGGAGATGGAAACTTGACAAATAAAAAACCAGAATTTTACGGGAAATTAATTTTAAATGTTTACACAATGGGACAAAGCGGATATAATAAGGAATACCGAAAGATAAAGGAGGTGTAACAGAAGATGGTAACGAAAGAAATGACGATCGGCGAAGTGCTGAACATCAACATGGACATTGCACCGATCCTCATGGAAATCGGAATGCATTGCCTGGGCTGCCCTGCATCACAGGGAGAGTCACTGGAAGAGGCAGCAATGGTGCATGGCATTGACGCAGACTTACTGGTAGAGAAGATCAATGCATTTCTGAAGGCAAATGCATAGGGATTGATAAAAATATTTCTGACAAATATATTTTAAATGGAAAGAACGGGAAGCGTCCGATCGTCTGGAACTTCCCGTTCTGCTTTTTTGTTTTCTTTTTTCTCTTTGTCTTAAATCTCTGCCAGCTGCTGCACGGCGTCGCCTGACACCAGCATTTCGCAGTGCTCCTCGAGGAAGGCAAGGGAGGCGCCTGACGCCTTCTCCAGAGAGCCGTACTCGGAGAGCATGTTGCAGATCCTGTTGAAATCCCTTGTCTTCAGGTCAGACTGTGTCAGCACAAGGATGTAGAGGTCTGCTTTCTGGTCTTTGTATAATGTGTTGGAACCGAAATAGATGGATTTCAGCAGATGGGCTGCCTGGATCACCTGGTCCATGGTCTCAAAGGAGAAGAACCGGAGGGACGGCTTCTTTTCCTCCTCGGCAGCTTCCTTGGAGGACTTCTCCGACAGAGCGGAGACGCTTTCCTTCACTTTGCCGATCAGGTTCAGAAGCTCTTCCGCTCCCTCAAGCTTCTCAAGAGCGCTTTCTTTTGCGGACTCCCAGTCACCTCCGGGTGAGGGAGCGAATTTTGAAAATCTGGTATCCAGTTCCTCCGGATCCTCGACTTTCGTAATTATCAGCACAATGGAGTCGGCTGACGCGGGGACTGCCTCTATCATAAGAGGAATGTCGTCCGCTTCAAAGCCAAACTCAAATGCCGCCTGTTGCATCATATCATGGAAAAGTGATTTTGCTTTTTCAGTTCCGTAGGCCAGCTCGCTTAGCTGAAGCTGCCTGGCTGCCAGATCGGCGCGGGTAAGCGTACAGCGGATCTGGTTGTCATTGATCTTCTCAATCTTCATAGTGTCACTTCCTTTTTCACAGTATAGCATAAGGGATAAGCCAAGTTCAATAAAATAAAAATAAAAAAAGCTTGCGTCAACATAATAGCTGGTGTATAATACAGCCACAGAAATTCGTATTCCCATTTCATTTATTCTTAGAATGGATCTGCAGGTCAGATTTATTTATCAGGGATTTTCAGAACAAGATCAGATAACCTATCAACCATTTATTTCCCCAAAAGTCAGATAAAACAAGTATTGATTTCAGTTTAAAGATTTTCATCAGATTTATCATTTTTGCCAAAGGTCGGATTTTCGGCAGGAGCAGATCCGGAGGGCAGCATGACGGTGAGAGAATACAGTTTCTGTGTGAAGGCTTATCCTGATATATCACGCACTTCCAAAAAGGAGATACGCCTTCAGATGTTTTAGTTATATTCCATTTTATGCGGCGGGCGGGAAACGTTTCGTCCGGGCAGAAAAAGGAGGCAGTTATGCCGGAGGATACGAAGGAATTTCAGGAGCTGTTCAGGGAGCTGAGCTGCTACGAGAAAAAGGGAGTATACATAGAACTTGAAGGGAAACCGGCAAGCCCGACACAGATTGTACAGGCGCATATGCTGCGGGAGGACTTCGGCTATATGCGGGATTATGTGCTCAACGAGAAAGGAGATCTGAAAGCGCTGTACTTCAATCACATTGAAAAGGAACAGTAGACAATAAAAAAGACCGAACAGTGCGGACACCCCTCGCAAAAGTCTGGAAAATGTCGAAATATATAATGACGTGTGCCGGAAACATTGGTATAATAATGTATATGTGTGTGGGAGGTGCAGCATGGATCAGAGACGCAGACGCAGGAGGACTGTACGTGGGCGGAGGCAGTCAAGGCGCAGAAGGAAGAGAAATCTTATCCTGAAGACAGGATTTTTCATCATAGTGATCATAGCGGCTGTTGCAGCATTCTTTTTGTGGAGGCGGTACGGCCCCTCAGATGAGCAGGCTGACAGGAACGAATATTATGGAATAGAAAGTGACGGCCAGCTGGCTATTGTCGTGAACAATGAAGTCCTTGAACCCAGGGGGATGATCTCCGATGACAGGGCCTATGTGGAGTATGCGATCGTGCGGGACTACATCAACTCCAGATTTTACTGGGATCCAAGTGAGAACGTGCTGCTCTACACGCTGCCCACCGACACGGTCAGCGTGGACGTGGGAGCCAGCGAGTACACGCTCGCAAATCAGAAAACGAGCACAGACTATGTCATTTTAAAGACAGAGGGAAGTACAGCGTACATTGCGCTTGATTTTGTGGTTCAGTACACAGATATGTCCTACGAAGTCTTCACGGACCCGGACAGAGCGGTAGTGGTGACGGAGAAGGAAGAGACAGTGGCAGAGGTGAAAAGAGATACCCAGGTGCGCTATCAGGGCGGAGTGAAAAGTCCCGTCCTGACCGAGGTCTCCAAGGGAGACACAGTGGCTGTCATCGAGGATGAGGGCGACTGGAAGAAGGTGCGCACCCAGGATGGCTTCATCGGATATGTGAAGCAGAACAAGCTCCGTGATGAGGAAACGACGACATACGACAGAGACTTCGAGGAGCCTGTATATACAAATATTTCCGAGGATTATGTAATCAACATGGCGTGGCACAACGTGACCAACTCCGACGCCAACAGCAGCGTTCTGGAGATGATTGCCAGCACAAAGGGGCTGACGACCATAGCGCCCACCTGGTTCCATGTGGCGGATACGTCCGGCAACCTGGAGTCCATCGCCAGCTCGGAGTATGTGAACTATGCCCATCAGTCCAACATCGAGGTGTGGGCGGCTATCAGGGATTTCGACGGGGGCATCAGCTCCCAGGAGGAGTCCTACGCGCTGCTCTCCAGCACCTCCAGCAGGACAAACCTGATCAATCAGCTGATGGCGGCTGTGCTCCAGACCGGGATCGACGGCATTAATGTGGACTTTGAAATGATCTCGGAGGAGTGCGGCGAGCACTACATCCAGTTCATCCGGGAGCTTTCCGTGCAGTGCAGGAAGAACAATATTGTGCTCTCTGTGGACAACTATGTTCCTCAGAGCTACAACCAGCAGTACCACCGGGAGGAGCAGGGCGTTGTGGCGGACTACGTGATCATCATGGGCTACGACGAGCACTACGCCGGTTCCCCCGAGGCGGGCTCGGTGGCCTCCTATGACTTCGTGAAGGCGGGCATTGAGAACACGCTGGAGGAGGTTCCTGCTGAGAAGGTGATCAATGCGGTGCCCTTCTTTACCCGGGTATGGGAGGAGACCCCCAAGACGGAGGAGGAGATCGCCGCTGACCAGGGCACGGACGCCGCTGCGTACACTATGAACGTGACCAGCACAGCTTACGGGATGGCGGACGCCAGAGCCGTGGCGGAGCAGGCGGGAGCTGAGATCACCTGGGATGAGACGACACAGCAGAACTACGCTGTCTGGGAGGTAAACGGCGTCACCTACGAGGTGTGGCTGGAGGACGCCCAGTCACTGGAGCCCAGGCTGAAGCTCATGAAGGACTATGGGCTGGCAGGAACGGCCGCATGGTGTCTGGGCCAGGAGACATCGGACATCTGGGAGCTGATACTGCAGTATGTAAATTAAAATAAGAACAGTCTGAGGAAGGCATTTCTAAGCGCCTCCTGGCAGGCATATACGACAGACGTGTATTGAAATGACCGTTCTGGTATATGCTGACAGGGGGTGCGTTTTTGCTGAAAAAAACCCTGGAGCTGGCCGGGGCCATCACAGGGGCATTGAAAGCCGGGTGGTAAAACAGGCGGATTGATGCTATAATAAAGGGCATGAAGACAAGAGTAGAAAAAATAGACAAAGCACAAATCAATATGGATATCATAGATGCAGCCGGGCAGATCATGAGACAGGGGGGACTGGTTGCATTTCCTACGGAAACCGTGTACGGACTGGGGGCAAACGCCCTGGATGAGGAGGCGGCCGGAAAGACCTACGCCGCCAAGGGAAGACCCTCCGACAATCCCCTCATCGTCCACATCGCCGATCTTAAGGACCTGTATCCCATCACGAAAGAGGTGCCAAAGAAGGCGGTGGCGCTGGCGGAGAAATTCTGGCCCGGTCCGCTGACCATGATCTTTGAGAAGAGCGAAATAGTCCCCCACGGGACAACGGGGGGACTGGAGACCGTGGCCGTGCGCATGCCTGACGATGCGGCGGGGCTGGCCCTCATTAAAGCGGCGGGAGGCTACGTGTCAGGCCCCAGTGCCAACACCTCCGGAAGGCCAAGTCCCACCACGGCCCGGCATGTCCTGGACGACCTGGATGGAAAGATCGACATGATCCTGGACGGAGGCCCCGTCCCCATCGGCGTGGAGTCCACCATTGTGGACATGACGGTGGAGCCGCCTATGATCCTGCGGCCGGGGGCTGTCACGAAGGAGATGTTGGAGGAGACAGTGGGGGAGATGGCAGTGGACCGCACCATCCTTGCGGCGGACAGTAAGACCCCGCCCAAGGCCCCCGGGATGAAGTACCGCCACTATGCGCCCAGGGCAAAGATGACCGTGGTGGAGGGACCTCTCGAGAAGGTGGCGGACAAGATCTGCCAGCTTGCGGCCGCCCGGGAGATGGAAGGGCGCCGCACTGGTATCATAGCCACCCGGGAGACCATGGACAGGTACGGCGGCAGGAATGTGAAGTGTATCGGTACCCGGGAGGACGAGAGTACGGTGGCGGCCAATCTGTACGCTATCCTGCGGGATTTTGACGATGACGGGACAGAGTTTATCTACAGCGAAGCATTTGCATCTGACGGGATTGGGAGCGCTGTTATGAACAGGCTTCTGAAAGCCGCGGGGCATCATGTGATAAATGTTTAAAATGCAGGAGGAAAAAAGAATGTCTAATGTGTACGTAATGGATCATCCGCTGATTCAGCATAAGATCGGACTGATCAGGAGAGAGGAGACAGGCTCCAGAGATTTCAGAGCTCTTGTGGAGGAGATCGCCATGCTCATGTGCTATGAGGCCACGAGGGATCTGAAACTGGAAGATGTGAAGATCACCACCCCCATCTGCGAGACTACGGCCAAGCAGCTGGAGGGGAAAAAGCTGGCGATTGTCCCCATCCTGCGGGCGGGCATCGGCATGGTGGAGGGCATGCTGGCCCTGATACCGGCGGCCAAGGTGGGGCATATCGGCCTGTACCGGGACCCGCAGACGCTGGAGCCGGTGGAGTACTATTGCAAGCTGCCTGCAGACTGTGATGAGAGGGAGGTCTTTGTGGTGGATCCCATGCTGGCCACAGGAGGCTCCTGCGCGGCGGCTATTGAGCTCCTGAAGGCAAAGGGGGTAAAGAAGATCCGCTTCCTGTGCACCATTGCGGCACCGGAGGGCGTGGAGCGGATGCGGAAGGAACATCCGGATGTGGATCTCTACATCGGGGCCCTGGACGATCATCTGAACGATCACGGATACATCGTGCCCGGCCTTGGAGATGCGGGAGACCGCATTTTCGGAACGAAATAAGAGAACAGAGTGTCAGGGAAAGGGAACGGGAGGCATTTTTATGGCAAATAAAAGAGAAGACTATATCACCTGGGATGAATATTTCATGGGAGTTGCGATCCTGTCCGGACAGCGGTCCAAGGATCCCAACACCCAGGTGGGGTGCTGCATTGTGAGCCAGGACAACAAGATTCTGTCCATGGGTTACAACGGGCTCCCCATAGGCTGCTCCGACGAGGAGTTTCCCTGGAACAGGGAGGGGGATGACCCCCTGGAGACCAAGTATGTATACACCGTCCACAGCGAGCTCAATGCCATCCTGAACTACAGGGGCGGCAGTCTGGAGGGGGCCAAGCTGTACGTGTCCCTCTTCCCCTGCAACGAGTGCGCCAAGGCGATCATCCAGAGCGGCATCAAGGAAGTCATCTATGACTGCAACAAATACAAAGGGACGCCGTCCGTGTCTGCATCCATGCGGATGTTCGACGCGGCCGGCGTCAAATACCACCCCTACCGGCGGACCGGCAGAAAAATCGAGATCGAGCTTTAGGGCCGGCTGGCCTTTGCCTGGCGGAGAAGGAAACAGAAGCGCTTCCAGGCAAAGGCTGCGTTCCCCGATCAATATAGCAGCAGTCGGTCAGATCGTGATCCGCCAATCTTTGTGAGAATTTCACAAAGAAAAATTATTTTTGAAAAAGCTATAGACATTTGCGCAGGGCAGGGCTATAATACATTCTACAAGTTTTCATAACTTGTATCTGATCAAATCTTGTTGAAAATCTGACAAATGTTTCTGTAATTCAAGGCCTTTTCGGCAGAGAATTCAAAAACAGACAAACACAACTGAATATGGAACTGTAAACAGAACAAGCAAGCAGTTTTACGCATGCGCAAAGCATGCAGGGAGGATGTATGTGAGCAGCAGAAATTTGGTCATCTGCGACCCGGAGACAGAGTACGCTGCCAGGCTTGCCGGGTTTCTGAACGGGAAAAGGGAACTTGCCTTTCAAGTGAAAACATGTAAAAGTCCCGATCAGATACAGGAGGCGGCAGGGCAGATGCCGATCGACATCCTGCTGATCTCTGCGGATCTCAGGGAGCTGTACGATCTTCAGAGCGAAGGGGAAAAGGCGGACAAGACCGTTCTTCTCACGTCAGAGAGAGGAGAGGGCAAGGACATGGACGCCATTTTTAAATATCAGTCAGGAGAACAGATCTGCCTGTGTCTGATGCAGCTTCTGGCAAGAGGGGAGAAGGCGGAGCTTCTCCGGATACGCAAAAAAGGAAATGGAAGGATCATCGGATTTTATTCGCCTGTCCGCCGGCTCGGGCAGACAAGAATGGCTATTCGGAAGGGGAAGGAGCTGTCACGCACGGAGAACGTGCTGTACCTGAACATGGAGGTCTATGCGGGGACGGGCTCGCATTTCCCGGAGGAGAGGCAGAAGAACATGTCGGAGCTCCTCTACTATGCCAAGCAGGAGTCGAGGAAGCTGGCGGGCGTACTGGCAGGGCTGGTGAAGAGCCTGGAGGGCCTGGACTATGTGCCGCCGGCAATCCTGCCGGATGACATCAGAGATGTGTCGCCGGGGGAATGGATCTGGCTCTTTGAGGAAATCCTGCGGACAAGCATCTATGACACCCTTGTGCTGGACATCGGCGACAGCGTGCAGGGGCTGTACAGAATACTGGAAGCCTGTGATGAGATCTATATGCCTGCGGCAGATGACCCTGCGGCCTCCTCCAAGATACGGCAGTTTGAGGAAGCTCTTGAACAGGCCGGCTTCGGGCATGCGGCAGAAAGGGTGGTACGATGTGATATCAGAAGAACAGCTCCAGGAAAAGGTGCTGGCCAGGCTGGATTTGTCAAGAGAGATCGGAGACGATGAGCTGACAGAACTGATCTTCCGGGTGCTGGACGAGGAGAGCGCCGGTGGGTACATTCCTCTCCGGAAGAAGGCGGAGCTGGGGCGGGAGCTTTACAATGCCTTCCGCCGGCTGGACCTTCTGCAGGATCTGATCGAGGACCAGGAGATCACGGAGATCATGATCAACGGCACGCAGAATATTTTCGTGGAGAAAAAAGGGAAGATCTATAGGACAGATAAGCGCTTTCCTTCCCGGGGCAGGCTGGAGGACGTGATTCAGCAGATCGTGGCGGGAGCCAACCGCATGGTCAACGAGTCGGTGCCCATCGCCGACGCGCGCCTTTCGGATGGCTCCAGAGTCAACGTGGTCCTCTATCCGGTGGCCCTCAACGGGCCGGTAGTGACTATCAGGAAATTTCCCACAGAGCAGATCACCATGCAGGATCTGGTCCGTCTGGGAGCTCTCAGCGAGGAGACGGCGGGCTTTTTGAAAATGCTGGTTATAGCCGGGTACAATATCTTTATCAGCGGAGGCACCGGCTCCGGTAAGACCACGCTTCTTAATGCCCTGTCCCAGTTCATACCGGGAGAGGAGAGAGTCATTACCATTGAGGACAATGCGGAGCTTCAGATTCAGGGAGTGCCCAACCTGGTGAGGCTGGAGACCAGAAACCCAAACATGGAGGGGGCAGGGGAGATCACCATCCGACAGCTTATCCGGACTGCCCTCAGGATGCGGCCGGATCGCATCATCGTGGGAGAGGTCAGGGGTTCGGAGACGATTGACATGATACAGGCCATGTCCACCGGACATAAGGGGAGTCTCAGCACCGGCCACTCCGACAGCCCCAGGGACATGCTGCGGAGGCTGGAAACCATGGCGCTCATGGGGATGGACATTCCCCTGGCGGCCATACAGAGGCAGATCGCCTCCGCCATTGACATCATCATCCACGTGGGGCGGCTCCGGGACAAGAGCAGAAAGGTGCTGGAAATCGTGGAGGTGTTGGACTATGAGGAGGGGGAAATTCAGACAGGCTGTCTCTATGAATTTCAGGAAACAAAATGCAGGAGGACAGACGGCGTCATCGAGGGAAGGTGGCAGAAGATTCGACCCTTCCTGCACACAGAAAAATTACTTTCAGCAGGATATCAGGCCCCATGAGTACATTCTTGCAGTTTCAAAATATGCAGGATTTCTTGCAGCGGTTGCCTGGCTCTACTATGAGTCGATCTGGGCCTTTCTCCTGTGCGCGCCGGGAGTCTTTCTGTATCTCAGATACTGGAAGGCGGAGTGCCTGGAAAAGAAGAAAAGAGAATTTGCCCTCCAGTTTCAGGAGGCGATCCGCTCTCTTGCAGCAGCTCTGAACGTGGGGTATTCTCTGGAAAACGCCATAAAAGAAACAAAAAAAGATATTAATATATTATATAGTGAACAGACGGCTATCAGTCGGGAGTTTGATCACATGATCCGACAGATTTACCTGCAAATTCCCATGGACCAGATTCTGTACGAGTGGGCCGGACGGATTGACCAGGAAGATCTCCGGAGCTTTGTCGACGTCTTTGTCGCGGCGAAGAAGAGCGGAGGGAACTCTCTGAAGGTCATCCGGGATTCCATCGCCCAGATTCGGGACAAGATGGAGATGCAAAGGGAAATTGACACCATTCTTGCAGCCAGAAAATATGAGTGCAAGGTGATGTCCGTGATTCCCTTTGGCATTGTGGCCTACATGAAGCTGAGCTTCCCGGAATTTATGGGTGCGCTGTACGGAAATCTCATAGGAGTGGGAGTGATGAGCGCATGTCTGGCAGTGTATTTGGCAGCCTGGTATCTCGGGCGAAAAATTGTAAATATAGAAATCTGATTCTTCTCGTCACAGCTTTTTCTGTCCTGGGCGCCCTGGTCCTGCTGGCGTCGGATGCGGGCAGGGCGGCGGCAGACCAGAGCGAGATAGAGAGAAACAGCTACGGGCAGGGAGAAAAGAGTGAAAGCTTCCGGGTCACAGCGGACGGGGAGGAGACAGAAGAGACGCTGGATATCACCGTGGGAGAGCGGCAGTACACGGCAGAGGAGCTGCAGGAGATCTTTGACAGGGCAGCAGAAGAGCTGGAGGTGCTGGTGCTTGGGGAGAACGAGAGCCTGGATCAGGTGACAGAGGACCTGTCTCTTGTCACAGAGCTGCCGGAGCTTCCCGTCGCTGTGGAGTGGGAGCTGGACAGGTATGAGGTTCTGAATGTAAGCGGAAAGATTCAAGAGGAGGCTCTGCAGGAGGCGCTGGCAGAGGAGACAGAGGGCGTACTTGTGAACCTGAAGGCCTTTATGACCTATACCCAGGACCAGACCAGGCAGGCGGTCCACGAGATAACGGTCAGGCTCTGCCCGGCTGCCAGGACGAAGGAGGAGAAGCTGATCGAGAAGATCAGAGCCCAGATTGCAGAGTATGACAATAAAAACAAGACGAAAGAAACTATAAAATTACCAGAAGAGGTGGATGGACAGAAGATCAGCTATCACTACCCCATGAACACAAGAGGGGCCGTGCTCCTGGCAATGGGACTTATGACGGTGATCCTTCTGTTCTGCCTGGAAAAACAGAATGAGAAAAAGGATGAGGAAAAGAAAAAACAGCAGATGATGATGGACTACCCACAGATCGTCAGCCAGCTGAACCTTCTCCTGGGAGCAGGCATGAGCAGTAAGAGCGCCTGGAAGAAGATCGTGGACGATTACCAGAGGAGGAAGCCGGTCAGGGGAGAGCGGGCCGCCTACGAGGAGATGGCCGCCGCCTGGAACGAGATGTGCGGAGGCGTCCCGGAGAAGGACTGCTATGAAAGCTTTGGCGGCAGGTGCGGCCTGCAGGCCTACAGGAAGCTGGGAGCCCTTCTGTCCCAGAACCTGCAAAGAGGGACAAAGGGGCTGGCGGACGCCCTGCGGCTGGAGGGCAGCCATGCCTTTGAGGAGCGAAAGGCCCTTGCCAGGCGTCGGGGCGAGGAGGCGGGGACTAAACTATTGCTCCCCATGTTCCTCATGCTGGCCGTGGTGCTGGTCATTGTTATCGTCCCGGCATTTTTGTCCATCTCTCTTTAGTCTTCCGGATGCCCTGTCCTGATGAAAAAGGAGGAAAACATATGTGGAGAATCGATGATCTGATGAATCTGATGAAGGATAAAAAGGGAATTGGCGTGGTGGAGGTAATCCTGATCCTGGTGGTGCTCATCGGGCTTGTGATTATATTCAAGTCCCAGCTCACAAGCCTGGTGCAGACCATTTTTGAGAAGATTACAAGTGAAAGCGCGGGTATATAGAGTGGTTCGGGTCGGCAGGAACGGAGAGGATTTACCAGGAGAGATGACAGCCTTTCTGGCTCTCGTGTTCATCCTTCTCATCGCCTTCGCAGGCTCCCTCATGGAGAGCGCCTCCATACAGTCGGCCAAGAATTACAGGCGGGCGGACATGAACCGGGCGATGGAGTCGGTCTTTGCGGAATATCAAAAAGATCTGCTGGAGGACTATGAGCTCTTTGCTCTTGAGGGAAGCTATGAAAGCAGCAGCTGCAGTGAGGAAAAAGTATTTGACCGGCTGGCTTACTACGGGGCGTCCAATATGGAGCACACCATGGCCAGGCTTCAGCTCCTCACCGACGATGGCGGCGGCCCTTTCCTGTCTCAGGTTGGCGACTGGGTAAAGGACAGGTACGGGCTGGACAAGCTGGAGGGACTTCTGGGAAATGTCCAGGTCTGGAAATCCCAGGATGAGGGGATAAGAGACTACCAGGAGCAGGAACAGGCGGGCAGCCGGGAGCTCGCCTCCCTTCTGGAGGAGCAGGAGCAGAGCCTTCCTTCTGAGGACAACCCGTTGGAAACGGTGGAGCAGTTAAAGCAGTCTCCTCTTCTTACCCTTGTAATGCCAAGGGACAGGCAGGTGTCTCACAAACAGATTTCCCTGGCAGAGCAGCCCTCCGGGAGGGCGCTGCAGCAGGGGTATGGTTCCTTCGAGGATGTGGCGGAGCAGGGGGAGGTCTCCAGACTGGCTCTGGGCGTGTACCTGATGGATTATTTTTCCTCGGCGGTTCCGGAGGAGTCGGGAACCGCAGGAGCCGGACAGACGGTGCTGCAAGGAGATGCCGAAGCGCCGGGGAGCGGGCTGGATTACCAGCTGGAGTATGTGGTCAGCGGCCAGGCGTCAGACGCGGAAAACCTGGAAAAGACAGTCCAAAGACTGCTCCTGCTCCGACTGGTGTCCAACTTTGCCTACATCCAGACAGACAGTGCCAAAAGAGCCGAGGCAGCGGCTATGGCGGGCACCCTCTGTACTTTGCTGGCAGTGCCGGCCATCGTAGAGGCGGTCACCCAGGCTCTTCTTTTCGCCTGGTCATTTGGGGAGAGCATTGCAGATCTGCGGGCTCTGCTGAAGGGCAGCCGCGTTCCTCTTGTGAAGGACGGCGAGAGCTGGCAGCTCCGCCTCTCCGGCCTTCTGACTCTGGGAAGTGAGGACGAGTGGAATGAGGGAAAGGACACCCCAAGCGGCATGAGCTATGAAGAATATCTGCAGATTCTTCTCTTCCTTACGGACACAGAGGAGGCGGCTATGCGGAGCCTGGACCTCATCGAGCAGCACATGCGGCTGGGGAAGGGGATGGAATGGTTTCGCATCGACCACTGCATCACAAAGATGGAGGTGGACAGCAGCTGCAGTCTGCGCAGAGGGATTACGTACAGCTTTTCCACCTATTTTGGCTACAACTGACGGCGGGCCGGCGGGATCGCTGATTTCAGGAAGGGAGTGCACAGGGGCGCCCTCTCGTATTCTTTTAATATTTGGTCAGAAAGGAGCTTTGGCATGATACTCCCATATAACGTCAAAAACATACTCTCATATTTTTATTCAGGGAATCCTCCTTGGAAGGATTTCCCTGCCACCAGGAGGGCGCCCCTGTGCACTCCCGGAAAACATGCAAAGGGCAGTATCACGGTGGAGGCAGCTCTGGCCATGCCCCTCTTCTTTTTCGCGGTGCTCGTCCTCTGCTATATGTCTGAGGTCATGGCAATACGGACCAGTATCCGAAGCGGCCTTCAGTATGCGGGGAAGATCGCGGCAGAGAGCGCCTACGGAAAGCCGCTTCTCCTGCCGGACAGTATAGAAAGGGATCTTGTGAATGCGGTGGGAGCGGAGCGGTTGGAACGGAGCATTGTAAAGAACGGAAGCAGCGGCGTGCACTGTGAACAATCCTACCTGTCCATGCGCACCGGGATTATGGAGCTGCGGGCCAGCTACAGTGTGTATCTGCCGCTCCCTGTTTTCGGGAGTGGGGTGGTGCCTATGGAGGAGAGCTGCCGGGTCAAGGGCTGGACTGGGTATGAGCGGGCGGGCTTTCTGGCTGAGGACGAGGAGACCGTCTATATCACGGAGACGGGCATGGTGTATCACCGGGATTACCACTGCAGCTATCTGAAGCTTTCCATACAGATGGTGTCGGCAGAGAGTGTAGAGCATCTGCGAAACGAAAGCCAGGGAAAATACGATCCCTGTGAGAGATGTGCCCGGAGCGGAACCGGAGACGAAGTGTATATCACGGACTATGGCGACCGATATCACAGCAGTCTGAACTGCAGCGGGCTGAAAAGGACCATCTATGCGGTTCCTCTGTCTGAGGCAGTGGGAAAGGGGGCTTGTTCCAAGTGTGGATAGAAATGGAAAAGCTGCGGGAAGTGCTGTCCGCGGACCATCTGATCTGCCTTGCCTTTTTGCTGGGCATCTCGGTCTATGACATCTGTTTTCACAGGATCTCCAAAGCGGTCCTTGTGCTGGCCAACCTGCTGGCAGCCTTTCACACGCTGCATGCGCTGGCAATAGCGGCAGGGCAATCGGGGCGGGCGGTTCAGACAGATCTGGCCTGGGCAGCGGCGGGAGCCGGGGCCGGGCTGCTTTTACTGGGAGTCGCCCGGCTCACAGGGGAGGCTGTGGGATACGGGGACGGATGGCTGGTTATGGCTCTGGGGATCTACCTGGGCCTCTGGGGGCTTTTGGAGGTACTGGCGGTCTCCTGGGTGCTGCTTGCCGCGGCGGCGGCAGTGTGCCTGGTCAGAAAGAGGTGGTCCCGCCGGGCCGTCCTCCCCATGACGCCCTTCCTAACGGCAGGCTTTGTAATCCTGCTGGCAGGAGAATACTTCCGGGCGTAGCAGGCAATGCGAAGGAGAAAAACAGGGGAGAGAAGTATGGGAAAGAAATATGGAGAGAAAAGAAAGAAGAGAGTCCCTGGAGACTGCCAGGGGAGCCTGACGGTGGAGGCGGCATGCCTGATGCCCCTGGTGGGATTGATTCTTGTAAGCAGTATATTGCTATTATTTTATTTTCATGACAAGAATATAATTTCTTCTTGCGCCTACGAGACAGCCGTTATAGGAAGCACAAAGGCCAGAGAGAAGGAGGAAGTAGAGGCCTTCCTGCTGAACCAGGCCTTTCAGGAACGGATACAGGGGAAATGCATCTTCTTTCCGGGAGCCAGTGCGGATATCCAGGTGGGAGAGGATGAGATCACAGTCACCGCCTCGGCTTCCAGAAAATACTTCCGTTTGCAGATTGTCCAGCGGGCGGCTGTGACAGAACCGGAGGAACATATAAGAAGAATACGGAGAATGACAGGATGAAAAAGAGGAAGGGAAAGAATGGACAAAAAAGAATACGGAATAAAGCAGGTCGGCATACGAAGAGGACTGGATACTACGTTTCTCGTTGTGGAGTGCGAAGGAGAGTATACAGAGGATTACCAGATGCGTATGCTGGAGGAAAACGATATGGAAGGGCTCTTGTGTCTGCGGGGTCATGGCGAAGAGGGGGCCAGTATATACGAGTATGACATCAGTGGGAAGACCTCGCTGAAGACAAAGTATAAAGAAACAAAAATAGATATGAAAGAAATGATAAAGTTTATAACGGAGCTGCTGCATGTGATCAGGGAAATCCAGGTTCATCTTCTGGACGCAGATCACCTGCTTCTGGATCCGGAGTATATCTTCCGGGAGGAGGGGGCATACTTCTTTTGTTACTATCCCGGCGGGGGATGGAATGTGTGGGAGGCCTTTCACAGACTGACAGAGCAATTTGTACAGTGGACGGATTTCAGGGATGACGCCAGCGTGCGCACTTCCTTCCTTCTGCACAAGGAGACGATGAAGGAGAACTACAGCCTGCATAAAATTGCCAGGCAGATCGAGGCCATGCAGGAGGAAGAAGTGAAAAAGAGGAGAGTCGGAGAGGAGCGGACAGGCTGGTCCGAAGAGGGCGGCAAAGAGGTGATGACTGCCGGTCCCGATTCCGCCTACGACACGTCGGAGCACGACTGGATTGCAAAGCAGGAAACGGGAAGCAGCATTATGCGGGAGACGGAAAATATGTGGCGGCCGGTCCGGGATTTTCTTCGGCGTCACAAAAAGCCGGCCTGGAGAGACTGGGATGGCATTTATATAGATGAGGAGGAACTGTAGGTTTCAATGGATTGATTTTTCAAGAAAGATATCCGAAACATGGAAATATATGGTATAATAATACAAATGTGACACAGACATAACAATGTGGAAAGCGAAAGGGAGTCTTGCATGTATCGAAAGAAAGCGCCCTGTACGGTCGCTCTGATCGTGGTGAATGTGGCAGTGTTTATTTTTCTCAGCTTTGGAGGAATGACAGAGGATGCATACTATATGCTTCAGAACGGGGCCATGTATCTTCCCCTTTTGCAGCAGGGAGAGTACTATCGGCTGCTCACATCCATTTTTCTGCATTTTGGATTTTCCCATCTGGTCAACAATATGCTCATGCTGGGCGTGATGGGCTGGCAGCTGGAGCTGGTGGTCGGGAAGGTGAAATTTCTGCTCATCTATTTTGCGGCGGGCTTTGGCGGCAACATGCTGTCTGTCCTGGTGGAGATAAGGACCGGGGATTACGCTGTGAGTGCAGGGGCATCCGGAGCTGTATTCGGGATCATAGGAGCCCTCCTTTATATTGCGATGCGCAATCACGGTCGGATTGGAACTGTTTCCGGTCAGGGCATCCTTGTCATGATCGCCCTGACTTTGTATTATGGATTTACCAGCTCGGGAGTAGATAATTTTGCTCACATCGGCGGGCTGGCGGTGGGATTTGTGCTGGCTGTCCTCCTGTACAGGAAGACAGACACGGAATTTCGTTCCGGTCTTTACCGCTGAAGTCACAGAGATATATCCAATCACAATTTTAGGAAAGAAAGAGGGAAAAGAAGATGAGAGATGACAACTGTATTTTCTGCAAAATAGCAAACGGAGAAATTCCGTCAGCGACAATCTATGAGGACGATGATTTCCGGGCGATCCTGGATCTTGGCCCGGCGTCAAAGGGCCATGCGCTGCTTCTCCCGAAGGAGCACTATGGGGATCTCTGCGCCCTGCCCGATGAGACAGCGGCAAAGGTGCTTCCCACAGCCAGGAAGATCGTCTCCCGCATGAAGGATGTGCTGGGCTGTGACGGCTACAATCTGGTGCAGAACAATGGGGAGTGCGCGGGACAGACCGTCTTCCACTTCCACCTGCACATGATCCCCCGCTATAAGGATGACGGGGTCGGACTTGGCTGGAAGATGGGCGAACTTGGCGATGCGGACAGAGATGAGATCCTGGCAAAGCTGAGCGAAGGCCAGCCGTAATTCAAAAAAGAAAAAATGGAAGATAAAGGAACATGATGTGGGAATTGAGTTCATAGGCAGACAGGGATTTGATGCTGTTTACGAGAAGTACAAGAACCTCATTTTCCAGACGGCGTTTCTGTACATAAACGAGTGGTACGCGGCAGAAGATATCATGCAGGAAACCTTTCTGCGGTACTACATTTACATGGAACACACGAGAGTAGAGAATACGAAATACTGGCTTCTCACTACTGCAAAGAATATTACGCTGAATTATATCAGAGATAACAGCCGCAGTGCTGTCCTCGACATGGATGGTGAAGAGGAAGGCGCATATGGTTCTGTGAAAGGCGGCGAGGAGATCTTCTTTGACAAGCTTTGGAGGAGAGAGATGTTTCAGGGTGCTGATACGATTCTCGATGCGCTGTACCGTAAGAACAGAAGATGGTATGACGCGGTCACACTTGTGTATTGTATGGAGAAACCTCAGAAGGAGGTCGCCGCGTGTGTGGATATGAGTCTGGAAAGTCTGCAGAGTATGCTGTACAGAGCAAGAAACTGGATAAAGAAAAAATACAGAGAAGAATTTGACCACATCCATAAAGCATAAAAACAGGTGCCGGAACGACACCTGTTTTTAAGTATACGCGTCTATTCACTGACAGCAGACTCGATCAAATCAATAATGGTATCAATCGAATTCTTCTGATGGGACTTGGACATGGCCTCCATATACTGCTGCCTGTTCTCGTAGAGAGTACGGACGCGGGAGAGGAAGGTTTCGTTTGTTATGTCCTCTTCCTCCAGTACCATGCTGAAGCCCTGGCGCTCAAAGGAGCGGGCGTTCAGGATCTGGTCGCCGCGGCTTGCGTTTACGGAAAGAGGAATCAGCAGGTTCGGCTTGCGCAGTGCGAGAAGTTCACAGATGGCATTGGCGCCTGCCCGGGAGATGACGATGTCTGTCAGGGCAAAGAGATCCTTCAGCTCATCTTTGATGTATTCATACTGTACATAGCCGTTCAGATTGTTTAACGTGGGGTCAAGCTTCCCCCGGCCACACAGGTGGATGATCTGAAAATCCTTCAGAAGTTCCGGGAGATTGCTCCGCACCGCATGGTTCACAGCCACAGCTCCCTGGCTCCCGCCAATCACGAGAATGACTGGCTTATCAGAAGTAAAGCCTGTGAAATTCCTTGCTTTTTCGGCATTGCCCTCAAGAAGCTCCTGGCGGATGGGGGATCCGGTCAGAACAGCCTTGTCGGCAGGAAGAAGCTCCACTGTCTCCGGGAAATTGCAGCACACCTTCACTGCGGAGGGTATGGAGAGCTTGTTGGCAAGTCCGGGCGTCATGTCAGACTCGTGAATGATTACGGGGACTTTACACTGTTTCCCTGCCACGACTACCGGGACAGACACAAATCCTCCCTTGGAGAAGATCACATCCGGTTTAAGGAGTTTGATCAGCTTTTTCGCTTCGCCTAAGCCTTTCAGCACCCGGAAGGGATCGGTAAAGTTCCGGACGCTGAAGTAGCGGCGCAGTTTTCCGGAGGAGATCACGTGGTAAGGAATTCCGAACGGTTCGATCAGCTCCCTTTCAATGCCGTTGTAGGAGCCGATGTAGTGAATATCATATTGTAACTCCCGCAGCCGGGGAAGCAGCGCGATATTCGGGGTGACGTGGCCCGCGGTACCGCCGCCGGTTAAAATAATGCGTTTCATGATATCTGTATTCCTCCGATATTTCATTTCTATTAACAATTGTAAACGTAAGTACGTCGGGGGTCAAGGAAAAGTATCAATCACAGTACGAAACAGTAAATACTCTGTATTTCTTGTAAAAAAGCGTCAGTTTTTGCAAAGTGATGTGTCTTACTATGTGGAAAGAAAAGCAGAACAAGAAGAATGAAATAATTAAAAAACAAACAAAAAACAAATCATCCTGCCAGGCTGCTGTATCTGCTGCTCCGCGGCGCACTTGGAAACAATGATT
>CAZZBJ010000003.1:0-12599 GCA_964652805.1 uncultured Mordavella sp. | reverse complement strand
GATTGCAAACCACTTTCTCCCACGTTATAATGAAAGGGCAGCAAAAAGAAGCGCATCAGACAGGATGATCCTATTCATCATATTATCAGGCAGAAAGGGTGAGCAAAATGATCGGAATTATAGGAGCAATGGAGGAGGAGGTCTCCGCTTTAAAGGAGGAAATGCAGACAGAGGAGATAAAGGAGATTGCGGGCATGACCTTTGTGAAGGGCGTTCTCTGCGGCCGGGACGCAGTGGTGGTGCGCAGCGGCATCGGCAAGGTCAACGCGGCTTTGTGCGCCCAGATACTGGCCTTGGAGTTTGGCGTGGACGCATTGATCAACACAGGCATCGCCGGTTCTCTTGACGCCCGTATCGACATCGGGGACATTGTGATCTCTACGGACGCATTGTACCACGACATGGACGCCACCAAATTCGGCGACCCGGTGGGACAGATTCCAAGGATGGACGTATTTTCCTTTGCGGCGGATCCCCGCCTGGCAGAGCTGGCAAAAGAGGCCAACCAGGAGGCCAATCCGGACATCCGCACATTTACGGGAAGGGTGGTGTCAGGCGACCAGTTTATCTCGGACACAGAAGACAAGGAGAGAATTAAGCGTAATTTCGCTCCCCTGTGTACAGAGATGGAGGGAGCGGGCATTGCCCACGCCGCCTACCTGAACGGAATTGCCTATGTCATTATCCGGGCGATTTCTGACAAAGCCGACAACAGCGCCTCCGTGGACTATCCGGTCTTTGAAAAACAGGCCATCGCCCACAGCCTGAGGCTTGTGAAGGCCCTCCTTTTGAAACTTCCGGAAAAGGGCCTGTAAAAGCAGGCGGCAGCAGGACTGGCAGCAGGCAGGGACATACAGGAGGAGTTTTTGGCTTGATTATAAAAGGCAATACTGGTAAAATAGATGTAATATGAGCGGAAGCGGGCCTGGCTGCTTTGCCAAAAGTCCGTATCGTGTATCATAAGTATACCATAACGAAGAAAGAAGGATTTACCATGAGCAGTAAAGTTACATTCGATTATTCAAAGGCAGGGACATTTATCAAAGAGCATGAAATAGACTCTATGAAAGAGATCGCAGGAAACGCAAGGGACGTCCTGGTAAGCGGGACAGGAGCCGGCAGCGACTATATTGGCTGGGTAAATCTCCCTGTAGATTACGATAAAGAAGAGTTTGCGCGCATCCGGAAGGCGGCAGAGAAGATTCAGAGCGACTCCGAGGTGCTGATCGTCATCGGCATCGGCGGCTCCTATCTGGGAGCAAGAGCGGCCATTGAGTTCCTGCGCCACGGCTTCTACAACAATGTGTCCAAAGAAATCCGCAGGGCGCCGGAGATCTACTACGCGGGCAACAGTATCAGCAGCACCTACCTGAAGGGGCTTATGGATGTGATCGGCGACAGAGATTTCTCCGTAAATATCATCTCCAAGTCGGGAACGACCACAGAGCCGGCTATCGCCTTCCGTGTGTTCAAGGAGATGCTGGAGAAAAAATACGGCAAAGAGGGGGCGGCGAAGAGAATCTACGCCACTACGGACAAGGCAAGGGGAGCCCTGAAGAACCTGGCCACGGAGGAGGGCTATGAGTCCTTCGTTGTGCCCGACGATGTAGGAGGACGCTTTTCCGTTCTGACCGCAGTGGGCCTTCTGCCCATCGCGGTCAGCGGCGCGGATATCGAGAAGCTGATGGAGGGCGCGGCGGCAGGAAGAGAGCGGGCGCTGAACAAGCCTTTTGAGGAAAATGACGCGCTGCAGTACGCGGCTGTCCGCAACATCCTTCACAGAAAGGGCAAATCCGTGGAGGTGCTGGCAAACTATGAGCCAAGCCTTCACTATGTATCCGAGTGGTGGAAGCAGCTCTACGGCGAGAGCGAGGGAAAAGACCAGAAGGGCATTTTCCCGGCGTCCGTAGATCTGACTACGGATCTCCACTCCATGGGTCAGTTTATCCAGGACGGCAGCCGCATCCTGTATGAGACGGTCCTGCATGTGGAGACATCCAAAGAAGAACTCCTCATTAACGAGGAGCCGGTGGATTTGGACGGCCTGAACTATCTGGCAGGAAAGAGCATGGACTTTGTAAACAAGAGCGCCATGAACGGAACCGTGCTGGCCCACACGGACGGGCATGTGCCGAACCTGATGGTGAACATTCCGGAGCAGAATGAATTTTATCTGGGTGAGCTCTTCTATTTCTTCGAGTTTGCCTGCGGCGTAAGCGGCTATATATCCGGTGTCAATCCGTTCAATCAGCCGGGCGTGGAGAGCTATAAGAAGAATATGTTCGCTCTCCTTGGAAAGCCGGGCTATGAGAAAGAGAGAGAAGAACTGCTCAAGAGACTGTAAGATATACGAGGCGATCTGATGACTGCACTTTACGACAGACTGCACAGATACAGCATTTCTGACTATTACGGGTTTCACATGCCGGGGCACAAGAGAAACACGGAGCGCTTCGGCAGTGACCTGCCCTACGGAATCGACATCACGGAGATCGAGGGATTTGACGACCTCCACCACCCGGACGGCATCCTGAAGCAGGCGCAGGAGGAGGCCTCCCGGATTTACGGGGTCGGGAAGACGGGGGAGACGAGATTTCTCGTGAACGGAAGCACGGCGGGGATTTTAAGCGCCGTCCTGGGATGCACCCGGAAGGGGGAGCAGGTGCTGGTGGGTCGGAATTGTCACAAATCCGTGTATCACGCCATCTATATGAACGAGCTGGAGCCGGTGTACCTGTATCCTGGTTTTCGGCCGGACATTCAGTTGAATACAGAAATATCTGTAAGCGCAGTGAAAGCTGCGCTTAATGAACATTCCAGGGTAAAGGCGGTGATCTTAGTCTCCCCCACCTATGACGGCGTTGTCTCGGACATCCGGGGCATTGCGGGGGAGGTTCATAAGAAGGGGATTCCCCTGATCGTGGACGAGGCCCACGGAGCCCACTTTGGATTTCACCCCTATTTCCCGGAAAGCGCCCTGAGACAGGGGGCGGACGTGGTGATACACAGTCTCCACAAGACCCTGCCGGCCCTGACGCAGACGGCCCTCCTCCACGTGGACGGGCCCTTTGCGGACCGGGAGCGGATCTTCCGCTATCTGGACATGCTCCAGTCCAGCAGTCCCTCCTACGTGCTCCTGGCCGGCATCGACAGGTGCATCCGTCTGCTGGGGGAGAAGAAAGAAGAGCTTTTTGGTCCCTATGTGGAGCAGCTTAAGCGGCTCAGGGAGAGGCTGGGACATCTGGAAACGCTCTTTCTTGTACAGACAGAGCACGACGACCGGTCCAAGCTGGTCCTGTCTGTAGGCAGGGCGGAGATGACCGGAAGAGAGCTGTATCTGCGGCTTCTTCGGGACTATCACCTGCAGCTTGAGATGGCCGCCGGCTCCTACGCTCTGGCCATGACCAGCGTGGGGGATACAAAAGAGGGCTTTCGCCGGCTGGGGGACGCCCTGGAGGAGATAGACAGATGCGCGAAAGAAAGAGCGGCGGCAGTTCCCTGCCAGGCCGGCGGCCTGCCCCGGAACGAGCGGGTCTGCACCAGCGCCCGGATGGAGGAGCTGGTCCTGGAGACAAGCCCTGTGAAGGGCCGGGTGAAAAAGGTGCCCCTGGAGGAGAGCGAGGGACTGGTGTCCACAGAGTACGCCTACCTGTACCCGCCCGGCATCCCGCTTATCGTCCCGGGGGAGCGCATCAGCCGGGAGAGCGTGGAGAGGCTGCTGATAAGCAGGAGCCAGGGATTTTCCCTGGAGGGTATGGAAGAAGAAGGAAGCATCAGGGTCTGGATAAATGGGTAAGATATACTATATAATAGGAAAAAGTTCAGCAGGAAAAGATACCATTTTCAAGGAACTTCTGTCCCGCATCCCGGAGCTTAAGCAGGTGGTGCCCTACACCACAAGGCCCCGGCGGGAGGGGGAAAGAGACGGGGTGGAGTATTTTTTCACAGACCAGGAGCAGGCAGAGAAGCTGGAGCGGGCGGGCCGCGTCATTGAGCTTCGGTCCTATGACACAGCCTGCGGCGTGT
Organism: uncultured Mordavella sp.; assembly: GCA_964652805.1. Lineage (GTDB taxonomy): Bacteria > Bacillota > Clostridia > Lachnospirales > Lachnospiraceae > Claveliimonas. The sequence goes on along the minus strand of CAZZBJ010000003.1, from coordinate 8,573 downwards.
GGAGATATTTTACAGCAGACGACGGACAGATCGATCTGGAGACGGGAAATTATCTCATGATCGGGACTTTGGAATCCTACGAAAAAATGGTACAATACTACGGGGCGAAGAATATCCTGCCCCTCTATATAGAAGTGGGAGACGCAGAGCGGCTTTCCCGGGCGCTTGCCAGGGAGAGGCAGCAGGCGCGGCCAGAGTACAAAGAGCTGTGCCGCCGTTTCCTTGCGGACGAGGAGGACTTTTCAGAGGAAAAGCTGCGCCGGCTGGGCATACAGCGCCGGTTCCGCAACGAAGACAAAGAACAATGTTTAGAAGAAATCGCAGAGGTAATACACAATGGGAAGCTTTAAAGACGTAGTAGGACACAAGGACATCATCCACTATATACGGAGCGCCATGACGGAGAACAAGGTGTCACACGCCTATATCCTGAACGGGGAGAGAGGCTCCGGTAAGAAAATGCTGGTGAATCTGTTTGCCGCTATGCTCTTGTGCGAGGAGCAGGGGCCGGACCCCTGCAACAAATGCCACTCCTGCCGCCAGGCGGAGAGCGGGAACCACCCGGATATCATTCGGGTGACCCATGAGAAGCCGAACAGCATCAGCGTGGACGATATCCGCAGGCAGGTCAACGAGGACATTCAGATCAAGCCCTACCAGGGACCCTATAAGATCTACATAATAGCGGAGGCGGACCTGATGACCGTGCAGGCGCAGAGCGCCCTCCTCAAGACCATCGAGGAGCCCCCTGCCTACGCGGTGATCTTTCTTCTCACAGAGAATGCGGAGGCCCTGCTTCCCACCATCACATCCCGCTGCGTGATGCTGAAGCTGCGGAACATCAAGGATACCCTGATCCGCAGATACCTCATGGAGACCATGCATGTGCCGGATTACAAGGCGGACCTGTGCACAGCCTTTGCTCAGGGAAATGTGGGGCGGGCGATCATGCTGGCCAATTCGGATCACTTTAACGAGATCCGGGAGGAGGCGGTTCAGTTTCTGAAATATATCAACGAGATGGACCTCAGTGAGATCACGAAGGCCATCAGGAAGATGGGCACTTATAAACTGGAGATCAACGACTACCTGGACATCATCATGGTATGGTACAGGGACGTGTTGCTGTACAAAGCGACAAAGGATATGGACAAGGTCGTGTTCAAAGACCAGATCAGTCACATTAAGGAGCGGGCAAAGAAGAGCTCCTACGAGGGGATTGAGCTGATACTGGAGAGCCTGGAGAAGGCCAAGACCCGCCTCAGGGCAAATGTAAGCTTTGACCTTGTCATGGAACTTTTACTGCTGACGATAAAGGAGAACTGACAGATATGACAAAGGTGATCGGAGTAAGATTTCGCAGGGCGGGGAAGGTCTATTTCTTCTCCCCCGGAGAACTGGAAATCCACCACGGGGATCAGGTGATCGTGGAGACGGCCAGGGGCGTGGAATTCGGAAATGTTGTGACCGGGCAAAGAGAGGTGGAGGAGGAGAGGATCAGCCAGCCTCTCAAATCCGTCATCCGCATTGCCAATAAGGACGACTGCCGCCGGGAGGAGAAGAACCGCGAGAAGGAGAAAGAGGCCTTCCGCATCTGCCGGGAAAAGATTCGCAAGCACGGGCTGGAGATGAAGCTCATCGACGCGGAGTACACATTTGACAACAATAAGGTACTGTTCTACTTCACTGCGGACGGAAGGATTGACTTCCGGGAGCTGGTAAAGGACCTGGCCGGCGTGTTCCGGACAAGGATTGAGCTGCGCCAGATCGGCGTGCGGGACGAGACAAAGATACGGGGAGGCATCGGCATCTGCGGCCGGGAGCTGTGCTGCCATACATACCTGACAGAGTTTGCCCCGGTGTCCATCAAGATGGCCAAGGAGCAGAATCTGTCCCTGAACCCCAGCAAGATTTCGGGCGTGTGCGGCAGGCTCATGTGCTGCCTTACCAACGAGGAGCAGAACTATGAGGAGCTGAACAGCCGCCTGCCGGTAGTGGGAGACACAGTCACCACGCCGGAGAAGCTGAAAGGGGACGTGCAGTCCGTCAATGTGCTGCGCCAGCTGGTGAAGGTGGTCGTCACCCTGGACAACGACGAGAAAGAAATCCGGGAGTACAAGGCAGGAGAGCTGCGCTTCAAGCCCCGTCGGAAGAAGAAGGATGCGAAGATCTCCAAGGAGGAGATGGCGCAGCTGAAGGCACTGGAAGAGAAGAACGGAGCGTCGAAGCTGGATGACAAGTAAGATGACCGTAGATTTAAAGCCGGGGGAGCGCCTGGACGACCTGCAGATCAAAGGGTACCGCATTATCCAGTCCCCGGGCCGGTTCTGCTTTGGCATGGACGCGGTTCTTCTGTCTTCTTTCGCAAAGGTGAAAAAAGGCGAGCGGGCGCTGGATTTGGGGACCGGAACCGGCATCCTTCCCATTTTGCTGGAAGCAAAAAATGAGGGAGCGTCCTACACCGGCCTGGAGATCCAGGAGGAGAGCGCGGACATGGCCCGCCGCAGCGTCCTTGGCAACCACCTGGAGGACAAGATTCGCATTGTCACAGGAGATATCAGAAAGGCAGCCGCCCTTTTCGGCGCCGCCTCGTTTCATGTTATAACAGTCAATCCGCCCTATATGATCGGAGAGCACGGGCTGAAAAACGCAAACAAGGCCAGGTACATTGCCCGCCACGAGGCGCTCTGCACCCTGGAGGATGTGCTCAGAGAGAGCGAAAAACTCCTGGGAAATAAGGGCCGGTTTTACATGGTACACCGCCCCTTCCGACTGGCCGAGATACTTGCCGGCATGAGCCGCCACCAGATCGAGCCGAAGCGGATGCGTCTCGTTCACCCCTACATAGACAAGGAGCCCAATATGGTGCTCCTGGAAGGGGTGAGGGACGCCAATCCCAGAATGACTGTGGAGCCGCCCCTGGTGGTGTACCATAAAGACGGAAGCTACACAGACGAGCTGCTGGAACTGTACGGGCCGAACAGACAGAGCAGACAGGAGAAACAGTAGGAGAGAACGATGGCAGGAACACTGTATCTGTGCGCCACCCCCATCGGGAACCTGGAGGACATGACCTTCCGGGCTGTGCGCATGCTGAAGGAGGCAGATCTCATAGCTGCGGAGGACACCCGCAACAGCATCAAGCTGCTGAACCACTTTTCGATCAGGACCCCCATGACCAGCTACCACGAATACAACAAGACCGAGAAGGGAAAGAAGCTCACCGCTCTTCTTCTGGAGGGAAAAAATATCGCTCTCATTACGGACGCCGGCACGCCGGGTATCTCGGATCCCGGGGAGGAGCTGGTGAAAATGTGCCGCGAGGCGGGAATTACTGTCACAGCCGTGCCCGGGGCCGCGGCCTGCGTGACGGCCCTGACGATCTCCGGGCTGCCTACAAGGCGGTTCGCCTTTGAGGCCTTCCTCCCCTCCGACAAAAAGGAAAGAAGGGACGTGCTGGAGGAGCTGAAGGACGAGACCAGGACCATCGTGATCTACGAGGCGCCCCACCGCCTCCTGCGGACGCTGGAAGAGCTGCTGGAGACGCTGGGAGACCGGCAGGTGTCCGTCTGCCGGGAGCTGACCAAGAAGCACGAGACGGTTTTCGGAACCACATTGGAGAAGGCCTGCGCCTGGTACCGGGCCCGGGAGCCCCGGGGAGAGTGCGTCCTTGTCATCCGGGGAAAGAGCCGGGAGGAACTGCGCCGCCAGGCTCAGAAGAAATGGGAGGAGACGTCCCTGGAGGAGCACATGGGATACTACATGGACCAGGGGGCGGACCGGAAAGAGGCCATGAAAAAGGTGGCAAAGGACAGAGGCGTCAGCAAAAGGGAGATCTACCAGGCGCTTCTGCCAAAAGAAGAGGACTGACGCCGCCAAAATGACGGAAGAGAAGAAGGGACCGTTGGTCAAGTTGTATAGAAATCAAAAAAAAGATTGTTCAACTTGGGCATGGCAAAATCCCTTCTTTTTTTATATACTGGGTAGCAGATAAAAAACGTCGGCGACCGCCGCGCACCATTCACAGGAGGAATAAAACAATGGCAAGTTTATCATTAAAGCACATTAACAAAACCTATCCCAACGGATTTGAAGCGGTAAAAGATTTTGACCTTGAGATCGAAGATAAAGAATTTATCATCTTCGTAGGGCCTTCCGGATGCGGAAAATCCACCACACTCCGTATGATTGCAGGACTTGAGGAGATTACATCCGGTGAGCTGAAGATCGGCGACAAGGTTGTAAACGATGTGGAGCCAAAGGACCGGGATATTGCGATGGTATTCCAGAATTACGCTCTGTATCCGCATATGACCGTGTACGATAACATGGCGTTTGGTCTGAAGCTGAGAAAGGTTCCGAAAGATCAGATCGACAAGATGGTCCGCGAGGCTGCCAAGATTCTTGACCTGGAAGCTCTTCTGGACCGTAAACCGAAGGCTCTTTCCGGAGGACAGAGACAGCGGGTTGCCATGGGCCGCGCGATCGTTCGTGACCCGAAGGTATTCCTGATGGACGAGCCTCTTTCCAACCTGGACGCAAAGCTCCGCGGACAGATGCGTGTTGAGATCTCCAAGCTGCATCAGAGGCTGGGGACGACCATCATCTACGTAACACATGACCAGACAGAGGCTATGACGCTTGGGACAAGGATCGTAGTTATGAACGCTGGCGTCGTACAGCAGGTAGACACCCCGCAGACACTATACGATTATCCGTGCAACATGTTTGTTGCGGGATTTATCGGCTCCCCGCAGATGAACTTCATCGACGCAAAATGTGAGATCGACGGCGACAAGGCTGCCCTGGATGTAGGACCCCACAAGATCCTTCTTCCGCCTACAAAAGCGATGGCTCTCAAGGACGGCGGCTATGATGGAAAGACCGTTGTTCTCGGCATCCGTCCTGAGGATGTACATGATGAGCAGATGTTCATCGAGACCTCTCCTGACACAGTGATCGAGGCAAAAATCCGTGTATACGAGATGCTCGGCGCAGAGGTTCTTCTGTACTTCGATTATGAGGGCGCAAGCATGACAGCAAGAGTGGATCCAAGAACGACAGCAAGAACTGGGGACACCGTGAAATTTGCGCTTGACGCAGAGAAGATTCATATATTTGACAAAGAGACAGAGCTGACCATCACAAACTAGTCGGCCGCTTTGAAATGAATGTATGAACATGAAGAGAGATGCCTGAGAGGGCGTCTCTCTTTTTTGGCATCCGCCAAAGCCATATACCGGAGAATGGAAAAGACGAAAGCAGAGCCCGGAAAGGATGTGACAAGTTGCTGCCAAACCAGACGATACAGAAACTGATACAGGAGATAAAGAGAATAGCAGGCTTTGACTGTTCCATATGGAATGAAAAACCGGAGTGCCTGGCCATGACAAACGTAAAAGCGCAGCCCCGGCAGGCAGATGTGGAGGACCTGATCGAGCAATATAACAGCCAGGGGAAGGAGGAGGCCACGGCAGAGCAGAGCCTGTTCCTGCTGGAAAACGCGGAGCATATCTACATACTGGCCGTGGACGGGACAGACGACAAAGCCCGGATGGCGGGGCGCTTCGGCCTCAGCCACCTGGAGAGCCTGCTCTCCATGAACCGCGGCAAAATGGATAAGAACCGGTTTATCCAGAACCTTCTTCTGGACAATCTCCTCCTGGTGGACATTTACAATCAGGCAAAGAGGCTGAAGATCCCGGTGCTGCAAAGGAGAGTCGTGTTCCTGGTTGAGCCCCGAAACGCAGACGACAACCTGGTGCTGGAGACGCTGAAGGGCCTTTTCGCTATCGGCATCAAGGACTTTGCCACCTCCGTCGAGGAGAGGCACATTATCCTTGTGAAGGCTCTGGAGCCTACAGAAGACTACGAGGACATTCAGCACATGGCGAACGTGATCGTGGACACCCTGGGCATGGAGGCCATGGTCGGCGTCCGGGTCTCCTACGGCACGATCGTGGAGGAGCTCAAAAACGTGTCCCGCTCCTACAAGGAGGCGGACATGGCTATGGAGGTGGGACGCGTCTTCTACTCCCAGCGGCGGGTGCTGTCCTACAGCGTGCTGGGCATAGGCCGGCTCATACACCAGCTTCCTGCCTCCCTGTGCGAGATGTTCCTGGAGGAAGTTTTCGAGGGAAACGCCATGGAGAACTTCGAGGAGGAGGAGCTGGCGGCGGTCCATACCTTCTTCGAGAACAACCTGAACATCTCGGAGACGGCGAGAAAGCTGTACGTGCATCGGAACACGCTGGTGTATCGTCTTGAGAAAATTCAGAAAAAGACAGGTCTGGACGTCCGGGTGTTTGAGAACGCCATGACATTTAAGATCGCCCTGATGGTGGAAAAGCACATGAAGGCGATGAAGGAAAAGGAAAGCTGAGTACAGATTTTACGGCAGGCGTCCGACCCATGAGAGCGGGCGCTTTTTTTCGGTACTTTTTTCGGTATACATATATTTTGGACCTTTTGAGTTGTTGACATTTCCGCCTATATATTATAGAATAAAGGGAACTAGGTAATAAGGGTGTTTTCTTCCTCAGTTTCGGGGGGGGGCACAGAAGGGAAGGGTGAACATGAAGAAAAGAAAAATACTGAGAGAAAGGAGACGGCGCATCAAGGTATTCTCAGCGGTTGTGGCGCTGGTGCTGGTGGCTGCTATGGGCGTGGGTGCTTTTATGAACAGCGGCACTTGGGTGCAGGCGGCGGACGCAGTGGCGGACAGTTCCACGGAGTCTGACTGGAAAGACTATTTTTCAAGCGACGGTATCTCTGATGTGGGTCAGGTCTGGACAGATAAGTCCGTGTCTACAGGGGATGTTACCCTGACAGATACGATCAAGACCAGTGGAGAGGCCGGAAGCAGTTTGACTGTAACAATGTCGGATGGGGCGGACTTCCTCGTCTCCTTGTCAGCGCTGTCTTCCGCGTCATCCATAACGACTACGACAGATGTGCCTCTTGACGTTGTCCTGGTGCTGGACCAGTCAGGAAGTATGGCATATAATTTTCAAGGACAATCAACAAATGATAATGAGTCACGTCGGCAGTATGCCATGAAAGAGGCGGTGGACAATTTTATAGATGCTCTCTATGCAAGTTCCATGTCGGACGGGACAGGCGGAGTAGTGCACAATCTGGGAATCGTGATATTCGGGAGCAATTCTGATACTTTGTGCAGTTTCGGAAGCATTGAGACAGGGTACAATAATTATGTGAACAGGGTGGCTCAACTGCCGAACAGTCCTACCGGCGCAACCAACACGGAAGCGGGAATGGAAGAGGCCTACGATATGCTGCCGGCAGCGCAGGAAGGGCGGCAGAGTATAGTTATTCTGTTTACCGACGGCGTGCCCACGACAGGCACCCAGTTCAATGACAACGTTGCGGATGGAGCGATTGACTCGGCGTACTCTATGAAGAATACAAAGGGTGCGATCGTGTATTCTGTCGGTATTTTTGACGGCGCCGATACCAGCTATCTTGGAACGGTAGGTGCTCAATGGAACGGACAGAACAGTTTGTCAGAAACCCAGAAAGCCAATCGCTTTATGAATCTGGTCTCCAGCAATTCAACGACTGCGACCAGCCTTGGGACCGGTAACACACAACAGGGCGGCGGCACACGGATAACAACTAACTTCGACTGCGACACCAGTCTTGGCTATTACAAGACAGCCTCCGACTCCAGCAGTCTTATCAGTATTTTTAACGAGATATTCCAGGAGATCTCCTCGGGAACGGGATCGCCCACACAGGTGGAGGAGGGGTCTGAATCTACATCCGGCTATATCACCTTTACCGACGAGTTGGGCAGCTACATGGAAGTGACGGATTTTAACGCGATCGTCTTTGGAGATGTCAGCTATACGCAGAAGTCGAGCCAGGACAACGGAGACGGGACTGTCACCTATACGTTCACCTCAGATAATGTGCGCACTGCTCTTTATGATAGCGGAAGCCTCAGCGATATCCTGATCACAGTCACAAAAGGAAGTACGCTTGCAGCTGGGGATACGGTGGAAGTAAAAATCCCGGCAACGCTTATCCCTGTCATCTACTATGATATCGAGGAGGACGGCAGTGAACTGAAGGCGACTGTTACAGAGGCGTCCCCGATCCGCATCTTCTACTCTGTCAGTGTGAAATCCGACGTATATACTGTTCTTGAGGAGGGCGAGACGAACTCCGACTATGCGGCTTCTGACTATGCGGCTCTGCAGGCATACATGGAAGCCAACAAGACGGGGGAGGACAGTACAGCTGCATATTTTTACTCCAATGCCTTCACGGAAGGAGCGTCGGATGGAAATACGACGGCGCAGTTTACCCCTGCTTCAGGGAACAGCTATTATTTCTTCACAGGCAGCACAGCTCTGTATATAAGTAGCGGTGGAAACTATTCGCAGGCGCGGACGATCAATGCAAGTACGACTTACTATTACCAGCAGACTGTGTACACCATAGGAACAAATGGAAGCGTGACAGAATCCACAGAGTATGTAGAGGTGTCGGGCGATTATCTGGAAAGCCTTGGGGATGATGTGTACGCTGAAAGTGGAGCTTACTATATA
>CAZZBJ010000002.1:0-47606 GCA_964652805.1 uncultured Mordavella sp. | reverse complement strand
AGCGCCACCGCCGCGGCGAACAGGTTAAAATAGGCCGCCATGGCGAGCCCGTCCAAGATGGTGCGCGTCCAGTTCACATACATCCCCCTTTCACTTATAAGCAAATCAGAATGTTAGCAATAACTAACCGGCATATATTCAGTATAGCTTATCCTGCATGAAAAAGCAATACACCATAGATACCATTTTGCGATTTTGCACTATGGAAATGCGGAACAGGATGCCGGAAGAGCTCCGCCCCTTCTTGCAAAATCCGTTTCGATGTTCTATGATAGAATACACAGGCAAGCGTTTAAAGAGGGAATGGAGACCGGGAGCATACGTAAAATGAGCAGCATATGGAAGTACAAATACTTTGTAGATGTGATCGAGAGCAAAAGCTTTACAAAAGCCGGAAATACAAACTTTGTCTCCCAGACTGCCATCAGCCAGAACATCTCTTCTCTGGAGAAGATGGCGGGAGGGAAGCTGGTCAACAGGGGCAAGGGTGAGATCACACCCACCGAATTGGGGCGGATCGTCTACCGGAGTGCGAAGGAGATGCTGGAGATCGAAAGCAGGATGATGGAGGAGATCGAGCAGCTCCGGGGCAGGGAGATCACCTACATTGGAATTGACAGCGCCATCAACAAAAAGATGTGGATGACCTATGAGCAGATATATGACCCCTTCTTTCTCCGTGTCGGAGAGAAGATGGAGTGTTACAAGATCGACAGCAAGATCGGCGCCAGGATGATGAAAAAGCATGAGCTGGATATTTTCATCGGGTATGATGACAATGAGCTTCTGGGGGAGCCGGGCATAGAAAACCAGTACCTGACAAGCTCCAGGCTGGGGGTGTATGTGGGGAAAAACACGTCCATCCCATACGGGGTCCTTCGGTTGGAGGATCTTAAGGGGCACAGGTGTTATGTGGCCCCCCACTACAGCTGCAGTGTACAGAAGGAGGCCTGCAGGCGTCTGGAGGGCGTCTGCGATTTCATCGAGGTGAGGAATGTGGAGACCATGAAGATGAAGGTGGAGTTCAACAACGCCTTTGCCTTTGTGGACAGCCGGTATTTTCAGGGAAATGACGGAGAGATCCGGAGCCTGGAGGACTTTGAAAAGGACTGCGAGCTGCGGATGTATTATCCGTCAAACTGTGACAAGAAGAACGTCGTTAAATTCATGAAAATGATGAAGGAGAAGATGAAGGAATAGGACGTATAATTTATAACCATCTCAAAGATCAATGAGGTGCAAGGAAGAGGCTTTACAATAGCGAGACAATGAAAGAGCCGTCTGCGCTTGTGGTGCGCAGGCGGCTCCTGTCATGTTCGGGGCACCCGGCTCTTACGGCCAGATGGCGCGCGCCGCTTTGGCATCTACCACCCGCTTGACTGCGATCAGATATGCGCCGGTGCGGAGGGTGACTTTTTTTGATCTGGAGATGGACCATACTGCCTCGAAGGCAGCGTCCATGATGTCTTTCAGCTTTGCATTTACCTCCCCCCTCTGTCCAGGTCACAGACTGAATGTTCTGCACCCACTCAAAGTAGGAGACGACGACGCCTCTACGATGATGCCGGGGATATCCAGCCCGTCGGGGTTGAAAATGCCGCCGGACACATCGCTGACAGCCACCACCTTCATGCCCTCCTCGTGCAGAAGCCGGGCAGTGACGCTGCCCACATTGCCCATGCCCTGGACGGCCACTGTCGTGCCTTTGACAGGAATATGCAGCCTGGAAAGGATACTCTTCACTGTGAACATGACGCCCCGCCCGGTGGCGTCATGTCTCCCGAGAGCTCCGCCCAGCTCCAGGGGCTTTCCTGTGACGACCCCGTGGATGCAGTGCCCTTTCAGCATGCTGTAGGTATCCATCATCCATCCCATGACGGAGGCGCTGGTTCCCACGTCCGGCGCAGGGATATCCTGCTGCGGGCCGATGAGCGGGGCGATGGCAGCGGTGTACCTTCTCGTGATGGCCCGGATCTCGTTCTCGGAGAGTCTGTTCGGGTCGCAGATGACACCGCCCTTGCCGCCGCCGTAAGGGATGTTGACTACGGCGCACTTAAAGGTCATCCAGGCGGCCAGGGCCTTCACCTCGTCTGCGGTCACGCCGGGGTGGAAGCGTATGCCGCCCTTTGCCGGCCCCGAGATGTGGAGTGCTGGATGCGAAAGCCCTCAAACACATGAGTGGTCCCGTCGTCCATGCGCACGGGAATGGCCACCTTCAGCTCCCTCTCAGGGTATTTGATGGCTTCAATATCGCTGTCGGAGTAGCCCAGGATGTCTGCAGCCTCTTTTACCACTTTCAGTACATTGTCATAAGGGTTATATGCTTTCTCCATTTTCTTTTTCTCCTTCCAGTATTTTTTCACAGGCCGCCATGTGTTTCCTGATCTCGGCTGTGTTGGCGGGACTTGAGGCGATCATCGCCACGCCGGCTCCGGGAACGGTTTTCCGCGGGACATATTCAGGTGAAGTCCCCTGTCCTGTATTTCCCTGTATCTGCACAGGGCTGCCGTATATGCGGCTTTTGTGTCTTCAGTCATAAGAATCCTCCTTTTGTCTTTCGTGTCTCCGGCACCTATTATAGAGAAAAGGCTGGCAAAGCGCCAATACAGAAAGGAGTATACGGGCTATAAGGAAATATATATAACACGGAGGAAAATGTGCTTCCTTAGAGGGGGGAGCGAGCTGTGTGTATCCTATAACTTTTCCTTATTGAACGATTTGCTTTTCTTGTTTGCGTTCGGAGAGGACAGAATATACAATTTTATTTAATAAGAAATAAGCTGTTGTGGTGATTTCCGGTATGTTCAGACATATGAAATATGTGTATGAAGTTTACAGGGAAGGAAGCTTTTCCAAGGCTGCGGCTAAACTTTACATCTCTCAGCCGGCCCTGAGCGCGACGGTCAGGAAGGTGGAGAAGGAGTATATCCGGACCGCGGAGAAGATCCGGGAGATGGAGGAGGAATTTGCGGGCTATGTCAGCAGCCTCAATGAACTGTCTGCGGGAAAGCTCACTGTGGGCGATACCTATCTTTTTTCTGCCTTTGTCTTTCCTGAGATACTGAAGACCTTCCGGGAGCCGGATCTTCTGATGGACAAGTATCCGCTGGACAGTGAGCTCTATGAGAGACGCTATGTGAAAAAAGGGCATCTTCTGCTGGCGGTGCCGGCAGGCTTTTCAAGCAATGGTCCGGCCAGATCGTGGAGTCTCAGCCTGAATGATATTCGGAAAAGCCCGGGTGCCTCTCGGGCTGTTTGAAGACGAGCCGTTTGTGCTCCTGCGCACCCACAATGACACACGAAAGAGAGTGGAAGAGATTTGCAGGCGCACGGGGATCACGCTGCAAGTGGCGTGGAAGCTGGACCAGATGCTCACAACGTATCATTTGACAGAAAGGAGGATGGGTATTTCCTTTATAAGCGACACTGCTTTGCAATACGTTCCCGCCGGGGCGGATGTGTACTATTACAAGATCGATGACCCGGATGCGGAGAGGAACGTATATTTTTATTACCGCAAAAACAGGTATTTTACAAAAAGCATGGCGGAGTTCATGAAACTTGCGGTCACAAAGATGAAACAAGATTGATTTGGAGGGTACAAAAAAATGGGAGAAAGTACAACTGCAGAAAAGAAGAGGCACCCGAAGGGCTTCTATGTCTGTAATCTGACATTTACACTGGAGAGGCTGGCCTACTACGGCGCAAAGCCGATCCTGCTGCTGTTCCTGATCACAGCGGCAGCCGAGGGAGGACTGGGAATCGACAATGCACAGGCCACGGTCATCGCGGCCAATTTAACGGCCTACACCTATCTGGCGCCCATTATCGGCGGATACATCAGCGATCGCTGGCTGGGAGCCAGATATGCCATCCCCCTGGGAAGCGTCATCATGGCGGCGGGGTATCTCATCGGATGGAAGGCAGGCAATGCGGCCATGGTCAACCTGATGGTGATCGTTGTGTCCATAGGAACCGGATTTTTCAAGGGCAACCTGTCCGCCATCCAGGGGCGCATGTACGATGACAAGAGCATGCTGGACTCCGCTTTTTCCATCCAGTATTCTTTCGTAAATGTGGGATCCTTTGTGGGATCCATAGCCACAGGCTATCTCTATCTGAATACCTTCAGACAGGGAGATGTCCTGGGCTTCAGACAGTGCTTCCTCATGAGCGCTGTGTTCTGTATCCTGTCCGCCGTCTGGTTTGTCGCTAACTGGGGAAATCTCCAGGGCCAGGGTGTGAAGCCCTTTAAGTATCTGACAGACACAAAGGGCAACATTATCGGGCAGGAAAATAAGAAAGAGAAGAATAAAAGCAAATCCACAGAGTCTCTTACCAGTGCGGAGAAGAGACGGGTGTGTGCCATTGTGCTGGTGTCTGCTTTCTCTGTAATCTTCTGGCTCTTCTACTACCAGAACGAGCTGGCTCTGACCATCTACATGACAGAGTATGTGGATATGCACCTGGGCTCTCTTGAGATCGCTCCGGGCTGGATCAACACCTCTCTTAACGGAATTCTGTGTGTGGCCTTAGGAGGCGTCATGGCGGCTGTGTGGAGAAAGCTCTCCGAGAGGCCGAAGGGGGACCTGAACATGTTCCAGAAGATCGGCCTTAGCTTCCTCTTCCTTGGATCCGCCTTCGGCGTGATCGTGCTGGCGGAGTTCACCCGGGGCGTGGGATCCTCCTCCGCAAACAAAGTAAGCGTGCTGTGGATGGTAGGCTTTGTGCTGCTGCTGACCATCGGAGAGATGTGCTTCTCACCGCTTAGGAACGCCTTTGTCAGCAAGTACGCACCCAAGAAATATCTGTCCCTGCTCATGGGCGTCATCACGGTAGCTACCTTCTGCGCCTCCAAGCTGAGCCCCTATGTGCAGGTGATCATTGAAAACCTGAATATCTTCCCGGTGCTTGTGGGCATCTTTGTCCTGCTCCTTCTGTGTGCCCTCTTCATGGTGGCCGCTAATAAGAAGCTGAACAGGCTCGTGGAAGATGAGGACTGATACAGACGGAGGAAACAGCTATGAGAGCATATGAAAGATTTTTAAAATATGTGGATGTCTGGACGACAAGCGATGAGAACAGCGAGACAGTCCCGTCCACTCAGAGGCAGTTTGACCTGGGGAGGCTTCTCGCTCAGGAGTTGAAGTCTATGGGAATCGAGCAGGTGGAGCTGGACGACATGTGCTATCTCTATGCCCAGATACCGGCCATGCCGGGCTATGAGGACAGGCCGGCCATCGGCCTGATCGCCCACATGGACACGGCAGCGGATTTCAGCGGAAATGACATCCGTCCCCAGATCATCCAGGACTATGACGGAGAGGATGTGAAGCTGGGAGACAGCGGGAGAGTGCTCCGGGTGGAGGAGTTCCCCCATCTGAAAAGGATGAAGGGGCGCACCCTCATCACCACGGACGGCACCACCCTTTTGGGGGCGGATGACAAGGCCGGCATTGCGGAGATCATGACTGTGGCGGAACGGCTCGTGAAGGGGGATATTCCCCACGGGAAGATCTGCATCGGCTTTACGCCGGACGAGGAGATCGCAAGGGGCGCAAAGAATTTCGATGTGGAGCGCTTTGGAGCAGACTACGCCTATACCCTGGACGGCGACATCGAGGGGGAGATCCAGTTTGAGAATTTCAACGCCTCCACCGCCTTCTTCACCATCCACGGAGTGAACGTACACACTGGCAGCGCCAAAGGGATCCTGGTGAACTCCCAGCTCATCGGCATGGAGATTCAGTCTATGCTGCCGGAGGAGCGCCCGGAGACGACAGAGGGCTATGAAGGATTCTTCCATCTGATGAATATAAGCGGGAACACGGAGATAACAAAAATGCGCTATTTTGTCCGTGACCACAGCAGAGAAAAATTTGAGGAGAGACATGGGACGCTGCGCCAGATAGCGAAGACCATGAACGAGAAGTACGGCCAGGGTACGGTGGAGCTGGAGATCCTGGAATCCTACTACAATATGCGGGAGAAGATCGAGCCCTGCATGCACCTTGTGGACATTGCGAAGAAGGCCATCACAGACGCAGGCCTGACGCCGGATGTGTCTCCGGTCAGAGGCGGGACAGACGGCGCAAGACTCAGCTTCAAGGGACTTCCCTGCCCCAATCTGGGCACAGGCGGATCCGCCTTCCACGGTCCCTATGAGCACATTACGGTGGAGGGTATGGACACCGTTGTGGGCATTGTGGAGGATATTATAAAAAGTTACGCTGCGTTTGAGGGGAAATAAACATGAAACGGGAGAAATGTGATGAACCGACAGGAGGGCTGCTCCGCTTTCTGGAGGAAAGCCCTACTGCCTTTCATGCGGTAGCCGGCCTGGGGAAGGTGCTGGATGAGAGGGGCTACCGGAAACTGGACGAGCGGGAGCGCTGGGAGATAAGCCTTGGCGGGAAATACTATGTGACCCGGAACAGTTCCAGTATCATAGCGTTTCAGATCGGGGATTCCCTGGAGGATTACAGCTTTAAGGTGGCTGCCTCCCACAGCGACTCCCCCTGCTTTCGGATCAAGGAAGAGGCGGAGATCAGCGTCGGGGACAGATACACGAAGCTCAATACAGAGGGGTACGGCAGCATGGTCTGCTCCACCTGGCTGGACAGGCCTCTGTCCGCGGCCGGCCGGGCTGTCCTTAAGACGACCGGAGGCTGGTCTGAGCGTCTGGTGATGCTGGACCGGGACCTGTTTCTCATTCCAAGCCTGGCGATCCACATGGATCGGGAGGCGAACGAGGGTCGGAGCTTTAATAAGCAGATCGATATGCTTCCCCTTTTTGGGGAGGGGGGCATGAAGGGAGACCTGAAAAAACTGGTGGCGGAGGAGCTGGCGGCAGAGCCGGAGGAGATTTATGGTATGGATCTCTATCTGTACAGCCGCATGAAGCCCGCCGTGTGGGGACGGCGGGGCGAATTCCTGTCCGCCGCCAGACTGGACGATCTGGAGTGCGCCTGGACCTCTCTTCAGGGCTTTGCGGAGGCAGGGGCAGAGGGAAATGTGAATGTGTTCGCCTGCTTTGACAATGAAGAGGTGGGGTCTAACACGAAGCAGGGCGCCGGCTCCACCTTTCTGGGCGATGTGCTCCTGCGGATCAACAATGGCCTGTCCATGACAGAGGAGGATTACCGGCGGGCGCTGGCCTCCAGCTTTATGGTAAGTTGTGACAACGCCCACGCGGTTCATCCGAACCACCCTGAGAAGTCAGATCCGGACAACTGCGTCTATATGAACCGGGGGATCGTGGTGAAGTCCCACGCAGGGCAGCAGTACACAAGCGACGCGGTCAGCATCGCCCTGTGGAGGGGGATCTGCGAGAAGGCCGGCGTGCCCCTCCAGTTTTTTGCCAACCGGTCGGATATGCGAGGGGGGAGCACCCTGGGGAACATCGCTATGTCCCAGGTGTCCATGAACGCGGTGGACATCGGCCTGCCTCAGCTGGCCATGCACTCGGCCTATGAGACCGCCGGGGTGCGGGACGTGGGCTATATGATAAGGGCGATGCGGCAGTTCTTTGACAGCGGCATCGGGGAATATACGCTTTGCCGGGAAAGGTTGTGAGGGGTATGAAATTTGAACCGGAAAAAGATATAAAGAGGGTCATCGTCATCTGCGCTGCCTCTGTCATCATGGCGCTGAACATCAAGACCTTCGTGCGGACCGGAGGTCTTTTTCCAGGCGGAGCCACAGGGCTGACCCTTCTCTTTCAGCGCGCAGGGGAGCTGTTCTTTCACGTGGAGATTCCCTACACGGTTCTGAATGTGGCCATCAATGCGGTGCCCGTCTATATCGGGTTCCGGTTTATCGGAAAGAAATTTTCGCTGTTTTCCTGTCTGTCCATTGTGCTTACCAGTGTGTTGACGGACATCCTTCCAGGATACGTTATTACCTACGACACCCTTCTGATAGCTGTCTTCGGCGGCATGGTCAACGGGCTTGCCATCAGCATGTGTCTGGCAGTCAACGCCACCATGGGCGGAACGGATTTTATTGCCATCTACCTGTCAGAGAAGAAGGGGATTGACGCTTTCAATATGGTGTTGGGGTTGAATGTGGTGATCCTCTGCCTGGCAGGCGCTCTGTTTGGATGGGAGAAGGCGCTCTATTCCATCATTTTCCAGTATGCGTCCACTCAGGTACTGCACGTTCTGTATAAAAAGTACCAGCAGCGGACGCTGCTTGTGGTGACGGACCACGCCAGGGCAGTCTACGAAGCCATATCCAGGACGAGCCATCACGGCGCCACCGTACTGGAGGGGGAGGGCTCCTATGCGCACCGGGAGAGAAAGGTAGTCTATTCCGTCGTCTCCAGCGCGGAGCAGAAGGATGTGGTGCGGGCCATCAAAAAGGCGGATCCCCACGCATTTACAAACGTGCTGCGGACGGAGCGGATCGCAGGCAGATTTTATCTGAAGCCCAATGAATGAGCGGAGAGAACAGGGAAAGATGAAAAAGATACTGATGATCGGAACAGGGGGCACCATCGCTTCGATACAGACAGAGCGGGGACTGCGGCCCGGTCTCGGAACAGAGGATATCCTGCAGTGTATCCCGGCTGTGAGGGAGGTCTGCCATGTGGACGCCATGCAGGTGTGCAGCCTGGACAGCACGAACGTGACGCCGGAGCACTGGAAGCTGCTTGTGCGCACAGTGGAAGAAAACTATGAGGACTACGACGGGTTTGTGATCTGTCACGGAACAGATACCCTGGCCTACACGGCGGCGGCCCTCTCCTACATGATACGGAATTCCCGGAAGCCCATTGTGATCACGGGAGCCCAGAAGCCCATCTGTATGGATGTGACAGACGCCAGGACGAATCTGCTGGACAGCTTTATCTATGCGGCGGACAGCAGCTCCCGGAACGTGAGTATTGTCTTTGACGGCAAAGTGATTGCGGGAACGAGAGCCAAGAAGGAGAGGGCCAAGAGCCATGACGCCTTCTCCAGCATCAACTTTCCCTATCTTGCGGTGATACAGGATGGAATTCTCGTGCGGTACATCAGGGAGGAGCCCTGCGCCGGAGTCCCTGAATTTTTCTATGACCTGAAGGACAGCGTGTATGTCCTCAAGCTTATACCCGGCATGCGGGGTGATATCCTGCCCTTTCTTTTTGAGCATTACGACTGCATTGTCATTGAGAGCTTTGGCGTAGGGGGTATCCCCTGTCATCTGCTCCCGGTCTTCTACGAGGAAATGGAAAAATGGCGGGGAAAAGGAAAGTATGTGATCATGGCGACCCAGGTGGCCAAGGAGGGCAGCAACATGACGGTCTACGAGGTGGGCAAACAGGTCAAACAGGACTTTGAACTTCTGGAGGCCTACGACATGACGCTGGAGACGGTGATCACCAAAATGATGTGGCTGATGGGGCGGGGGGTCCCCGGCTGCAGCAGGGTGAAGAGGGAATTCTACACAGAGATCAACCACGATGTACTGTTTACAAAAAGAAGATAATTGAAAAAAAGAGAAGCGGACAGCCCGCCCCGTCAGGAGATCAGGCGCTGTCCGCTCCTCTTTTTGCCTCTCCGGTGGATTTTCTTACCACCAGGCTGGCGTGGAGCAGCAGAGTGCCGATGGCCACATGGTTCATCAGGCTTTCCAGAGCGTAGTAGCCGCTCTTGCCAAGCTGCACCCGCTCCTGGCGCACAGTGGTGAGGGGCGGGGAGGTGTAGGCGCAGATGGGAAGGTCGTCAAAGCCGATGATGCTCACGTCGGCGGGAATCCTAAGGCCCATCTGCTGACACTGGCCGAGAGATGCGTTGGCAATCAGGTCGTGGCTGCAGATGACAGCCGTGATACCCTTGTGAAGAAGGCGGGGCAGATGTTTTTCTATGCACTGGGACGTGTAATAGGAAGCCCCGGCGTATGTGGGGTCCGCCTTCAGGCCGTTCTGCCGGAGGGCGGAAAAGAAGGCCTTATGGCGCACCTGCATGACGTGGGAGCCGAGGGCCTGGCTCAGGTAGCCGATCTTCTTGTGTCCCAGCCTCTTTAAGTGGGCCACAGCCAGCTCCATGCCCTCGTTGTTGTCAATTCCCACATAGCCTATGTGGGGGTTGGCCATGATGTAGTTGTCGTAGAGGACGGTGGGGGTGTGGCTTGTCTGGAAATCCTTCATCCACTGGTCGCTTAAGGAAAAGCCAAGGACAAAGGCTCCCAGGTAATCGTTCTTCAGCATGAAGGCATCGTAGGAGGAGGCCTTCTGGAGCTTTTCCGTGACAGGGACGATGTCCACTGTGTAGCCCGCCGGCTCCGCCATCTGCCGAAAGCCCAGGATGATCTCGTAGCCGAAATGGTGAGACTCCTCGTACTCCATGTTCTCAATGAGGATACAGAGTCTGCGCAGGCCACCGGGGCGGCGCAGTTTTGTGTAGCCCATCTCCACGGCAGTCTCCAGCACATTTTTTTGTAAAGTTTCGCTGATGTCTGACGCCCCGTTCAGCGCCTTGGACACAGTACCCTTGGAAATGCCCAGTCTGTCGGCAATATCCTGTATTGTAGCCATTTTTCCGACCTCCTTCTGCACGAAATATCTGTGCCTATTATAGCGGAAAGTTTCGCTGAAATCAATGCGTTTTCGATCAAAATCCGCAAAAGTTTCGGTATATTTAGAAGTAAAAACAAACCGAGTATTACAAAAGTGCACAAAAACAAGGGTAAAAAACTATAAAAAATGTACAATTCAAAGAAAATGCACGATGTTTTTATTGACTCTGCGAACAAAAAAGAGTATGCTTTACAAAGAACGAAACAATACGAAACTTTTAAGAAATGGAGATGAAGTGATGAAGAAGAGAGGGTTGGCTCTGCTGCTCACAGCAGGGCTGCTGGCAGGACTTACCGGGTGTGCCGCCTCCGACGGAAGCGATTCGGACGGTGCGGAAAAGGTTCGTCTGATGGTCTGGTCGCCGTCCAACGACCAGTCAAAGGACAGCGGAGAATGGCTTCAGACGATGTGCGAGAGGTTTGCGGAGGAACACCCGGAGTGGGACATTACATTTGTGTATGGCGTGGCCGATGAGGCAAGCGCCGCAGGACAGGTATCCCAGGATCCGGAGGCCAGCGCGGATGTATTCATGTTTGCCAACGATACGCTGACCACCATGACGGACGCCAACGCGCTGGCGAAATTCGGCGGAAAATACCGGGAGGAGATCGAGTCCACCAACTCAGAGGAGATCATCGCCTCCCTGACCATGGATGACAACCTCTACGGTGTGCCGTTCACGACAAACACCTGGTTCATGTACTACGACAAATCGGTATTTTCCGAGGAGGACATAAAGAACCTGGACACTATGCTTGAGAAGGGAGTGGTATCCTTCCCGTTTACCAACTCCTGGTATCTGCCGGCATTTTACATAGGCAACGGCTGTACCCTTTTTGGGGACGGTACAGACGAGGCGGCCGGCGTGGATTTTGGGGGTGAGAAGGCCAAAGAGGTGACGGATTACCTGATCGACCTGGAGAGCAATCCAAACTTCCGTATTGACGCTGACGGGTCTGGTATAGCGGGACTCCGTGACGGCAGCATCAACGCCATGTTCTCAGGCTCCTGGGATGCCAATGCGGTGAAGGAGGCACTGGGGGACAACATGGGTGTGGCCTCCCTTCCCACCTACACGCTGAACGGGGAGGAAGTGCAGATGATGGCCTACGCGGGATCCAAAGCCATCGGGGTCAATCCCAACAGCGACAATATGGTAGCAGCCATCGAGCTGGCGGTCTTCCTGGGCTCCGAGGAGGCCCAGCAGGCCCACTACGAGCTGTGCAGTGTCATCCCCTGCAACACAGAGCTTTTGGCTCAGTCGGAGTTTGCGTCAGACGAGCTGGTGACGGCTCAGAACAATACATTTGAAAACACATCCATCCTGCAGCCCTTCGTGTCGAAGATGAACAACTGCTGGACGCCGGTGGAGAACATGGGCAAGGGCATCCGGAACGGAAGCATCACCCACGACAACGCGGCGGAGCAGACAGAAGAGATGAACAATGCAATGAACAGTGATGGAATTTCATAACAGAAGGGAATGAGGTGACGAGGATGGGAATTTTTAAAAAGAGAGTCAATGATTTTCCGACTCCCTACACATGCACAAGAGCCATCAGGGAGGGCGGCATAGAGACAAAGCTCTCCATGGTGCTCATGGGATTTGGAAATATCATCCACGGACAGGTGGTCAAGGGACTGATCTATCTGGCGATAGAAGTGGCCTATATTGTATTTATGGTGGTAAACGGAGCGGGCTTTCTGGCCATGCTCCCATCCCTGGGCACAGTGCCCCAGGAGGAGGTCTGGGACGAAGTCCGTCAGATCTATACATACACAGAGGGAGACCAGTCGGTGCTGATCCTTCTGTACGGCGTGGCCACCGTGCTGCTGACGCTGCTCATGTTCTGTGCATGGCGGGGAGCCTTGAGGAGCGCCTACAAGGCGGAGTGCCTCGCAAAGGAGGGCAGACACGTGAACAATTTCAGGGAGGACCTGAAATCCCTGCTCCACGAGAACCTGCACAGGCTTCTCATGACGCCTTCGGCAGTGTTCATCTTTGCCTTTACGGTGCTGCCTCTGATCTTCATGATCTGTATGGCGTTTACCAACTACAGCAAGATCGACAACCATCTGATGCTCTTTGACTGGGTGGGGCTGGACAACTTTAAAGCCCTCTTTGACTCCAGCAGTATCCTTGGAAGCACCTTCTGGTCTGTACTGATCTGGACGCTGGTGTGGGCCTTCTTTGCCACCTTCAGCAACTACATCTTCGGCATGATCGTCTCCCTCCTCATCAACCGGAAGGGGACAAGGGCAAAGGGCTTCTGGAGGTTCTGCTTCGTGCTCTCCTGCGCGGTGCCCATGTTTGTGTCCCTGCTGATCATGCGGACCATACTGCAGCCGGAGGGAGCCGTCAACGTGCTGCTGCGGAACCTGGGATGGATCGCCCAGGACGCCAGCCTTCCCTTTTTCACGGATCCTGCATGGGCCCGTGTGACGGTCATCGTGGTCAACATCTGGGTGGGCGTTCCCTACACCCTGCTGCAGCTTACCGGCGTGCTCCAGAACATTCCGGGAGAGCTCTACGAGGCGGCCAAGGTGGACGGAGCCAACGTCTTCCAGACCTTTACCAAGATCACGCTGCCCTACATGCTGTACGTGACGACACCCTATCTCATCGTCACATTTACAGGAAACGTGAACAACTTCAACGTCATCTATCTGCTGTCGGGAGGCGACCCGGTGACGGATCTGGCGTCCACGGCAGGAAGCACGGACCTTCTCGTGACCTGGCTGTACAAGCTGACCATCGACAAGCAGTACTACAACATCGGCGCTGTCATCGGTATTCTGACCTTCGTTATCCTGGCGGTGGGAGCTCTGTTTACTTACCGGAACAGCAAATCATACAAAGAAGAAGGAGGGTTCTAAACTATGGCCGGACAGAACATGTACTCTGCAAAGAGAAAACGTTTTATCAACAACTCCATTGTCCACGTGGTGCTGGGTGTGCTGGCAGTAATCTGGGTGTTTCCCATCGTCTGGGTCATCCTCACCAGCTTCCGTGGGGAGAAGGGTTCCTACGTGTCCACCTTCTTCCCTCAGTCCTTCACGCTGGACAACTATGTGAAGCTTTTTACAGATACATCCATCCTGAATTTCCCGCAGATGTTCATGAACACGCTGATCATCGCCATCTGCTCCTGTATCCTTTCCACCTTCTATGTGCTGGCGGTCTCCTTCTGCCTGTCAAGGCTGAAGTTTAAACTCCGCAAGCCCTACATGAACATGGCTATGATCCTGGGACTGTTCCCCGGCTTCATGTCCATGATCGCCGTGTACTTTATCCTGAAGGCCCTGGGCCTGACGGAGGGCAGCCTCATCAGGCTGGCGCTGATCCTTGTATACTCCGGCGGGGCGGGACTGTCCTTCCAGATCGCCAAGGGATTTTTCGATACGATCCCCATCGCGGTGGATGAGGCGGCCCTGCTGGACGGCTGTACCAGGTGGCAGATTTTTGCAAAGATCACGCTGCCTTTAAGCAAGCCCATCATCATCTATACGGTGCTGACCTCCTTCATGTCTCCCTGGCTGGACTTCATCTTTGCCAAGGTGATCTGCCGGGCCAACTCGGACCAGTACACCATCGCTATCGGGCTGTGGCAGATGCTGCAGAAGGAGTACATCGACAGCTGGTACACCAGCTTTGCCGCTGGCGCGGTGCTGATCTCCATCCCCATCGCGGCTCTGTTCCTGTTCATGCAAAGGTACTATGTGGACGGACTTTCCGGAGCGGTCAAGGGATAGGCGGAAAGCCTGTCGGCCGGTCAGCCAAGACAAGGATTTGAGGATTGTACAAGGAGTGACAAGATGAGAAAGACAGCAAGACAGTGGAAAGAGATCTATTTGGATCCATCCTTTAAAGAAACATATGTGTGCGAGGGCGCGGCCTTGGGCGCCCTCCCCACAGATGAAGAAACCTCCTTCCGTCTGTGGAGCCCTTTCGCAGATCAGGTGACCCTGAACCTGTACAGGGAGGGGAGCGGATCGGAGGCCTTTGAGAGACACTCTATGGAAAAGGGCGAAAAGGGAGTGTGGGAATACCGTACGAAGCGAAATCTACATAAAATCTACTATGATTTTACTTTGCAGATGGAGGGACGTACGGTTTTTTCTGCTGATCCCTATGCCCGGGCCTGCGGGGTCAACGGCCAGCGCAGCATGGTGGTGGACTTAAAGAAGACGGATCCTGAGAGCTGGGAGGCGGACCGCCCGCCTGCCAGGGAGGAGGAGACGGTGATCTACGAGCTCCACGTAAAGGAGTTCTCCTGGGACCCCTCCGGGGGCTTTCCCGAGGAGTCCAGAGGAAAGTTCACGGCCTTCCTGCACACGGACACAACTCTGGATAATGACGGAGTCCATCCTACTGGCATCTCCTACCTGAAAAAGCTGGGAGTCAACTATATCCAGCTTATGCCGGTTTACGACTACGGCTCTGTGGATGAGACAGGGGAGGAGCATGATTTCAACTGGGGATACGATCCTTTGAACTACAACGTGCCGGAGGGGTCCTACTCCACAGACCCGTCCCGCGGGGAAGTGCGCATCCGGGAGATGAAGGAGATGATCCAGTCCCTCCACGCCCAAGGCTTCCGGGTCATCATGGATGTGGTGTATAACCACACCTACTCTCTGGACTCCTGGTTCCAGAGGACAGCCCCCTGGTATTTCTACAGAGTGGACAAGGACGGCACCATCTCCAACGGCTCCGCCTGCGGGAACGACGTGGCCAGCGAGCGGGAGATGTGCGCTAAATATATCCTGGAGTCTGTCCTCTACTGGGCAGAGGAGTACCACATCGACGGATTCCGCTTTGACCTGATGGGGCTTCTGGACGTGGAACTCATGAACCGGATCCGGTTCGCTCTGGATGAGCGCTGCGGAAAGGGCGAGAAGATCCTCTTCGGGGAGCCCTGGGCCGCGGACCGGACCGCTATGGAGGATGAGAAGGCCCAGGCCCTCAAGAGCAACATCCGGCGTCTGAACCCGGGGACAGGTATGTTCTGCGACGACACAAGGGACGCCATCAAAGGATCTGCCCTGGAGCTAAAGGAGCCGGGGTTTGTAAACGGAGGCAGGGGCATGGAGAGGGATATTCTGAACAGTGTCCGGGCCTGGTGCGTAGGAGACGGCTCCTCGGGGGCCAGGGCGCCCTCCCAGATCATCAGCTATGTGTCCTCCCACGACAACCAGACGCTCTGGGACAAGCTCTCTGAGACCACCAAAGATGAGGAGCTGAGGAGGAAGGAGTACCGCCTGGCGGCGGGGATCTACATGACCTGTCAGGGGAGGCTCTTCCTTCTATCCGGGGAGGAGTTCGCACGATCCAAGGGCGGCATGGAGGACAGTTACAACGCCCCCATAGAGATCAACCGGCTGGACTGGAAAAAGGCCTGGCAGGAGCAGGACCTTGTTGACTATTACCGGGGACTCATCGCTTTGCGCAAACAGCTTCCCGGCCTCTGTGACAAGAGCCGGGAGGCCTGGAGGCACATCTACGGCCAGTGGTCCAGGGAGGGGATGGTAGGCTTCTCGGTGGACAATCGGACGGAGGGGACAGACAGAGGCGAAGATGAGAGGGGCCGACAATCCGCCTGGGATACGGTCCAGGTCATCTACAACAGCAGGCGAAGAGGAGAGGAACTGCGCCTGCCTGCCGGAAAGTGGGAGATCCTGGCTGACGGGCAGGACAGCTTCCGGTGGATGCGGCCGGAGACGGTTGAGGGGGAGATAGAAGTGGAGCCGGTGAGTATGCTGGTGCTCGGAAGAAGAGAACAGGAGACGTGAGAAGATGAGATGGATATACGGCAGACAGGATTTTAAGACAGCAGAAAGAAGCCAGGAGAGCTGCTATCTGATGACGAACGGGCTGGGAGGCTTTTCCTCCCTCACCGCATCGGGAGCGGCCGCCAGAAACGACCACGCTTTTCTGATGGCCTGCGTGAAGGCGCCTAACAGCAGGTATAATCTGATCCACCGCATCCGGGAGCAGATGGACGGCGTCCTTTTGTCCACCCAGGAGATGGGGGATGGGACTGCGGAGGAGGGATACCGCCATCTTGCCTCCTTTATATATGAAGACACCCCCGTCTGGCGCTTTCTTGTGGACGGTGTGGAGATCCGCAAGGAGGCGGCCATGGTCCAGGGGGAGAACACCATTGCCCTGCGCTACGAGATACGCAACAGGAGAAGGAGCAGCTGTACCTTCCGGGCGACCCCCTTTTACCAGTTCGCCCCCAAGGGGGAGGACATGGAGGAGGGGGCTGAGCCTGCCCTTAAGGAGGACAGAATCAGCGGGCGGGCCGGGGACCTGCTCTTCTGGACAAGCGGGATTGCGGAGGCTGTGAGCCCGGAGCGGGAGACCTACTACTACCGGTACGACGCCTGTGACGGCAGGAGGTCCCGGGGATCAGCCCTTTCGCTCCACTGCATCCGGGTGGAGGTGCCGGCCGGAGAGCAGGCGGTCCTGGACATCGTCTGGCACCTGGAGCGGCCCGGCGAGAGGTTCCGCTTCCCCCAGGCCGGACAGGTCATAGAGGACATGAAGCGCTACCGGCAGGCGCTGACAGAGCGGGCGGGATTTCACAGCGAGCTGGCTGGTGTGCTGGTGAAGAGCGCGGATCAGTTCGTGTCGGAGCGGGCCTCTACAGGGGGAAAGACCATCCTGGCCGGGTTCCCCTTCTTTGAAGACTGGGGCCGGGATACCATGATCGCCCTGCCCGGGGTCTGCCTGGCAACGGGGCAGTACGGTACGGCCCGGGATATCCTGCGCACCTTTGCGGCCTGCGAGAGGGACGGACTGATGCCCAACCTGTTCCCGGAGGGAGGCAGGGAGCCTATGTACAACACGGTGGACGCATCCCTTCTTTTTATCAGCTGCCTGTACCTCTACTACGAGAGGACAAAGGACAGGGACTTTGCAGAAGAGATGTACCCGGTCATGGAGCGCGTCATCACAGCCTACAGGAGAGGGACTGACTTTGGCATCCGCATGGATGAGGACGGTCTTATTATGGCCGGGCAGGAGCTGGACCAGGTGACCTGGATGGACGTGCGGGTGGGGGATATCCTGCCTACGCCCCGCCACGGCAAGCCGGTGGAGATTAACGCCTACTGGTACAACGCCTTGCGCATCATGGAGTATTTCGCATCCCTCTTCGGGAAGGGCCGGGGAGAGTATGGGGAACTGGCGGACAAGGTGAAGGCCTCTTTTAACGAGAAGTTCTGGATGGAGGAGAAGGACTGCCTGAAGGACCTGGTGTCCGGCGGGCCGGAGGATCGGCAGATCCGGTGCAACCAGATCTGGGCTCTCTCCCTCCCCTTCACCATGCTGGATGAGGAGAGGGAGAGAAGGGTGGTGGAGACTGTCTTTGAGAAGCTCTACACCCCCTACGGCCTGCGGACGCTGGAGAAGAGCGACCCCAAGTTTCATCCCACCTATGGAGGAGAGAGGATGGAACGGGACATGGCCTACCATCAGGGGACCGTGTGGCCCTTTCTCCTGGGAGCCTACTACCTGGCTTTCCTCAAGGTCTACAGTCGGGACAGACAGGAGCGGGAGCAGGCAGGGGAACTGGTGAGAGAGCAGCTGGAGGTGCTGGAGAGCGCCCTCCGGGAGGGCTGCGCAGGCCAGCTCCCGGAGATCTACGACGGAGAGTGCCCCACCTCCTCCAGAGGGTGCTTTGCCCAGGCCTGGAGCGTGGGAGAATTACTTCGGGTCTGTGAAAAACTGGAAAAATAGAGTATGATAATACACAGAGGGACTAAAGGAACAACGCGCTGCCTGCGGCAAAAAAAGGCGGCTCCAGGGTCCCGCAAAACACAAAAAAGGAGAGCATGAATGATGGAACAGACACTGCAGCGCATACTACAAGAAAAATTCCAGAAGGATATTAAAGACGCTACAAAGGAAGAGATCTACACAGCCCTTCTCCTTGTGACAAAGGAGAAGATGGAGGGCATAAAGCCCAACACAGGGGACAGGAAGCTGTACTACATTTCCGCAGAATTCCTCATCGGAAAGCTTCTGTCCAACAACCTGATTAACCTGGGACTTTTTGAGGAGACGAAAGAGGTGCTGGCAAAATACGGCCACGACCTGACGCAGATCGAGGAGGCGGAGGCGGAGCCGTCTCTTGGAAACGGCGGTCTTGGACGTCTGGCCGCCTGCTTCCTTGACTCCATCGCCACACTGGGACTTTCAGGGGACGGCGTGGGCCTGAACTACCACGACGGACTTTTCCTCCAGAAGTTCTCAGACAGCAAGCAATGGGAGGACAAGAATCCCTGGATCACGGACAACAGCTGGCTGACCCGGACGGACTGCCATTTTGAGGTTCCCTTTAACGGATTTACCCTGACCTCCACCATGTACGACATCGACGTGCCGGGTTACAAGAGCGGGTGCAACAAGCTCCACCTCTTTGACCTGGATTCTGTGGACGAGAGCATCATCCACGACGGCATCCGGTTTGACAAGAATGATATCCGGAAGAACCTGACCCTCTTCCTCTACCCTGACGACAGCGATGAGGCGGGACAGCTGCTGCGCATCTACCAGCAGTATTTCATGGTCAGCAATGCGGCCCAGCTCATCCTGAAGGAGGCCGAGGAGAGAGGCGTGAACCTGTATCACCTCCACGAGCATGTGTGCATCCAGATCAATGACACCCATCCTACCATGGTTATTCCGGAGCTGATTCGCATCCTGACCACCCAGAAGGGTTTCAATATGGACACAGCTATTGACGTGGTGAGAAAGACCTGCGCCTACACGAACCACACTATCCTGGCGGAGGCTCTGGAGAAATGGCCCATCTCCTACCTGGAGAAGGTGGTTCCCCAGCTTATGCCCATCATCCGGGAGCTGGACGCAAGGGTGAGAAGAGATTTCCACGATGAGAGAGTGTACATCATCGATAAGATGGACCGGGTGCACATGGCTCACATTGACATCCACTACGGCTATGCGGTGAACGGCGTGGCGGCTCTCCACACGGAGATCCTGAAGGAGTCTGAGCTGAAGCCCTTCTACGACATTTACCCGGAGAAATTCAACAACAAGACAAACGGCATCACCTTTCGCCGCTGGCTTCTCCACTGCAACCACAAGCTGGCAGACTACATGAAGGAGCTCATCGGGGATGGGTACGTGGAGGACGCCTCCCAGCTGGAGAAGCTGCTGGACTGGAAGGATGACGAGGCAGTCCTGAGAAAGCTTAAGGAGATCAAGAGGGACGCCAAGGTGGAGCTGAAGAACTACCTGAAGATGACCCAGGATGTGGACGTGGACGAAAATTCTGTGTTTGACATTCAGATCAAGCGTCTCCACGAGTACAAGAGACAGCAGATGAACGCCCTCTACGCCATCTACAAGTACAAGGAGATCAAGAAGGGCAACCTGCCGAAGAGGCCCATCACCATGATATTCGGCGCAAAGGCGGCTCCGGCCTACACCATCGCCAAGGACATCATCCACCTCATCCTCTGCCTGCAGCAGCTGGTGAACAATGACCCGGAGGTGAGCAGGTACATGCGCGTCGTCATGGTGGAGAACTACAACGTGACAAAGGCGGAGAAGCTGATCCCGGCCTGCGACATCTCCGAGCAGATCTCCCTGGCTTCCAAGGAGGCGTCCGGAACCGGCAACATGAAGTTCATGCTGAACGGAGCCGTGACCCTGGGAACCGAGGACGGAGCCAATGTGGAGATCCATCAGCTGGTGGGAGATGAGAACATCTACATCTTCGGCGAGAAGTCCGAGAAGGTCATCCGGCTCTATGCGGACAGCGCCTACAACTCCAGGGCCATCTACGAGAGCGATCCGCAGATCGAGGAGCTGGTGGACTTCATCATCAGCAAGGAGCTTATCATGATCGGAGACCCGGTGAACTTAGGAAGGCTCTACAAAGAAATCGTGGGCAAGGACTGGTTCATGACCCTTCTGGACGTGAAGGACTACATCCGCACAAAGGAGCAGATGCTTGCAGACTACGAGGATGAGAAAACGTGGGCGAAGAAGATGCTGGTGAACATCGCCAGGGCAGGCTTCTTCTCATCCGACCGCACCATCGCGGAGTACAACAGAGACATCTGGCATCTGTAAGAACCGGCGCCTGCACAAACGGGCAGCCGCAAGAATTATGAGAGAGGTATCACCATGAGACAGACAGGCATACTGATGCCCGTGTCCTCCCTCCCCTCTGCCACAGGGATCGGGGAGCTGGGCCCGGCGGCATACAGATGGATTGATATAATGAAAGAAAACGGGGTGGGGATCTGGCAGATTCTCCCCCTGAACCCTGTGGGCTACGGCAATTCCCCCTACCAGCCCTACTCCTCCTATGCGGGGGATGAGCTGTACATCAGCCTGGAGGAGCTGCGCGACGAGGGGGTCTTAAAGGAGTGCCCCCGGCCCTTCCGCCAGGATGCGGTCCGGGTGGACTATGATCAGGTCCGCGCCTTCAAGCTGCCCTATCTTCGGGAGGCATGGCAGGCTTTCCGGGACAAGGGACTGGACGGGACAGAGGAGTTCCGGACCTTTGCCGGAAAGGCGTGGGTCCTGGAGTACGGTGTGTTCCGGGCCCTCAAGATGTCGAACGGGGGAAAATGCTGGAACGAGTGGAAGGAGGAGGACAGGAACTGGACCGACTCCAGGCGGGAGCTGACAGCCGATGAGCAGCAGGAGGCGGATTTCCAGACCTTTCTCCAGTACATATTCCTGCGCCAGTGGATGAAAGTGAAAAAGGCGGCGGGCGACAGCGGCATCCGCATCATGGGAGACGTCCCCTTCTACGTGGGAGTGGACTCGGTGGACGTGTGGGGAGGAAAGGACAATTTCCTCCTGGACACAGACGGGCGTCCCATCTTCATCGCGGGTGTGCCGCCCGACTATTTCAGCGAGACGGGACAAAGATGGGGCAACCCCATCTACGACTGGGACTATATGAAGGAGCAGAACTATCCGTTCTGGCTGGAACGGATCGGCCACAGCGGAGAGCTCTTTGACATCGTGCGGATCGACCACTTCCGGGCCTTTGACACCTTCTGGAAGATTCCGGCCTCCTGTTCCACAGCCGTGGAGGGAGACTGGATAGAAGCCCCCGGGTACGAGGTGCTGGATCTTCTGACAGAAAAGCTGCCGGACGTGGAGCTGGTGGCGGAGGACCTGGGAGACCTTCGGCCTGAGGTGCTGACCCTGAAGGAGCACTACCACTTAAAGGGTATGAAGATCCTCGTGTTCTCCATTGAGACAGGGGGCAAATACGCTTATGACAGCTTCCGTGACACGGAAAATATGATTATTTACACCGGCACCCACGACAATGACACGGTCATGGAGTGGTACGGGAATTTAAATCTTGCTTCCAGGCGGAAGGTGCGTCGCTTCCTGAAGAAAGCCGGCTGCAGCCAGGGCTCCGTGAAGGACCGGATCATCGCCTACACCCTGAAGAGCCCGGCCCGGTACGCCATCATCCCCATGCAGGATATTCTGGGACTGGGAAAGGCGGGGCACATGAACACGCCGGGCACAGTGGGCTCCCCCAACTGGGAGTGGCATATGCCATCCTTTGAGAAGGCGGAGGAAGAGCTGCGCAAATACAGAAGGCTGATGGCCAGAGACTGACAGGAGAGAGACGGAAAATGGATTTTACAGGTGTTTATCACAAAACTTCAGAGCAGATGAGCTATCCCCTGGACGAGAACCAGCTTGTGGTCAACTTGAAGACCGGCCCGGATGTGAGGAGGGTGTTCATCCATCACGGAGACCCCTTTGAGGCGGGCATATTGGGAGGAAAGGAAAAGTGGATCGGAAAGAGAGAGGAGATCGTCTACAAGAAGAGGCTCCGTCATCAGATCTGGTGGACCACCACCCTGCTCCCGCCCTACAGGAGATGCAAGTACTATTTTGAGCTCCACACGGACAGCGAGGTCTGGTACTACTGTGAGGACGGCTTCCTTACCCAGGAGCAGATGGACATGGAGGGCCGAATGCTTCAGTGCTTTACCGTGCCATGGATGAACCCGGCGGACGTGAACCGGACCCCTGACTGGGTCAACGATACGGTCTGGTACCAGATTTTCCCGGATCGGTTCTGCCGGGCTCTTCCGGAGGACGAGGCCTCCGGGCAGGACGGGACAGCCGCAGACAGGGCCGCTGCAGGTGAGACTGCCCTGGACGGGGATATGGTCCCCTGGCGGACGGGGCCTGTCACCAATGAGGAGCGGTTCGGCGGCAACCTGGAGGGGATCAGGAGCAGGCTCCCCTACCTGGCGGACTTAGGGATCACCGGCATCTACCTGAACCCCATCATGGAGGCTGAGTCCAACCATAAGTACGACACCACCGACTACACAAGGATTGATCCTCACTTCGGGGATAAGGAGACCTTCCGCAGGCTGGTGGAGGAGGCCCACACCCTGGGCATCCGGGTCATGGTGGACGCGGTATTCAACCACTGCGGGCGCAGGTTCGCCCCCTGGCAGGATGTGCTGAAGAACGGGAAGGATTCTCCCTATGCGGACTGGTTCATGGTCCACCAGTGGCCCCTGCCGGACAAGCATGAGGATACCAGGGACGGCAGGTTCTACTCCTTTGCCTTTGCGGATTGGATGCCAAAGATCAACACAAACAACGATGCGGTCATCGACTACTTCTGCGGCGTGTGCGAGGAGTGGATCCGGGACTTTGACATCGACGGCATCCGCTTTGACGTGGGAAACGAGGTGTCCCACCGCTTCCTGAAGAAGATGCGGGAGCATCTGAAGAAGTGCAAGGAGGACATTTACCTTCTGGGGGAGATCTGGCATGACGCCAGCCAGTGGTTAATGGGGGATGAGTACGACTCGGTCATGAACTATCCTCTCATGAGCGGCATCCACGATTTCTTCCTGGATAAGAGCATGAAAAAGGAGGCCTTCGAGTATATGATCAACCGCTTCTACACCATGTACATGCAGCAGAACAACAATGTCATGTTCAATCTTCTGGACTCCCACGACACGGAGCGGCTTATGAACCGGTTCCACGATCTGGACATCTTTTACCAGCAGCTGGCAGTCCTCTTCACCATGCCGGGTAGTCCCTGCATCTACTACGGGACTGAAATCGCCATGGAGGGCGGCCACGACCCGGACTGCAGAAGGTGCATGCCCTGGGATGAACTGGACAGTTCAAAGAACCAGGAGAAGATCGCGGCCATGGGCTCCCTCATCCGCATGAGGAGACAGGAGGACGCCTGCCGGAGCCTCTATTTCCATTTCCCCCGGGAATATGAAAATGACCGCTGCGTGGAGTACATCAAGCTGGACGGGCAGCAAAATGAGATCGAAGTGCTCCTGAACTGCTCAGACAGAGCCATGGAGGTCAGGCCGGAAGGGGAAGTCCTCTTCTCCAGAAGGTTTGACGGCAAAGTGCTGGAGAGCAGGGGGACGCTGATACGGCGGAAGGAAAGGAAATGAAAGCTCATGAGTGACAGAACGACCGAGAGAAAACCGGAGAGAAAATGGTGGCAGCAGGCGGTGGTCTATCAGATTTACCCCCGCAGCTTCCAGGACAGCAACGGGGACGGCAACGGGGATATCCAGGGCATCATCAGCCGGCTGGACTACTTAAGGGAGCTTGGTATTGACGCTATCTGGCTCTCGCCCGTGTACAGGTCTCCACAGGATGACAACGGCTACGATATATCTGACTACCAGGACATCGACCCCATGTTTGGCAGCCTCTCTGACATGGAGGAGTTCATTGCCAGAGCAAAAGAGCGGGGGATCCGCATCATCATGGACCTGGTGCTGAACCACACCTCCGATGAGCACCGCTGGTTTCAGGAGGCGAAAAAGAGCAGGGACAACCCGTACCACGACTACTATGTCTGGCGTGACGGGGCGGAAGGGGAGCGTCCCAATGACATGGAGGCGGCCTTTGGCGGGCCGGCCTGGGAGTGGGTTCCTGAGCTCGGACAGTATTATTTCCACCAGTTTTCCGTGAAACAGCCGGACCTCAATTGGGAAAATGAGAAGGTGCGCCGGGAAATCTACGACATGATCCTTTGGTGGATGGATAAGGGCGTGGGCGGCTTTCGCCTGGATGTCATTGACCAGATCGCCAAAGAGCCGGATCTGGGTATTACCGCCAACGGCCCCAGACTCCACGAGTTTATCCGGGAGATGAGCCGGGAGACCTTCCAGAAGAGGGACCTTATCACCGTGGGGGAGGCCTGGGGAGCGGACCCGGAGAGGGCAAAGCTCTACAGCAATCCGGACGGCAGCGAGTTCTCCATGGTGTTTCAGTTCGAGCACATGGGCCTGGATCAGCAGGAGGGGAAGACAAAGTGGGATCTGGCCCCCTTAAACCTGGTGAAGCTAAAAGAGACGCTGGCGAAATGGCAGGTGGAGCTTGGCGGCAAGGGCTGGAACAGTCTCTTCTGGGACAACCACGATCTGCCAAGGATCGTCTCCAGATGGGGAGACGACGGGGAATACCGAACAAGGTCCGCCAAGATGCTGGCCTGCGTCCTCCACGGCATGCAGGGCACGCCCTACATTTTCCAGGGGGAGGAGCTGGGCATGACCAATGTCCGCTTCCGGGATATCAGCCACTACAGGGATATCGAAACGCTGCATCTCTATGAGGAGAGGATGGAGGCGGGGTATGACAAGGACGACGTGATGGCCTCCATCTACGCCAAGAGTCGGGACAACGCCCGCACGCCCATGCAGTGGGATGACAGCAGGGGCGCCGGCTTTACAGCGGGAGAGCCCTGGATTGAGGTGAACCCGAATCACCGGGAGATCAACGCCGCCGCACAGATGGCGGATCCGTCCTCCGTGTTCCGGTTCTACCAGAGGCTGATCGCTCTGCGAAAGGAGTATCCGGTGTTTGCGGACGGAAGATTCGAGCTTCTTTTCCCGGAGGATGAAAAGATCTTTGCCTACACAAGGACAAGCGGAGAGACCCGGCTTCTCGTCCTTGCCAACTTCTCGGGAGAGGACGCCTCCTGCGACTGCGGCCTGCCCGGAGAGTGGGCAGAGGGCCAGGTGCTGATTCACAACTGCGCCGGGGAAGGCAGAGAGGCAGGTGTCCGTGGCGGCTGGAAGCAGGGACGGCTGCGTCCCTACGAGGCGTTGATGGTGCTGATGAGCAGAAACCAGGCCGGGAGTGAACGTGAAGGCTAAAGAGACATAAAGTGCTTGCTTTTTCGTGCAGGCTAAGCTATACTGGTTGTATTCGAAGAGGGTGTATCTCAGCCCCAAGTGAGAAAGTTAAGAGCGTCCGCCTTTCTTGGCGGACAGGACACAAGGGAGGCAGCCCCGGGCTGCCCCGGTGTCATCTTTTTATTCATGAAGATCTTCAAAGTTTCCAAAAGTCATGAGAATTCTAAAGTCTGAAAGTGCGTTCTGACAAGGAGGCGGAATGAGTCATATCAAGTTTTACCACATCAAAGAAGACTATGTGGACTATCTTCTCCCCTGTGCGCCCCATCTTTTCTACAACCGGCGGGAGAAAGGACGGCAGGAGCGCAAATACATCGGCATCGTGCTGCGCATAGGCCGCATGGATTATTTTGCGCCCCTCTCATCCTTCAAGGCAAAGCACGCGGGAATGAGGGACAGTCTGGATTTTATCAAAGTGAAGAACTATGCGGTCATCAACCTGAACAATATGTTTCCTGTCCCGGAGGGGCAGTACGAGTATGTGGATATTGCCCGGGTGGAGGACGAAAAATACAGAGACCTGCTGCGGGCAGAGTACAGATACATCAAGAAGGTGCGGGAGAAGATCCGCCGCAGCGCTCTGCTTTTGTACCGGGAAAAGGTGGAAGGAGAGAAGTCCGCTGTGGCGGCAAGGTGCAGTGATTTCCGGAAGCTGGAGGAGCTGTGCCGCCGGTATCGGCCCGGCATCAGCACAGAGAAAATCAGTCCGGACAGCACGGCGAGGGGTCAGTTCGGAAAGACGGCCGCCCTCCGATAGACGGCAAAAGCGACCACAGCCGTGATCAGCTCCGCAGCCCAGAAGGCGTGCCACACACCGGAGGGCCCTATGAGCCTGCTCAGGATAAAGGCGGCCGGAAGGATGACCACAATGTACCGGCACAGGGAGATGATGAGGGAGGGGAATCCCTTGCCAATGCCCTCCAGAGCCCCTGAGGATGTAACAGACACAGAGGACACGATAAAGCCGGCGCTGATGATGCGAAGGGCAGCAGCTCCCGCTCGGATGGTCTCCGGATTTTCCGTGAAAAGTCCGATCAGGAGGCAGGGTACAGTCAGACAGATCAGGGTGCCCGCCACCATGATGACGGCGCACATGGACAGGGTGACTCTGTAAATCTTTTTCACCCGCTCCTGTTCTCCGGCGCCGTAATTGTAGCCGATGACAGGACGCATCCCTTGGACGATGCCGCTGGCGGGAAGATAGAGGAAGGTCTGCAGCTTGTAGTAGACGCCCAGGATGACGATGTAGCTCTGGGACCAGGCCGCCAGTATGGTGTTGAGGGCGGAGATCATGACCGAGGGGAGAGCCAGGTTCAAAGTGGCCGGGATGCCCACCGAGTAGAGCTTTGCGTCTATCTGCCTGTCAGTGGCCAGATAGCGCCGGCTGATCTTCAGGGGGAGGGGGAATCGGCTGTAGACGATGAGGTAGACGACCAGCGTCAGCACCTGTCCCGCGCCGGTGGCGATGGCGGCTCCCTCGATGCCAAGCTCCGGGAAGGGCCCCAGGCCGAAGATGAGCACCGGGTCCAGGATGATGTTGGCGATGCAGCCGGAGAGCATGCTCAGCATGGTCAGCTTCATCCGGCCGACAGCCTGGAATATCTTCTCAAACGCAAGCCCCACGGAGATGACGATGGAAAAAGAAAAGGCGATCACACTGTAGCGCACGCCCAGGTCTATGACCGTCCGGTCAGAGGTGAACATGCCAAGGAACCAGCGGATAGCGCCGATGCAGGCCAGAGACAGGATGAGGCCGTGGATGGCGGACAGAAGGATACCGTGGGTGGCGGCAATGCCGGCCCGGTCCTTGTTTCCGGCTCCCAGGTGAAAGGCAATCTGGGCGTTGATGCCCACGCCAAAGCCGATGGCCACCGCGTTGATCAGGTTCTGCAGTGGGTAGACAAGGGAGAGCGCCGTTATGGCGTCCTCGCTGATGCGGGCTACGAAAAAGCTGTCCACGATGTTGTAAAGGGAGTTGACCAGCATGGAGAGGACCATAGGCAGGGCCATGGCCGCAATGAGGGGCAGGATGGGTTTCTCTTTCATAAATGTCTCGTTCATATTCGTTATTCCTTTCTGCTGACTTTGTATTTCACTCTGATCTAAGATGCATCGAAGCGCATCTTTCCTGGAAGTCTGGCGGCAGTAAAAAAGCCACACATCTGCTGGCGGCAGGTGTGTGGCGAAAAGTGGCTGTGCCAGAAAAATCCACATCAGAATTTTAGCGGTATGTTTTTGGCTGTATGATGTTGGGATTAAAGCCCCAACATTGACTATATAAATGTAGCACAGGAGAGAAGCTGTGTCAATCCGACGTAGACTTTTTCGCAAAACCGTGCTAGAGTAGTAGGACAAAACGACGTGAAAGAGGACAGAAGATGGAATACTATTTTGCGCCCATGGAGGGGATCACAGGCTACATACACAGGAACGTGCACCACAGCCTGTTTCCCGGCATATCCAAATATTTTACAGCCTTCATCGCCCCGGGGCAGAAGGGGAAGTTTAGCGCCAGGGAGAAACATGACGTACTCCCGGTCCACAACCGGGGCATTTACACGGTGCCCCAGCTTCTTACCAACAATCCTCAGGATTTCCTTACCACAGCGGCGAAGCTGGGGGAGATGGGCTACAGAGAAATCGACCTGAACCTGGGATGCCCCTCCAGGACCGTGGTGACCAAGTACAGGGGCTCCGGTTTTCTGGCAAAGCCAAAGGAGCTGGATCGTTTTTTCGCAGAGGTCTTCTCCGCCTGCAAAAGAGGGGGAGAGGGCCCTTTGGGGGACATGGAAATCTCAGTGAAGACAAGGCTGGGGGTGGAGGAGCCGGAGGAGTTCTTCCGGCTTCTTGACATTTACAACCAGTATCCCCTGAAGGAGCTCATCATTCATCCCAGAACCCAGCGGGATTTCTACAGCGGTCCTGTCCGCATGGATCTTTTTGCCTACGGGGCAGAGCACAGTCAGAGTCCGGTCTGCTACAACGGGGATATCCGGACAGAGGAGGATATGAGAGCCCTGACAGAGCGCTTTCCAAAGCTGGGCCGGGTCATGATCGGCAGGGGACTCCTTGTCAACCCGACCCTCCACCTGCTGCTGCAGGGAGGGACGATGCCGGACAAGGCGGCTCTTCGCACATTCCATGACCAGATCTATCAGTGGTACCGGGAGGAGATGCCGGGGGCCAGACCGGTGCTCTTTAAGATGAAGGAGCTGTGGGTCTACATGGGACAGCTTTTCCAGGATGCAGAGAAGCCTCTGAAAAAAATCCGCAAGGCGGAGAAGCCGGCGGCCTACGAGGCGGCGGTGGAGGAGCTGTTCAGGGAGTATCATACCGTGTGAGCATATGCGGTTTTTTCAGGTGACGAAACTTGTTGATACAGTTGCAGCTTCCATCCTGCGGGACGTGTGCCTCTGTGTGTTCCTCCTCCTTTTGGCCTGGGCGGCCGGGGAAGACCTGAAGCGCCGCAGGGTACCTGACGGGGCGGTGGTCTGTATCCTGGGGGTCGGCCTTTTGTGCTGGGCACTGGGCGTAGCCCCGAAGGGGCTGGACCTGACGGACAGGCTGGCGGGACTTTTCTGTGTCAGTCTTCCCCTGACGGTGGTCTGCTGCCTTGCGCCCGGAGCCTTCGGGGGCGGTGACATCAAGCTGGCCGGAGCAGGCGGCTTTGTCCTTGGCTGGAGGGCTATGCTGGCCGGGGGAGCTTTGGCCTTTCTGTCAGCCGGGGCGGTGACAGGAGCCCTCCTTCTGATGGGGAGGGTGTCCGAAAGAGACGAGATCCCCTTCGGCCCCTTCCTCTGCCTAGGCATGGCGGCGGCGTGGTTCTGGGGCGAGGAGCTGGCTTTGTGGTATGCGGGAGGATAGGAGAGATCCGCAGAGAATGGGTTCTTCGGATTGTACATCCGGGCGAAGATGTGGTATAATGATCGCACGGCACAAAACCGGACTACAAAGGAGGAATTGGTGTGAAATTAGTGATAACCATGAGCAGGCGTTACGGCACGGGAGCCAGCAGGATCGCCCAGGAGCTCTCCGAGAGACTCGACATTCCAGTGTATGACAAGGTGAATGTGGAGGAGGAGATGAGCAGCCATACCTACGACTCTGAAGTAGAGGTCATCAAAAAGCTGGCGGAAAAGCCCTGCATCATCCTGGGAAGATGTGCTTCCGAGATACTCAAGGATAAGCGTAATGCCTTCAACATCTACGTGTGCGCGGACAAGGAGGACCGGATCAAGAGGATCATGGGCAAGGAGAACCTAAGCCGTGAGGAGGCGGAGCGGAAGATCGAGAAGACGGACAAGGAGAGGGCGGAGTACTATTACGAGCACACCGGGAAGGCATGGGGAGATGTGAACAACTACCATATGTTCCTTAACACATCAGACCTGGGTGTGGAGAACTGTGCGGATATTCTGATGAAGTATTTTGAGAAAAAAGAGTACAT
This sequence comes from uncultured Mordavella sp., assembly GCA_964652805.1. Taxonomy (GTDB): domain Bacteria; phylum Bacillota; class Clostridia; order Lachnospirales; family Lachnospiraceae; genus Claveliimonas. The sequence goes on along the minus strand of CAZZBJ010000002.1, from coordinate 17,376 downwards.
TTAAAGCACAGCTGAGAAAAGCACGGGAAAAGAGCGGCGGACGGACTTGATCTGCCGCTTCTTTTTTGCAGTGGCGATGAACCGGAGCCGCGGAAGCTGTCTTGGCACCTGTATGGCAAGCCCTGCGGCCGGAAAAAAGTAAGTTCCCTTTTTCTCTAACCTATGCTATACTTTAATTTAGGTATGCACAGAAGGAAGAATATCGGATGTGCAAAAGGAGTACAACAGCAAGACAAGGAGCAAAACTTTATGAAGAGAGTGTTGTTAAAGCTGAGCGGAGAGGCGCTGGCGGGAGAGAAGAAGACCGGATTCGACGAGGATACCTGCATCGGCGTTGCAAAGCAGGTAAAGCAGATCGTGGACGAGGGATACCAGGTGGCGATCGTGACCGGAGGCGGGAATTTCTGGCGTGGAAGAACCAGCGAGACCATTGACCGGACAAAGGCGGATCAGATCGGTATGCTGGCCACTGTCATGAACTGTATCTATGTGTCTGATATCTTCCGTCATGTGGGCATGAAGACAGAGGTGTTCACACCCTTTGTGTGCGGCGCCTTTACCACTTTGTTCTCCAAGGATAAGGCTGTGGAGGCATTGGAGCAGGGCAAGGTCGTCTTCTTTGCGGGGGGGACGGGACACCCCTGTTTCTCCACAGACACGGGGGCCGTACTCCGTGCCATCGAGATCGAAGCGGACGCCATGCTGCTGGCAAAGGCCATTGACGGCATCTACGACAGCGACCCGAAGGTGAATCCGGAGGCTGTGAAATACGACGAGATTTCCATCCAGGAGATCATTGACAGGAAGCTGATGGCAGTGGACCTGACCGCGTCCATCATGTGCCTGGAGAACAGAATGCCCATGCTGGTGTTCGGACTGAACGAGGAGAACAGCATTGTGGAGACATTATCGGGAACATTTACCGGCACAAAGGTAACCGTGTAGTATAAAGTCATAAGGGAGGAAACGATCATGAATGAAAGACTGAAACCATACGAGGACAAGATGAAAAAGACGCTTACAAATCTGGAGGGAGAGCTGGTGACCATAAGGGCAGGCCGGGCAAATCCCAACGTGCTCAACAAGATCACCGTGGACTATTACGGGTCCCCCACGCCGATCCAGCAGGTGGCCAACATATCCGTGCCGGAGGCCCGGATGATTCAGATCCAGCCCTGGGAGAAGAGTATGCTGAAGGTCATCGAGAAGGCCATCAACATGTCCGACCTGGGCATCAACCCCACAAACGACGGCTCCTGCGTGCGCCTCGTATTTCCGGAGCTGACGGAGGAGCGCAGAAAAGAGCTGGTGAAGGACGTGAAGAAAAAGGGCGAGCAGGCCAAGGTGGCTGTCCGTAATATCCGCCGGGATGGAAATGACGCTTTCAAGAAGTTAAAGGGAAGCAATGTGTCTGAGGATGAGATAAAGGACCTGGAAGCGGATCTGCAGAAGCTGACAGACAAATACATCAAAGAAGTCGATCAAGCGGTGGAGGGCAAGTCAAAAGAGGTTATGACGGTTTAGTCGGAAAAACAGAGAGAAAAGACGGGGGACGGGACATCATGTGCCCGTCCTCCCCTGTGAAGGGAGACAATGCGATGAATGTACCAAGGCATGTGGCGATCATCCTGGACGGAAACGGGCGGTGGGCCAGGTCCAAGGGGATGCCCCGCAATTACGGCCACGCCCAGGGAAGCAAAAATGTGGAGAGAATCTGTGAGGAGGCCTGGAGGATGGGTATCAAGTATCTGACTGTGTACGCCTTTTCCACAGAGAACTGGAGTCGTCCCAAGGATGAAGTGGACGCTCTCATGAAGCTTCTTCGCAATTACATGAAAACCTGCTTGAAGACGGCGGCGAAAAACGATATGAAGATCCGGGTCATCGGCGATAAGACCCGGCTGGACGAGGACATCCGCAGCCGCATCGATGAGCTGGAGGAGGCTACGAAGAACAATGGCGGCTTACATTTCCAGATTGCCCTCAACTACGGCAGCCGGGACGAGATCGTTCGGGCGGCGCGAAGGATGGCCCGGGATGCGAAGGATGGAAAGTTGGAGCCGGAGGCCGTCACCTCGGAGGTCGTCTCCTCCTACCTGGACACATACGACATCCCGGATCCGGATCTTCTCATCCGCACAAGCGGAGAGGAACGGCTGTCCAACTTCCTCCTGTGGCAGCTTGCCTACTCGGAGTTTTATTTCACAGACGTGCTCTGGCCTGACTTCACAAAGGAGGAGCTTGTGCGGGCCATAGAGCAGTACAACAGCCGGGACCGGAGATACGGCGGCGTGGAGAAGAAGGAGGATGAAGAACATGTTTAAGACAAGGCTTTTGAGCGGCATCGTGCTGGTGATTATCCTTATCGCCACGGTGGGATACGGCGGCAATCTTCTTTTCGGCGTGCTGGCGGTGATCAGCCTCATCGGCATGAGCGAGCTCTACAAGGTGGTGGGTGTCCAGGGAAAGGCCCTCGGCATCACAGGCTATCTGGGGGCGATGGTCTACTATGCGCTCCTGTACAAAGACCGGATGGAGTGGATGACCGCATTCACCATCCTGTTTCTCGTGGTGGTCATGGCGGTGTACGTGTTCACCTTCCCGGCCTTCCGGACAGAGCAGGTGATGGTGACCTTTTTCGGTCTATTCTATGTGGCTGTCATGCTGTCCTATGTGTATCAGACGAGGATGCTGCCCGACGGCGGCGTGGCTGTGTGGCTCATCTTCCTCAGCTCCTGGGGATGTGACACCTGTGCCTACTGCGTGGGCATGCTCATCGGAAAGCATAAGATGGCGCCCCGCCTAAGTCCGAAGAAATCTGTGGAGGGCGGCGTTGGCGGCGTCCTGGGCGCGGCTCTTCTGGGAGCCCTATTCTCCCTGGCCATGAACCAGTGGAGAGGGGCGGATGTAGATCCTCTGTTCTACGCGGTCATCTGCGGCGCAGGCGGCGTCATCTCCCAGATCGGTGACCTGGCGGCCTCCGCCATCAAGCGGAATCACGACGTGAAGGACTACGGAAAACTGATCCCGGGACACGGCGGCATACTGGATCGGTTTGACAGCGTGATATTTACAGCGCCTGTCATCTACTATCTGGCTGCCATGCTGGCCTAAGCCGCAGGCAGGCTGCTGTTTTTTTTGGAAGAAGGGAGATAGAACATGAAGAAAATTGCCATACTGGGCTCCACAGGCTCCATCGGGACACAGACCCTGGAGGTTGTGAGGGAAAACGGAGATATAGAGGTGACGGCCCTGGCGGCAGGGCGCAATATCGATCTTCTGGAGAAACAGATACGGGAGTTCTCTCCCCGCCTGGCGGCTGTCTGGGACGAGGAGCGGGCATTGGAGCTGAAAAGCCGCATCCGGGACCTGGACACACAGGTTGTGTCCGGCATGGGCGGCCTGATCCAGGTATCAACGGAGGAGCAGGCGGATATACTTGTAACAGCCATTGTAGGCATGATCGGCATCCGGCCCGCCATGGAGGCTATCCGGGCGGGGAAGGACATCGCTCTGGCCAACAAGGAGACGCTGGTGACGGCGGGGCATCTCATCATGCCCCTGGCCAGGGAACGGGGCGTGTCCATCCTTCCGGTGGACAGCGAGCACAGCGCCATCTTCCAGTCTCTCCAGGGAGGGCAGGGGAGGGCCCCAAAGAAAATCCTCCTGACTGCCTCCGGGGGGGCTTTCCGGGGAAGAAAGCGGGAGGAGCTTAAGGATGTGCAGGTGGAGGACGCCCTGAAGCATCCCAACTGGGAGATGGGGCGGAAGATTACCATCGACTCCTCCACTATGGTGAACAAGGGGCTGGAAGTGATCGAGGCAAAGTGGCTCTTTGGCGTGGACGTGGACCAGATCCAGGTAGTGGTGCAGCCCCAGAGCGTGGTTCACTCCATGGTGGAGTACGAGGACGGTGCTGTCATCGCCCAGCTGGGAACGCCGGACATGAAGCTGCCTATTCAGTACGCCCTCTGCTACCCGGAGCGGAGATACCTGCCGGGGGAGAGGCTGGATTTCTGGAGCATCGGCAAGCTGGACTTTGAGAGACCGGACACAGAGACCTTCCCGGCTTTGGACCTGGCCTATCAGGCGGGCCGGGCCGGCGGCAGCCTTCCCACCGTGTATAACGCGGCAAACGAGATGGCTGTGGCGAAATTCCTGGACAGACAGATAGGTTATCTGGAGATCACGGACCTGATCGGGGAGTGCATGGAGAGGCATGTGAACATTCCCTCCCCCTCCCTGGACGAGATACTGGACACAGAGGCGGGGGTCTATGAGTATATAAACAGCAGACTTGGCAGGAGGTAACATTTGGGTATTATCATTGCAATCTTAATCTTCAGTTTTATCATCTTTTTCCACGAACTGGGACATTTCACCCTGGCGAAGCTGAACCATATCGACGTGCAGGAGTTCTCCGTGGGTATGGGGCCGGCTCTCTTTACAAAGGAGTACCACGGCACCCTGTATGCGGTGCGCATCCTGCCCATCGGCGGGTACTGCGCCATGGGCGAGGACGAGGAGGCGACGGACTCCCCCACCAGTTTCAACAACAAGTCCGTGTGGGCCCGGATTTCCGTCATAGCGGCAGGGCCTGTGTTCAACTTTATCCTGGCTCTCATATGCGCGGCCATTCTTGTGGGAGCGGCAGGCTACGACGAGCCGGTGGCAGGGGAGGTGGAGTCGGACTTCCCGGCGGCCCAGGCAGGGCTGGAGGCCGGCGACCGGATCGTGGAGATGAACGGAAAGAAGATCCATCTCTTCAAGGAAATCCAGGTGTATAACCAGTTCCACCAGGGGGAGGACGTGGAGCTCACCTATGAGAGAGACGGGGAGGAGTACACGGTCACCATCACCCCGAAGTATGACGAGGACCTGCAGTACTACAGGCTGGGCATCAGCAGCAGCGGCTACACGGCGGCCAATCTCCTGACCGCTGTCCAGTACGGGGCCTACGAGGTGAAATACTGGGTCGACACCACCCTCCTGAGCCTGAAGATGCTTGTGACAGGCCAGATCGGCGTTGACCAGCTCTCCGGACCGGTGGGCATCGTGGACGTGGTGGACGACACCTACCAGGAGGCCAAAAGCTACGGCGCCGCCACGGTGGCTGTCAATATGCTGAACATTGCCATACTGATCTCCGCCAACTTAGGGGTCATGAACCTTCTGCCCCTGCCGGCGCTGGACGGAGGACGGCTCGTCTTCCTCGTTATCGAGGCGGTGCGGCGCAAACGTATCCCGCCGGAGAAGGAGGGGTACGTCCATTTTGCCGGGATTGTGCTCCTGATGGTGCTGATGATAGTGGTCATGTTCAACGATATACAGAGGGTGTTCTTCTAGAAATTATCCCTTCAGGAGAGCGGGCAGTTCTGTGATCTTAAGTACAGAGCCGCCCGCTTTATTTTTCATCCGCTCTTTCGACAGAAAGCGGCATTGCTAAACTTTTAACGAAATGAAAAAAAACAGTTGAATCACGACAAGAAAAAATATATAATATAATAGGCGGAAAATTTGGTTGACTTTTTGCAATTATCTATAATCTGCATGAGAAAACCTGATTTAAATAATAATGAAAATGGAGGGCTAGGTTATGAGCAACATGGCAACAGAAAGCGCAGCAAGCCAGAGAATTGCTTCTCTTCTTGATGCAGGCAGCTTTGTTGAGATCGGCGGCGGCGTGACAGCCAGAGCAACTGATTTTAACATGCAGGAAACAAAAACTCCGGGAGACGGCGTCATTACCGGATACGGGCTGATCGACGGAAATCTTGTCTACGTCTACAGCCAGGATGCATCCGTGCTGGGTGGGTCCATGGGTGAGATGCATGCAAAGAAGATCGTGTCTGTCTACGACATGGCGATGAAGATGGGAGCACCTGTCATCGGACTTGTGGACTGTGCGGGAATTCGTCTCCAGGAGGCTACAGACGCACTGGATGCGTTTGGACAGCTTTACCTGAAGCAGACACTGGCTTCCGGTGTTGTTCCCCAGATCACAGCAATCTTCGGAAGCTGCGGCGGCGGACTGGCCGCCCTTGCCGCGCTGACAGACTTTACATTTATGGAGGAGAAAAATGCGAAGCTGTTCGTGAATTCCCCCAACGCAATCCCGGGCAACACAGCCCAGAAATGCGACACAGCCTCCCCGAAATTCCAGAGTGAGTCCGCAGGACTTGTAGACAAAGTGGGGACAGAGGAGGAGATTCTCTCTGACATCCGCTCACTGGTCTGCATGCTGCCCTGCAACAACGAGGAGGATGCATCCTGCGACGAGTGTACAGACGACCTGAACCGTCTGTGTGCGGACATTGAGAATGCGGCGGAGGATACAGCCATTGCCCTGGCCCAGATCTCAGATAACGGCGTTGTCTTCGAGGTGAAGAAGGATTACGCAAAGGACATGGTCACAGCCTTTATCCGCCTCAACGGCATGACAGTGGGAGCTGTGGCAAACCGCTCCAGAGTTTACAATGAGGATGCGGAAGTGGTAGCAGAATTTGACGGTTCCCTGTCCACAGCGGGAGCCCGCAAGGCATCTCAGTTTGTGAAGTTCTGCGACTCCTTCAACATTCCGGTTCTGACGCTGACCAATGTGACAGGCTTTGACGCATCCAAGTGTGCGGAGAGAAATCTGGCCCGTGAGACAGCCAGGCTGATCTACGCCTTTGCCGACGCCACTGTCCCGAAGGTGAATGTGATCATCGGAAAAGCTTATGGAAGCGCTTACGTGGCTATGAACAGCAAATCCATCGGTGCGGATATGGTCTACGCATGGCCGAACGCAGAGATTGGTATGATGGATGCGAACCTGGCGGCCAAGATCATGTACCCGGATGCTGACAGGGCGGTGCAGACAGAGAAGGCGGCAGACTACCGCGCACTCCAGTCCGGCCCGGCTTCCGCGGCAGGACGCGGTTATGTGGACGCTGTCATCAATCCGGCAGAGACGCGTAAATACATTATCGGAGCATTTGAGATGCTCTTCACAAAGAGAGAGGATCGTCCTGCAAAGAAACATGGAACGGTTTAGTGAGGTGAGACGAATTGAAGAAGAAAATTAGCTTATTATTATGCACGCTTACAGTTGTATTTGTCTTGGCCGGATGCAGTGGCGGAGACTCTGGAGTGGAGTATGACCAGGCTACCATTGAGGAGGCCACCGAGTTCCTCGTGACCTACTGCTCCACAGCGGACGACACGACGATCGAGCAGTGGAACAGCCTCTCCGATGAGCAGCTGGAGATCCAGATAGCGCAGTCAGGTTATCCTTTCACAGGGGACAGCTTCCTCAGCTCCCTGGACGCCTGGCAGGCAGGCGTGGAGGAGTGCGGAGCCTATGAAGGACACGGCGAATTCGTATACACCGCTTCCCAGACACAGCTCTCTGTGACCACCGTAGCCCAGTTTGCAGACCGGGAGGCAAACCTTGAGTTCATCTACGAGACGGACGTGCGGGGCAACCTGTATCTGGACAGCCTTACAGTCAGCGGGATCTATTCCATGAGCGAGATCCTGAGCAAGGCAGGACTGAACACAGTGCTCGGCATGGGAACCGTGTTTGTTGTACTTATTCTTATCAGTGTTATTATTTCACTGATGAAATATATACCAAAGCTGCAGGAGGCGTTTTTCGGGAAGAGTACAACGACTCCTGTACAGGAGATCTCCTCGGCGCAGGCATCTGAGGCTCCGGCCCGGAGCGCACCGACCCGGCCGGCGCCGGAAGTTCAGATGGAGACTGAGGACGTGACAGACGACGGCGAGCTTGCGGCAGTCATCGCGGCAGCCATTGCGGCATCAGAGGAAGTACCGGCAGACGGCTTTATCGTGAGAAGCATCAGACGTCGGAAATCAAATAAATGGATTTAAGCATAACCGGATCAGGAGGATATAAAAATGAAAAATTACACAATCACAGTGAATGGAAATGTATATGATGTAACGGTTGAGGAGAAAGCAGCAGGAGCAGCGCCGAAAGCGGCGGCAGCACCCGCGCCGAAAGCGCCGGCAGCGCCTGCGCCGAAGGCACCCGCGGCAGCGCCCGCACCGGCACCCGCGGCAGGAACAGGCTCCATCCAGGTGAAGGCAGGAGCAGCAGGGAAAGTGTTCAAGATCGAGGCCAATGTAGGACAGAGTGTAAAGCGCGGAGACGTAGTCATCATCATCGAGGCAATGAAAATGGAGATCCCGATGGTGGCACCGGAGGACGGTACAGTTGCCAGTATCGATGTGGCTGTAGGCGATGCTGTTGAAGCAGGAGATGTACTTGCCACTCTGAACTAGACGGTATATATCGTTTGGTCGGGAATCTATTGAAACACGACTGGAGGTTAGAAAATGGATTATATATTAACAACCTTGGGAAACCTCGTGCAGCAGACGGCTTTCCTCAACCTTACATGGGGAAACCTGATCATGATCGCTGTTGCATGCTTTTTCCTGTATCTTGCAATAAAACATGGATTTGAACCTCTGCTGCTTGTACCCATCGCCTTCGGTATGCTGCTTGTCAATATCTATCCGGATATCATGCTGCACGCAGAGGATGCGGCCAATGGCACAGGAGGTCTCCTCTATTATTTCTATGTACTGGACGAGTGGTCCGTCCTTCCGTCACTGATCTTCCTCGGTGTAGGAGCCATGACGGACTTCGGACCGCTGATCGCCAATCCTAAGAGCTTCCTCTTGGGCGCGGCAGCGCAGTTCGGTATTTTTGCCGCTTACCTTGGTGCCATGGCCATGGGATTTTCGGACAAGGCGGCTGCGGCCATCGCCATCATCGGCGGCGCAGACGGCCCCACATCCATCTTCCTTGCCGGAAAGCTGCAGCAGACAGCGATCCTCGGTCCTATCGCCGTGGCGGCTTACTCCTACATGGCGCTGGTTCCTATTATCCAGCCGCCGGTTATGAAGCTTTTGACTACTGATAAGGAGAGGAAGATCAAGATGGAGCAGCTGCGGCCTGTCTCCAAGTTGGAGAGGATCCTCTTCCCCATTATCGTTACCATCGTGGTATGTATGATCCTTCCCACCACAGCACCCCTTGTAGGTATGCTCATGCTGGGCAATCTGTTCCGTGAGTGCGGCGTGGTAAGGCAGCTGACAGAGACAGCATCCAACGCGCTGATGTACATCGTAGTTATCCTGCTGGGCACATCCGTTGGCGCCACTACAAGCGCGGAGGCGTTCCTCAACCTGGATACGCTGAAGATCGTGGCTCTGGGACTGATCGCTTTTATCTTCGGTACGGCGGCAGGCGTTCTTTTAGGAAAGGTCATGTGTGTGCTTACAGGCGGAAAGATCAACCCGCTGATCGGGTCGGCCGGCGTGTCTGCCGTGCCTATGGCAGCCAGGGTATCCCAGAAGGTGGGGGCGGAGTATGATCCCACGAACTTCCTTCTGATGCACGCCATGGGACCGAACGTGGCCGGAGTTATCGGTACGGCGGTCGTGGCCGGAACCTTTATGGCTATTTTCGGAGTGATGTAAAAACCGGCTTCTCCGGCCTGGGAAGACAGCCGGAGCCGGTTGTTTGAATAGAATATAATGGAGGAAGAAATAATGGCAGAAATTCAGAAAAAACCAGTGAAAATAACAGAAACCATTCTGCGTGACGCACATCAGTCCCTGATTGCCACCCGTATGACGACAGAGCAGATGCTGCCCATCATCGACAAGATGGATCAGGTGGGCTACCACTCCGTAGAGTGCTGGGGCGGAGCTACCTTCGATGCGTCCCTTCGTTTCTTAAAGGAAGATCCGTGGGACCGTCTCAGAAAATTCCGGGACGGCTTTAAGAACACAAAGCTGCAGATGCTCTTCAGAGGACAGAACATCCTTGGATACCGTCCCTACGCAGACGATGTAGTTGAGTATTTTGTTCAGAAATCAGTTGCAAATGGAATTGACATCATCCGTATCTTTGACTGTATGAATGATCTCCGTAATCTCCAGACAGCAGTCAAGGCTGCCAACAAGGAAAAGGCGGACGCCCAGGTGGCTCTTTCCTATACCATCGGCGACGCTTACACTCTTGATTACTGGATCGACATTGCGAAGCGAATCGAGGATATGGGTGCAAACTCCATCTGTATCAAGGACATGGCAGGACTTCTTCTGCCCTACAAGGCCACAGAGCTGATCTCCGCTATGAAGGAGGCAGTTGGCCTTCCGATCCAGCTCCACACCCACTATACATCCGGCGTGGCTTCCATGACATATCTGAAGGCCGTTGAGGCGGGCGTGGATGTCATCGACACAGCCATCTCCCCGTTCGCGCTGGGAACCTCCCAGCCGGCCACAGAGGTTATGGTGGAGACCTTCAAGGGCACGCCCTACGACACAGGACTGGACCAGAAGCTTCTGGCAGAGATCGCGGACTACTTCCGTCCGATCAGGGACGAGGCTCTGGACAGCGGCCTTCTCAATCCGAAGAACCTTGGCGTCGACATCAAGACTCTCCTCTATCAGGTACCAGGAGGCATGCTCTCCAACCTGACATCCCAGCTGAAAGAGCAGGGAGCTGAGGATAAATACTACGAGGTTCTGGAGGAAGTGCCGAGAGTCCGCAAGGATCTGGGCGAGCCGCCGCTTGTTACACCGTCCTCACAGATCGTGGGAACACAGGCCGTGTTCAACGTGCTGATGGGCGAGCGCTACAAGATGGCCACAAAGGAGACAAAGGACGTCTTAAGCGGAAAGTACGGAGCTACCGTAAAGCCCTTCAATCCGGAGGTGGTTAAGAAGGTACTGGGTGATGATTCTGAGATCATCACATGTCGTCCGGCAGACCTGATCCCGGATGAGCTGGACACTCTCAGGAAAGAGTGCGAGCAGTGGATCCAGCAGGATGAAGACGTGCTGACATATGCGCTCTTCCCGCAGGTTGCCGTGGACTTCTTCAAGTACCGCGAGGCACAGCAGACAAAGATCGACCCCACTGTGGCGGACACAGAGAGCGGAAGCTATCCGGTGTAGAGCAAAGGTAAGGACCCGCTGCGCTAAGCACAGGAAGCTGAAATTAAAAGCAGAGGCAGACAGACTGCGAAGGAGAGCTTCATTTCCCGGCGGCCTGTCTGCCTTTTTGTTATGGTCCGTATAGGAAGGAAAATTTAGATTGTGAAAAAAGGGAAATTTTCCTATACTATATTTGGATACGTAAAAATGCCGGCCTGGCCGGTTTGTGAAAAATACAGCGGGAGTTCTGTCATATGAATAGAAGGAAAAAGAAGAAGAGGGGATGGGGATTGCTCTGCCTGCTCCTGGCGGCTGTGGCCGGGGCGGTTCTCTTTGGCTGCCGGGACAGCATTGCCGCCCTTCTTGGGGCGTGGCAGGGGGAAGTCATGGAGACGACGGTTCTGGAGGAGACGGCCTCGGAGGACGACGGGCAGGAGCAGGCAGCAGAGGGCGAAGGCGGCGAGACGTCCGGGGAAACCTCCGGGATAGAAACATACTACTTCCAGCAGCTGGATGAGAACGAGAAGGAGGTCTACGGGAAGATACGGGACGGACTTCTGGCCTTTCAGGATGAGATAGAGCTGGGGGACGCCTCCGCGGATGAGATCATCCGGCTGTACGGCCTGGTCATGAAGGATTATCCGGAAATATTCTGGTGCGACGGATCCGGCAGTGTGGTGACAAGCAGCGCCTCCTTTGGCCTTTTCGGCAGCAGCGCTTCTCTGCGTCCAGAGTACAACTGCACGGAGGAGGAAAAGGAGGAGCGCCAGGGTCAGATCGAGGCGGAGGCGGCCCAGTGCCTGGCCGGGATAGACAGTCAGGCAGGTGATTACGAGAAAATCCTGTACGTGTACGAGTATGTGATAAGCAGCGTGGAGTATGACCTGACAGCGGAGGACAATCAAAATATTTACAGTGTGTTCGTTGGGAAACGTTCTGTGTGCGCCGGCTACGCCAAAGCCGTGCAGTACCTGCTGGAGCGGCTGGGAGTGTTCTGCACCTATGTGAGCGGCACGGCCGTCTCCCAGTCAGGGGAGGGCGGCCACGCCTGGAACCTGGTCAGGTGCCAGGGCCAGTACTGCTATGTGGACGCCACCTGGGGCGATCCGGTCTACCGCCAGGAGGAAAATTCGGAGATTGTCTACGACTACATGTGCTGTGATGACACACAGCTTTTTCGGACACACACGCCGGACAGCGATCAGGAACTTCCGGCCTGCAGCACGATGGCTTATAATTACTATGTGGTGAACGGCATGTACTATGAGACCTATGACCCGGAAACCGTCCTGCAGGCCATGAACCAGTCCATCGCGGCGGGGGAGGAGAGGACTGTTCTGAAATTTTCGGGGCCTGAGGTCTATCGGGAGGCCAGAGAGGAGGTACTGACAGACCTGGCTGACCGGGCGGCCCGGAACCTGGCCTCCCTGTACGGCATCGACACGGTGAGGTACTCCTACCGGGACGACGAAAGCCTTAACAAGATTACCATGTACTGGAACTATGAATAAAATCTATTTTTTCAGTTGAAAATGGTGCTGATTTGTAGTATAATCTATACAATTTGTGGAGACATGATTTGTCGCTGGAGAGAAATGTTAAAAGGCAGTTGTGCTTGCACATACTGTCTTTTATTTCGCCCGGAAATAAGGAGTGCGCTCTGGAAGGCAGAACATCTTCGCATTTTACATGAAAACATTTTGAAGGGAAAAGGTGAATAAATGAAAGCGTTTCTTATTTTGGAAGACGGAACCGTCTTTACGGGGACCAGCATCGGATCCACGAAAGATATGATAAGTGAAATTGTATTTAATACCTCCATGACAGGCTACCTGGAGGTGCTGACTGACCCTTCTTACGCAGGACAGGCCGTAGTTATGACCTATCCATTGATTGGAAATTACGGAATTACACCGGACATGGAGTCAAAGAAAGCATGGCCGGACGGTTACATCGTAAGAGAATTATCGAGGATGCCCAGCAACTTCCGCTGTGAGGGGACCATCCAGGATTTCTTAAAGGAGCAGGACATCCCGGGAATTGCAGGCATCGACACCCGCACCCTCACCAAGATCCTGAGGGAAAAGGGAACTATGAACGGAATGATCACTGCCAACGAGAATTATGACCTGGATGAAATCCTTCCGAAGCTCCATGCGTACACAGTGGGCGACGTAGTCTCCAAGGTGACATGTCAGGAGCCCTGCGTTCTGGAGGGAAATGGACCGAAGGTGGCCCTGATGGATTTCGGCGCAAAGAACAATATCGCAAAATCTCTGAATAAGAGAGGCTGCCAGGTGACTGTTTACCCGGCGGACACGACTGCTGAGGAGATCATCGCCTCCAGGCCGGACGGCATCATGCTCTCCAACGGCCCGGGAGATCCGGAGACCTGCACGGAGATTATCGCTCAGATCAAAAAGCTCTACGAGACAGACATTCCCATTTTTGCCATCTGCCTGGGACACCAGCTCATGGCCCTGGCAAACGGAGCGAAGACATACAAGCTGAAATACGGACACAGGGGAGGCAACCATCCGGTGAAGGATCTGACCAACAACCGGGTATACATCTCTTCCCAGAACCACGGATACGCAGTGGACGCCTCCACCATTGACCCGGCCATCGCAAAGGAGGCCTTTGTCAATGTCAATGACGGCACGAACGAGGGACTTTCCTATATCGGAAAGAACATTTTCACCGTCCAGTTCCATCCGGAGGCATGCCCGGGACCACAGGACTCAGGGTATCTGTTTGACAGGTTTATGGATATGATGAAAGGAGCAAACTAATGCCTAGAAATAAAGATATTAAAAAAGTACTGGTTATCGGTTCCGGTCCGATCGTCATCGGTCAGGCGGCAGAATTTGACTATGCGGGAACACAGGCATGCCGTTCCCTGAAGGAGGAGGGACTGGAGGTTGTCCTTCTCAACTCCAACCCTGCTACAATCATGACGGATAAGGATATTGCGGACTGCGTCTACATCGAGCCTCTGACAGTGGAAGTGGTAGAGCAGCTCATTCTGAAGGAGAAGCCGGACAGCGTCCTTCCCACCCTGGGCGGACAGGCGGCTCTGAACCTGGCCATGGAGCTGGAGGAGAACGGCTTCCTGAAGAGGAACAACGTGCGCCTTATTGGAACCACATCCGAGACCATCAAGAAGGCGGAGGACCGTCTGGAGTTTAAGACCACCATGGAGAAGATCGGCGAGCCGGTGGCTGCCTCTCTTGTGGTGGAAAATGTGGAGGACGGTATCAGGTTTGCGGAGAAGATCGGTTACCCGGTCGTCCTGCGCCCTGCCTATACGCTGGGAGGCAGCGGCGGCGGTATCGCCCACGACAGGGAGCAGCTTGTGGAAATCCTGGAGAACGGCCTGCGCCTCTCCCGTGTGGGACAGGTCCTTGTGGAGCGCTGTATCGCGGGATGGAAAGAGATCGAGTACGAGGTAATGCGGGACGGCAACGGTAACTGCATTACTGTATGTAATATGGAAAATATCGACCCGGTAGGCGTGCACACAGGAGACAGTATCGTCGTGGCCCCCTCCCAGACGCTGGGGGACAAGGAGTATCAGATGCTCCGCACATCAGCCCTGAACATCATCAATGAGCTGAACATCACCGGTGGCTGTAACGTACAGTACGCCCTGAAGCCGGACAGCTTTGAGTACTGTGTTATCGAGGTAAATCCACGGGTGAGCCGTTCTTCCGCCCTGGCCTCCAAGGCCACAGGCTACCCTATCGCCAAGGTGGCGGCCAAGATTGCCCTTGGGTATACTCTGGATGAGATTAAAAACGCAGTTACACAGAAGACATACGCAAGCTTTGAGCCTATGCTTGACTACTGCGTTGTAAAGCTGCCCAGGCTGCCCTTTGACAAATTTATCAGCGCCAAGAGAACGCTGACCACACAGATGAAGGCTACAGGAGAGGTCATGAGCATCTGCGACAACTTTGAGGGAGCCATCATGAAGGCCATCCGCTCTCTGGAGCAGCATGTGGACAGCCTTATGTCTTACGACTTCACAGCCCTTACAAAAGAAGAAATCCTGGAGAAGCTGGAGATCGTGGATGACCGCCGCATCTGGATGATCGCGGAGGCAGTGAGAAAAGGCGTATCCTACGATGAAATCTACAACATCACAAAGATTGATAAATGGTTTATCGATAAGATCGCTCATCTGGTGGAGATGGAGCAGACACTGAAGACAACTCCTCTGTCAGCTGAGATCCTGAAGGAAGCCAAGAGAATGGAATTCCCGGACAACGTGATCGCAGACCTGACCGGCAGCACGGAGAGGCAGATTCATGATATGCGCCACGAGTACGGCATCACCGCCTCCTACAAGATGGTTGACACCTGCGCGGCTGAGTTTGCGGCAGCCACACCTTACTACTACTCTGTATACGGAAGCGAAAATGAGGTGGAGGAGACAAGCGGCCGCAAGAAGGTTCTTGTCCTTGGCTCCGGCCCCATCCGTATCGGACAGGGTATTGAGTTTGACTTCTGTTCTGTGCACTGTACATGGGCCTTCTCCAACGAGGGTTATGAGACCATCATCGTGAACAATAACCCGGAGACGGTAAGTACAGATTTTGACATTGCAGACAAGCTGTATTTTGAGCCCCTCACACCGGAGGATGTGGAGAGCATTGTGGATCTGGAGAAGCCGGACGGCGCTGTCGTGCAGTTCGGAGGCCAGACGGCTATCAAGCTGACTGAGGCTCTCATGAAGATGGGCGTGCCCATCCTGGGAACATCTGCAGAGAACGTGGATGCGGCAGAGGACAGGGAACTCTTTGACGAGATCCTGGAGAAATGCGGTATTCCCCGTCCCACAGGAGGAACGGTCTTCACAGCCGAGGAGGCAAAAGAGGTGGCGAACCGTTTGGGCTATCCGGTGCTTGTGCGCCCCTCCTACGTGCTGGGCGGACAGGGCATGCAGATTGCCATCAACGACCATGACATAGATGAATTTATCGGCATCATCAACCGGATCGCCCAGGATCACCCCATCCTGGTAGACAAGTACCTGCAGGGCAAGGAGATCGAGGTGGACGCTGTCTGCGACGGCGAGGACATCCTGATCCCGGGTATCATGGAGCACATTGAGAGAGCGGGTATCCACTCCGGAGACAGCATCTCCGTCTACCCGGCCCAGAGCATTTCCGAGAAGACAAAGAAGACCATTGAGGAGTATACAAAGAAGCTGGCTCAGTCTCTCCACGTGATCGGACTGATCAACATCCAGTTCATCGTGTGCGGGGAGGACGTGTACGTTATCGAGGTCAACCCGAGATCCAGCCGTACCGTTCCTTACATCAGCAAGGTGACAGGCATCCCCATCGTGCCGCTGGCCACAAAGGTGATCATCGGACACAAGCTGAAGGATCTGGGCTATGCACCGGGACTGCAGAAGGAGGCAGACTACTTTGCCATCAAGATGCCGGTGTTCTCCTTTGAGAAGATCCGGGGCGCGGATATCAGTCTCGGACCTGAGATGAAGTCCACAGGCGAGTGTCTTGGCATTGCCAAGACCTTTGACGAGGCCCTCTACAAGGCCTTTCTGGGAGCTGGCATCAAGCTGCCGAAGCATAAGAACATGATCATCACCGTCCGGGATGAGGACAAGCCGGAGGCTGTGGAGATCGGACGCCGCTTTGAGAAGATCGGCTACAAGATCTTTGCCACAAGGAGCACCGCCGAGGCCCTGCAGGCCGGCGGCGTGAAGGCGGTTCCCGTGAATAAGATCGAGCAGGAGTCCCCCAACCTTATGGACCTGATACTGGGACACAAGATCGACCTGATCATCGACACACCGCCCCAGGGAGCGGACAGAGCCCGCGACGGCTTTGTGATCCGCAGGAACGCCATCGAGACAGGCGTCAACGTGCTGACAGCCATCGACACAGCGGAGGCGCTCAGCACCAGTCTGGAGAACGCGGACATCAAGAAGCTGACCCTCATCGACATTGCGAAGATTTAAGAGAGGAAGAAATAAAAAACGGACAGGAATATCATCCTGTCTCAGACTGTAGACAAAGTCTCGGCATGTGCCGGGGCTTTTCTTAGTTTTTTATGATACGAATACGAACAAAAAGGGACGGTGCGTGAGGCATTGATAAAATTGTTTGAGTTTTTTATTTCTATTTAAACTACAGCGTATATGCTATAATTACATCATCGAGACGGCTTGTTTTTCAATCAAATTAAGATATAAAGAGGAGTGGATGATATGAGACTTTTACTGGCGGAAGATGAGCGGGCGTTGTCAAAGGCGCTTACAGTAATATTGGAAAGAAATAATTATTCTGTAGATGCCGCTTATGATGGACAGGAAGCCTTGGAGTATCTGAAGGCTGACAATTATGACGGCGTAATTCTTGACATCATGATGCCTAAGGTGGATGG
>CAZZBJ010000001.1:0-47762 GCA_964652805.1 uncultured Mordavella sp. | reverse complement strand
ACATTGTGTTTTGGGAAAAAGATTTCGATATAGCTTCCGGCTTCAATATAATTCCTACCAAGCCTGGATAGATCTGGTGTGGTATAAAAAAGTTGACAGCTTATTTTCAAGGATTTCACAATAAAACCAAGAGAATAGGAGGGAGAGATATATATGAAAAACTGATTGTGAGAAAAGAGTACCTTGAATTTCTATGAGCCGCGGGACGGCTATTTCCGGTACTGCTTTCTGTACTCTGTTGGCTTCATTTTGTAGCGCTCTTCAAAAAGTCTGTAGAAAAAGCTCCTGTTTGAGTAGCCCAGCTTTTCGCAGATGGTGCTGATACTGAGATCCGTGTCTCTTAGCATATCAGAGGCCTCCTTCAGCATAAACAGCTGTCCCAGCTCCGACAGGGGCATCCCTGTGCGCTTTTTGACAATTCTGTTGATGTAATCAGCGTTATAATTCAGGGTCTCTTCCAGTTCCTGGCGGGTGATGCGCCCTTTCTTCTTTTCCAGCAGAACAGATACCTGATACAGCAGAGCTTCCTCCTTGGAAAGCTTTGCCTTGTGAAAGAATACTGCGTAATTTTCAGGATTTTCCAAGATAGAGAGGAACCGGCAGAAATATCCTTTCATCATATAATTTTTTCCGGACCTGTTTTCACTGATTTCCAGGATTATGGAATTTAAAAGTGTAAAGAATTCTTTCGTGTCATAGGATTTCCGGGGCTTGAAATCCACGTACTCCTTTGCGTCCAGAAAGGGGATCTTTCCGTTTTTGTTTTTGAAGAGCAGCTGATTGAAGAACGTGTCCTTTACATACCCCTTCCCTTCCATGTTGTAGAGGAGGTTCTGGCTCAGGACGGACTGGATATAGTCCTCCTGAAACAGAAAGAGAACGATCTCAAAATCCGTTTCAAATATCTCCCGGTGATGGATATTTTTATTGCATAGACAGCATTCCCCGGCGTGGTAGGTGATCCTTTCATCCTCGATCTGCAGGACGATCTCACCGGACAGAACGACAGTGAGTTCATAGAAATCATGGGAGTGGAGCGGCCGCTCGCCAAAGGCCTTCAGCTCTGAGAGAGTAGTGTGGATCATGTTTTTTGCACCCTCTGTAAATTCAAAAAACATGGACTGATCCTGTGCCTTGTTCAGGGACTCGTACAGGATCATGTAGGGCATCCCAATCTCTAGATATTCGGATATACTGCTCCCGAAATTGTGATAGGTCAAAAAGGACTTTGACACACCGAAATGGTGTAGAAAATATTCCTGGGAATGTCTCAGCAGTGAGAGATTAATCTTGTCGAATTTCTCGTTATTTTGGTTCATTTTGTCTCCTTTTGTAGTCTGAATACGATACAATTTTAGCGTTAAGAGTTTGATTTAGACATTTCTGACCTGATGTCTGTATTATATAATGAGTCCATGATCAAAGCAAGACATGTCGTGCAAATATGAGACGGACTTCGACGGGAGTCTTCTCACCAGTTACCGCTCTATGCTTATAAGAGAGGGCGAAAAAAGGAAGGAGAACAAAAATGGAAGAAAGAAAATATCTCAATCTTTTTAACAAGATCGGCTATGGAACCGGCGACTGGGCCGCTAACATGGTCTACGGCATTATCACAAGCTTTGTCATGGTCTATCTGACAAATACAGTGGGACTTGCGGCAGGAATTGTGGGAACACTGATTATGGTTTCCAAGCTGTTGGACGGCATTTCAGATGTCGTATTCGGAACCTTTATTGACAGGACACATTCCAGAATGGGAAAGGCCAGACCCTGGATGTTGTATTCCTACATAGGAAACGCCCTCTGCCTGATTGCAGTGTTTGCCATACCGGAGAGTATCGGTGAAGCTGCTCAGTATGTATATTTTTTTATCGCCTACACGCTGCTGAACGCAGTTTTTTATACGGCAAATAATATTTCCTACTCTGCGCTCACCTCTCTGATCACGAGGAACGGGGCAGAGAGAGTACAGCTTGGTACATTCCGTTTTATTTTTTCTACGGCAGCCAATCTGTTCGTGTCCAACGCCACATTAAAGCTGGTGGAGTATTTCGGAAGCGGAGCGGCCGGATGGCGCAACGTGGCAATTTTCTATGCGGTGATCGGACTTATCGTAAACACCTTCTCCGTATTTTCTGTCAAAGAGCTGCCGGAGGAAGCCCCGGCTGTGGGAGAGGAGGCTCCGAAGGCACAGAAGGTGAGCCTGATCGACACGCTGAAGACGCTGCTCAAAAATCCGTATTTTGACATGCTTGCCATGATATATGTGCTCGGTTACCTGAGCGTGGCACTCTCCATGGGAGTGGCGGTGTACTACTTCATGTACATTATGGGAGATGCTAATCTGTACGGAACCTTTATGACCATGTACTCCATTCCCAGTGTGATTGGACTGATCATCGTTCCGTTCCTGGTTAAGAAATTTAACAACATCAGAAATGTAAACCTTGTCTCCTTTATCATACAGGTGCTTTTCAGAGTTCTGTTTGTGTTTGCGGCAGTGATGAAAAATATGCCTGCTATGCTGGTACTGTACGGACTCTGCTCTCTGACCAACTGCTCCATGATGGGAACTTTCAATGCTCTGGTGGCAGAGGCGTCAGAATATACGACATACAAGACAGGGAAAAAGCTGGATGGCTCCATGTACTCCTGTACGTCCTTTGGTATGAAGGTGGGGAGCGGACTTGGATCCGGCATCAGCGGCTGGCTTCTGGCAGCCAGCGGATTTGACGCAGCGGCAGCCGTACAGTCCGCAGCATGCAACAATATGCTGATCTTTATGTTTGCGGGTATTCCGCTGATCGTAACCATTGCCACTGCGGTTATTTACTACTTCCTGAAGGTGGAGAAGCTGAATATCAGTTTGAGAGCCACAGCAGGAAGAAAATAAGGTATACTAAATGCAAGAGTTTAAAGGAGGGATGACAGATGATCATTTATGTTGACGCGCAGGTGTCCGGGGAAGGGGACGGAACAAAAGAGAGGCCCTACAGACACATCAGTCATGCGGCGCGGAAAGCGCTGCCGGGAGACACTGTAAGCGTGGCGCCGGGGATTTACAGAGAGTATGTGGATCCCGTCCATGCCGGTACTGAGGAGGAGCGGATCACCTATGTGAGTGAAAAGCCGCTGGGAGCGGTTATCACAGGTGCCGAGACTGCCACGGGATGGAGGAAATACAAGGACAGCGTGTGGGTGCTGAGAGTGGACAATGGGATTTTTGGAAGCTACAACCCCTATACGACCATGGTGGAGGGTGACTGGTATTTCGCACCTGTGGTCAGACATACAGGGGCGGTTTATTTAAACGACTGGCAGCTGTATGAGGCGGAGACGCTGGAGGAGTGCATAAAGGGAGAAATCTATGAGTACTCCTGGGAACCGGAGTATTCCATATACAAATGGTATACGGAGCAGGACGGAAACGAGACGGTGATCTACGCCAACTTCCAGGACAAGGACCCGAATGAGGAGAAGGTGGAGATCAATGTGAGGCGGAACTGCTTCATGCCGTCAAAGACAGGAGTGGATTATATTACCCTGAGAGGATTTTTTGTGGAGAAGGCTGCCACTACATGGGCACCCCCCGCCGCATACCAGGACGGCATGGTGGGACCTCACTGGTCAAAGGGATGGATTATCGAGGACTGCGAGATCAGCAACAGTAAGTGCTGCGGCATCTCTCTGGGGAAATACTATGATCCGGAAAATGACCACTATTTTACAAGAAAGCATGTGAAGAGCCCGACCCAGATGGAGCGGGATGCAGTGTGCCGGGGACAGTATCACGGGTGGCTGAAGGAAAAGATAGGAAGCCATACTGTGAGAAGGTGTCATATTCATCACTGTGAGCAGACCGGTATTGTAGGACGCATGGGATGTGTATTCAGCGTCATTGAGGACAACCATATCCATCATATCAACAATATGCAGCAGCTGGGAGGAGCGGAGATTGCGGCCATCAAGCTCCACGCAGCCATTGATGTCACCATGCGGCGCAACCATATCCATCACTCCACCATGGGAATCTGGTGTGACTGGCAGGCCCAGGGGACAAGGATCAGCAAGAACCTGTTCCACGACAACCATGCGCCAAGCGAGGATATACCCATGGCCATGGGAGCCATGATGAGTCAGGATGTATTTATAGAGGTCAGCCACGGTCCTACGCTCATTGACAATAATGTGATGCTTTCCAGGGCATCTGTCCGCATTGCCACAGAGGGAGTGGCGGTGGTCCACAATCTGATCCGGGGGGCTTTCACAGCAGTCGGAGGAGGAACCGATATGATCGTCAACGGAGTCAACCAGCCCCGCTATACGCCCTATCACATCCCACATAGAACAGAGGTGGCCGGATTTATGACCATCCTTCACGGGGACGACAGGATTTATAACAATATCTTTATCCAGAACTGGCCGGTGAAGGAGGCGGAAGTAAAAGAGGACATGGGCTTTATGATGGCGGACAATCAGGTGGTGGGCACAGAGGTGTTCGACGATTATCCTACCTATGATGAGTGGATCGCCCAGTTTGATATGGATCAGCCTGCGGATATGATCAAGTTGCAGGATTACCATTTCTCCCATCTTCCGGTGTGGGTAAACGGAAACGCCTACTTTAACGGGGCCAAGCACTGCAGGAGCGAGAAATCCTTCTACAGCGCAGATCCGGCAGTGAAGGCCTACGCTGAGCTGGAGGAGAAAGATGGAAAGTACTTTGTAAAGACGAATATCTATAAGTATCTGAGAGATTTCCGGGACGGCATCATTACGAGCGACGTGTTGGGAAAGGCTTTCGAGCCGGAGCAGAGATTTGAGAACCCGGACGGTTCAGATCTCTCACTGGATACGGATTATTCCGGAGAACACAGGGGACTGAGCACGATCCCGGGCCCCTTCGCCTCAGGGGAAGCGGCGGAAAAGGCGCTGTGGTAGGAGAAAATGAAAAAGCGGGAGGGACCGGGCATACAGCCCCTGCGGTCCTTCCCGCTTGTGAAAGAGTACAAACAGGAGAATCAACCATACTTTTCGTTTTGCGAATTTGCAATCCCTTAAATATTCATCAGCATTCATCCCAGGGATGAAGCACAACCTTGATTGCCTCACCTGTTCTGGTAAGTTTGATTCCATCATTGATCTTATCCAGCGGAAGTATGTGGGTGACAAATTTCTCAGTCGGGAATGCCGGAGAAATTGCCAGCTGGAATGCGCGCTTTGACTGGTCATAGGATGCACCGAAATGCCCCTTGATCCAGATGTTGTTGTAATGGATCAGGTTGCAGTCAAGCTCTGTCATGGATCCCTTCGGAACGCCGCCGAAGAATACTACGAGACCGCCCTTCTTTACCATGTGGATGCTCTGTGTCTGCGTAGCATTTACAGGAGTTGCGGAGATAACCTTGTCAGCACCTTTACCATGGGTCAGTGTCCGGATTGCTTCAATCGGATCCTCCTTAGAACTGTCCACGGTAATGTCGACACCGAACTGCTTAGCCATTTCCAGACGGCTGGCATTAATATCAATCATAATAACTTTCTGTGCTCCGCGGATCTTGGCAAGCTGAGCCATAAAGCATCCAATCGGACCTGCGCCGATGATGACCAGAGTATCCGGATAGCCGACCTTTACATTTTCCAGGCAGGCAAATACGGAGGTCAGCGGCTCTCCAAGGCTTGCGGCGTCAAAGGATATACCATCCGGGATCTCATAAATGCCGCCGTAATGAATCTTTTCTCCTGTCACGGCTACATATTGTGCAAATCCGCCGGTTCCGGCAAGCTTGGCAACGTGAGTGTCAGAGCAGTTCTCGCTGTGACCGCTGACACATTCGTCACATTCCATACAGTAGGTTCCCGGGAACAAGAAAAGCCTGTCCCCAACTTTGTATTTTGTCTGTTCCGGACCAATCTCGTCCACATATCCAACAATTTCATGTCCGTAAATAAAAGGATAATTGCCCTTCCGTGAATCGGTTGTCAGGTTGCGGATGTCAGAACCGCAAAGTCCTACTGACATAATCTTTAATATCAAACCATCAGCCGGGCAAAGCGGTTTATCCGTTTCTTCTATGCGAATGTCATTTGGTCCGTACATTAATGCTGCCTTCATTTTCATATTTGTTTGCTCCTTTCCTGAATCTGGTTTCAGAATAATGCTTTGCCTGCCGGATGACAAACTTTAAATTGCCGTTTGCTTGCGGAAAATTGGTTTTTGAAGAGAAAAGACCATACTGCTATTCTATTAGCAGGAAAAACCTTTGAAAAGAGGGAGGAAACGAGAATGTCAAAAAAAGGCGACGACTATGTTCTTGGTATGGATTGCGGAACAACAAATATCAAGGCAATCATTATGGGAGCAGATGGAAAGATTGCAGCGGAGGCAAGCCGCCCCAGTGTTTTTCTGAATCCGGGACCGGGAAGACAGGAGCAGGACGCAAATACATGGTGGGAGCATGCATGTGAAATTTTCCGTTCTTTAGCAGAGCAGGCAGGGAAAGACATCGTAAGCAGAATCAGGGGTATCTCAATCAGCTCTCATACGGTTTCGCTTCTGGCGGTTGATGAGAATGGAGTGCCGGTTCGGAATGCAATGACCTATCAGGACAGCCGCTCCGTAAATGAATTGAATTATATTGTGGATACGATTGGATTTGACCGTTTTGTTTCAATTGTAGGCGGTCAGCCGTCTGTAGCCTTTTTGCCAAACAAGCTTTTGTGGTTTAAGAAAAATGAACCGGAGCTTTTTGCCAAAACAAAATATTTTATGCAGGCCAGTTCTTTTATTAATATGAAGTTGACAGGCGCTGCAACATCAGATATTGATCAGGCATTACGGACACAATGTATGGACATCAGCTCTCTGACCTGGTCCGGGGAAATTGGAAATGTAATTGGTATAGATCTGGACAAAGTAATGCCGGAAGTAAAACTGGTAGATGAAGTGATAGGAACGGTCACGAAAAAGGCGGCAGAAGAGACCGGGCTTGCGGAAGGAATCCCTGTCGTAGCGGGGTGCAGTGATGCAATGGCATCCATGTATGCAACCGGACTGTCCTGTCTTGGAGAAGCGGGAGAGTCTTCCGGAACGACTTCTTTAGTGTTTATAGGAAGTGATAAAAAGAGCAGATCAGATATACCAGTTGTAACCAGACCCTGTGCGATTGATGGAATGCCATGGGTCTTTGATGCGCCGATTCAGACATCCGGGGCGGCTCTGAAATGGTTCATTGAGTCTATGGCAGCAGAGGAATGTGCTTATGCAAAGGAGCATGGTAAAAATATATATACTTATCTGAATGAGCTTGCGCTGGAAGCGAAACCAGGTTCTAATGGTTTGTACTTTTTCCCATATCTGTTAGGCGAAAGGGCTCCGCTCTGGAACGATTACGCAAGAGGAATGTTCATCGGCATGCGCATGGATATGAAGAGGTCAGAGCTGGTACGTTCTGTATTTGAAGGGACAGCATATGCGCTTCGCCATGTGATGGAAACCGTGAAGGCATCTGGTGGTCAGGCAAATATACTTCGCGTATGCGGCGGCGGCGCAAAGAGCCGTACGTGGTCTGTGATAAAAGCGTCCATGCTTCATATGCCGGTATACGTACTGGATGAAGCATCCGGCGATGTGCCGGTAGGCGATGCACTGCTTGCCGGTCATCGTGTCGGTGTCTTTGAAGATTTGACAAAAGCGGTAAAAGAGATTGTTAAAGTGAAAGAAGTCATCATGCCGAATCAGGAATGGGCAGAGGTCTATGATAAGCTGTATCCATATTATGTTGAGATGTATGAAAAGCTTGACAGAAGCCTGAACAGACTCAGTAAGACAATGGATTCGATAAATTAGAATAAAAAGCTGTGTGCAGGCGGGCAAAATAGCTTGCGGCCCGCCTGCGCACAGAGAATCTTATGAACGGGAACTTTCTTAATAATATAATCGATAGTTTGTTTTAAACATCTGCAAAATAATCACAGAGTTCTTTTTTGGTCTTTATCATCCGTACCCTTTCGATTGCACAAACCTCATCATTATGAAAGATATGATTGAAACGGAAGATCAGGGATAAATCCTCTTTTTTGAATGCTCCCAGGATGATCGTTCTGATTTTGTATGTGTTCCATTTGATTCTGTGGTTCAGAATCATCACGGAGAACTTTGTATCATTTACCGGGCATGGGACATAGAGAAAGAGGATGCCGGCTCTTGTGGCAGCAGACATAAATGCCTCTTTTCTTAAAAGTAATTGTACCTGCATCTCATCCACAATTCCGTCATGGAGGAAATCCTGTGTCAGGGTATCCAGAACCTGGAAGCGAGACTCTACTGTCTCGGATTTATGCCAATAGGCATCCAGCAGCATTTCATAAAGGGTATGTCGGCTATACGGGCAGAGCATTTCCATACGTTTTGTTGTAATATAGGAAGACAGAGTCAGGTAATCCTTTAGCGACAGAATCGTATTGATCCGGACTGTGTCGCAGGTATTTAAATCCGTAATCTCCTTTTGTACTGTCGAAAGAATCAAATCCGTATTGCTAAAATCATAGAAATACTTTGCATTCACAGGTAAAAGGTCAATGATATCCAGGTATTTGTCAAAGGCACCTAAAATCTGTCGTTTCAACGACCAATATGCCGCCGGATTCAAGTGACAGCAGACCACAGTTTTTATTTTTGCTTCCGGATTGGTTTCAAACAGAAATTCAATGGCACCGGATATAATGTGGGCTAAATACTGAAGCTCTGTTCTTGTAATATAATGTCCCAGATACTGATTGGCGATATCCTGAAAGAGAAAGGCCAATTCTAATTCATCCATCAATTGTTCCTGCACAATGTCTGTGTTTTCCTGAGAATTATAGATGCGGTGATCTATTTTCAAGTCCTGGATAAAAAACAACAGGGTAATGAAAAAGTCCTTGTCCTTTCTGAAATCAATATTGTATAAATTGTGGATGCTGCACAAATATGCATGGGCCATCTCTATAACATCAGCATCAAAAGAAGCTTCCGGATTCTGCAGATTGAGATCTTTTGTGGTAAGGACATTTCCGGAAGTTATATACTGATAAATATGAAGTCGTTCGCTGGCAGGAAAGGAACATGTAAAGTATTGTTCTAAAGAAAGGAACAAATCCTCTGTTACAGCGTACACAGCGGAGTCTGTGATAGGGATATCGAATGTTTCAGGAAGCACATGACCATTACTGATCCGGTGAAACATGACTACGACTGCTAAATCCAGAGCAACCATTGTTGGGTCATCTAATATCATATTATGATTTTTCAGATGAATCGGTAATTCCTTCATAATAAATTTTAAATGTTCGTGATTTAAAAAGTGATATCCGTAATAGGCATTTCCGTGAGTTTGATAATTCCAGTCCTTGTGAAACAGGTTCACGAGAAGACGGCGGATCTTCACCTCATCTTGTTCGCAGCTTAAGTAATCTTTAGAATAATTTATTGAAATATAAGGCTCAGAAAGCATATATTGCATTTTTAACTGGTGAATATCGTGCTCCAATGTCGTGTGACTGACGAAGATTTCATCTTCTAAATCATAGGTGTTGAGAGGCTCCTCTGTTAAGCATAGCCGTAATGCCAGATAGCGGACACGGTCCTCTTTTGTCAGGAAAGCATTTTCAATCTGGTTCAGCTGTTGGATGAGCAGGGGATCCTCTGCCTCAAAGTGGTATCCTTTGCTGCGCTCGGAATGGATCTGAGCATTGTATGGGCGAATAATTCTGTTGATCTCTGCCACATCTGTACGAATTGTCCGGGGGGTGACAAGAAGCTGTTTCGCCAATTCCTGTCCGGTAATAATGGCATGTTGATTTTGCACAATGTGCAACAGCTTCCGCTGCCGCAGCGTTAAATTCAGTGTTTCCATTTAATGATCTCCGTATTTCGCTGATTTTTTTCGTTCGAATTGGTTTCATTATATCATAACGGAGACTTTTTACAAAGCAATCTTCCATCGGACCCTTCTTTGTTAGAAAACGCTGTTTCCGTTTACCGAAGATATTCCCTGTACATTCCCTTCTCTGCAATCCCAATGTTCTGCCAACATTCCGTTTTTAATACGGTATATATCAACAACTTTATGCATGGCATTGCCTATGGTGCATTTAAAGAATACAACGACTATATCATCCTCGCAAACGATTCTGGAGATATCCATATGTGGTTTCAAAGCCAGGAATTCTTTCGCAAATTCTAAAAACCCGGATTTACCGTTTTTTACCTGTTTGACATCTTAAGTGTCTCCTTTCAGAATAGTTCAGAATAATTATAACTTATAGTTTTATATGGAAAAGTACAAAATTAGTTTTTGCCACATTGAAGTGGCAATTGTAAGTTTGAGGCATGATTTGGAATTAGATATTATTGTAGAAACAATAACAATACACAATTACAAGGAGAAAGCAACGATGGAGAAGAAGAAAGTAGTCGGTTTTTCGTTTGGTCGAAAGCTGAGCAACACCGAAATCCTTATTAAGGAGGCACTCCTGGAATGTGAAAAAAATGGTATGGATATTCAATTCGTGCGCTGTGATGACTTAAATATCCATATATGTACAGGCTGCTGTAGTTGTGTGGCAGGTCTTGCAATGGGTAAGGGAAATGGCTCCTGCATCCATAAGGATGACGATTTTCCGGTGATTCATGAAGCATTGATGTCGGCGGATGCAGTCATCGCAGGCTCACCAACATATGTTCTGGCGCCTACCGGTAATTTTAAGGTGGTGTGCGATCGAATTGGCCCGGCCCACGATATTACATTTATTAAGCCTGCAATCGAAGCCGGAAAGCGAGAAGGACGTGCACCGGAGACCTACCCGGACGAAAGATTCCTGAAGAAGAGAGTTGCGGCACTGATTACAGTGGGCGGAGCACGGACAGAGAACTGGTTATCACTTGCGATGCCGAACATGTATGAGTTCACATTATCTATGGGTATGGATGTAATTGACAAGCTTCAGTATCATGCAGCCATGGACTATGTAAATGTATTAGGCAGAGAGGATATGCTTGAAAGGGCAAGAAAGGTCGGACAGAATATTGCCGAAGCGCTGCAGGCAGAAACGGAAGAAGAAAGGGTGCGTTACCGCGGAGACACAGAGGGTGTCTGTCCCGTTTGCCATGAGAACATTCTGACGATTTCAAACCAGGGAACAAAGGTGGAATGTCCGATCTGCGGAATCGAGGGGAATCTGGAAATTGCAGATGGAAAGATCCGGGCAGTATTTTCCAAGGAGCAGATAGCCAGATCCCGGTTATATGAGGCTGGTAAATGGGAGCACTCAAATGAAATCAGAGATGGACTTGTGACACAGAAGAACGTTGAGAATCTGGCTGCGAAAAGGAAGAAATACATCGGAGTCGGAGAGTGAGGTGTGCAGATTGGAAAAACAGGTAACAGTGTGGATTGATGGAAAACAGATACAGACAGAAGAGGGGAAAAGCATGCTGGATGCCGCACTTGAAAACGGGATCTATATTCCTCATCTGTGTCATCACCCGGATCTTCCGGAGCTTGGTTCCTGCAGACTTTGCCTGGTACAGCAGGAGGGGACAGAGGAGGTTGTTCCTTCCTGTACTCTGAAAGCCAGAGAAGGGCTGAAGATTGTTACACAGAATGAGAAGATCAACAAGAGCAGGAATCTGGCGATGGAACTTCTTCTTGCTGCCCACCCGGAGGATTGTACCACTTGTCCGAAATTCGGAAGATGTGAGCTTCAGACACTGATCCAGTATATGGGTGTGTCTGCCATGAGGATGCGCACAAGAGCAAAAGGCTTTGCAAGAAATGAGACAAATCCTCTTCTGATTCATGATATGAGCCGCTGTGTACTGTGCGGACGCTGTGTGCGTGCCTGCCGTGATTTAAGAGGTGTAGGAGTCCTTCAATACAGCAAGGAAAATATGGAAGTTTATATCGGAACGGTGAAGGATAAACTTCTGAAAGACAGTGACTGCAGATTTTGCGGGGCATGCGCAGAGGTCTGTCCGACAGGAACCATTCGTGACCTGATGAATTATACGCCTGTTGAGAAGCGTGACACACTCATACCTTGCCAGGCCGCCTGCCCGGTACATACGGATATTCCGCGTTATGTGAGATTTGCAAAAGATGGAAAATATGCGGAGGCAACCGCGGTTATCCATGAGAAACTGCCGTTCCCGGAATGTTTGGGACGGATCTGTACGCATGCATGTGAGACAAAATGCCGGCGCGGTGAGGTGAATGAGCCGGTATCCATACGAAATGTAAAGCGCTACGTGGCAGAGCATACAGATAATACACTGTGGAAAAAGAACAGCAAACACCTGCCGCCGACGGGCAAAAGAGTGTGTGTAGTCGGCGGCGGACCATCCGGGATGACAGCGGCTTACTATCTGGCAAAGCAGGGACATGAGACTGTTCTAAAGGAAGCATATCCGAAATTGGGCGGACAGATGCAGTACGGAATCCCTTCCTATCGCCTTCCGAGAGAGGTAGTTGAAAGAGAAGCAGGTTATCTTGAGGATGCGGGGGTAACAGTTGAGACGAACTGCCACGTGGAAAATCCGGTGGAATTATTAAAGGATTTTGACGCAGTGTTAGTGGCAATCGGAACACACCAGGGAGTACGTCTTCCAATGCAGGGAAGCAATCTGGAAGGTACCATTCTCAATGCAGATTTTCTTAAGAACTGCTCCATGGGACATGAGACGGGAATGGGGCGAAAGGTCGTAATCTTAGGAGGGGGAAATGTTGCCTTTGACTGTGCCAGATCTGCGGTTCGTCTGGGCGCAGAAGAGGTTCATCTGGCCTGCCTGGAGAAACGGGAGGAAATGACGGCGGATGATGAAGAAATCGAGCAGGCAAAGGAAGAGGGAATCTTCGTCTATCCGGGAAGAACCTTCGATAAAATTTGTGGAGAGTCACATGTAGAAGGGGTTCAGTTCAGCAAGGTAAAGAGTTTTTCCTTTGATGAGAGCCGGCGCGCAATCATTGTAAAAGAAGAGAATTCTGAGCATACCATCCCATGCGATACCGTTATCTTTGCAGTGGGGCAAAGGACAGCGCTGTCAGAGGAATCCGGTCTGGAACGCGGACGTGCGAATTCGATTGCTGTAAAGGAAGGAAGCCTTGCGGCAAGTGTTGATGGAATTTTTGCCTGTGGTGATGCTGTATATGGAACAAAAACCGTTATTCAGGCGATTGCGTCCGGAAGAGAGGCGGCATCAGAAATAGACCGTTATCTCGGCGGAGATGGAGATATTACGGAGATTCTTGTGCCACAGGAGACGGTGGAGAAACGGATTGGAAAAATTGAAAACTTCGGCTATCTGGAAAGAGCAGAGGAGGAATTTACAAAAGCCTCTGAGCGAAAGAAGGATTTCAGCCCGATCAGCAAAGGAATCTGTGATGAGAAGCTCTGTAAAGAGGCCGGAAGATGTCTTCAGTGTGATTTGAGATTTACCATCTCATCTCCTTGCATCTGGAGTGATTATACAGAGCAGGATAAGGAGGTGACCGCAGATGTTAAATAAGAATACAAAGGCGCTGGAGGTTGCGGAAAGTCTGCGTCCGGAACAGATTTATGAGAGAATTAAAGATGTCAGAAGCTACGGGAATACAACATGTTCACTATCCGCACTCATGAAAGACCGTGTCTGTCAAAGTATTGTAACAGCACTGAATAATGATGATTCGGATGCTATGCTGAATGTACTTCTGGAGAAAAATCCGGAAGGAATCATTGCCGGTATCAAGGCAGTGTTGAAGGCGCTCCGTATTGCAAAGGCAGTTTGTGTTGTCCGGGATGAAAAATACCTCGTTCTGCTGCAGACACTAGCGAAAGACAATCAGGTAGAGCTGGAAGTGGAAGTGGCAGACATTGTAGATGTTAGAAAGTATGCAGACAGTCTTATGCTTCATTTGGAAAACATGGCGGCATATGCAGATGCATTAATCGGTGAGAAGCCGGGGATTATTCTTAGCATCGACCATGGAGAGCCGCAGGAGGTGCCGTTTGGAACAGCGTTTTCTGAAGTGGCAAAGGGTCCGGCGAAAGCCTATAAGAGCAGTCATCGCTATTATCGTCCGGAAATACCGGAGATT
Organism: uncultured Mordavella sp.; assembly: GCA_964652805.1. GTDB lineage: Bacteria > Bacillota > Clostridia > Lachnospirales > Lachnospiraceae > Claveliimonas. The sequence goes on along the minus strand of CAZZBJ010000001.1, from coordinate 33,642 downwards.
TCAGAAGACTTCCTATATGGAAGCGGAGTGGTTGAGACCATTACAGACAGCCAGTGCCTGATTCAATGCGCATTGGAAGAACTGCATTGCTTCCGGGAACGCAGCTGCGGGAAATGTACATTCTGCAGAGAAGGTCTGTTTCAGTTAGAATCGATATTCCGGGATATCACGACAGGAAAAGCGTCGCCGGAAGATCTGGATATGATTCGTGAGCTTGGAGACGCCATGTCTGTTTTCACTAACTGTTCACTTGGAAAATCCGCGGCAATTCCGGCACTCAGTCTTCTGCATAGCTTTATGGAGGAAGTGGAAGAACACCAGAAGAATCATTTCTGCAGGGCTGAGCAATGCAAGGCCTTTACCATTTTCTATATTGACCATACGAAATGCCAGGGCTGTCATGACTGCGGGAACGTATGTGAAGCAGGCTGTATTGAGTCGAAAAAAGGATATACATCGGTAATTGACGAATTTGACTGTAGGAAATGCGGAACATGTCTCACCGCATGTCCGAACGGCGCAATCCGTAAGGTGAATGGAAATAGGCAGAGAATCGTACAAAAGGCAGTGCGGCTGAAAGGCGTGGAGACAGAAAGAGAGGATAAAAAAGAACGTAAGAAATCTTCAAGAGCCGGAAGCAGGCACAGGACGAAGATTATGCCGTTTAAACCGACAGAGGATACAGAAAAAACAGTGAAGGCTGTGAATACAGCACAAACGGAAAGGGGAAAAATAGTGAAAACAGTAGAGACAGATGTCGTTGTGGTTGCAGGCGGCCCTGCCGGATTGTCAGCAGCCGTTACCTTAGGGGAACATGGACTTAAGAGTATCCTGTTTGAGAAGGGAAACACCACCGGCGGAGCAGCCAATATGGGTATGGGACCGCTGGGAATTGATACGAAGATCCAGAAGCAGAACTTCAACAATTTAAGCGTAGAGGATGCGTTGAAGATGCACATGCGCTATACGCATTATCAGGTTGATGAGGATCTGGTGCAGACGTATTTCCACAAGAGTGCCGATACGATTGAATGGCTGGAGAGCCTTGGAGTAGAATTTGCCGGGGCATTCCGTTACTTTAAAGAGTCGGAGGCAACCTGGCACATCGTGAAGTCGGACAATGGTGTCATTGGACCAAGAGCAGCCGGCAAGATGGCGAGAATCCTGACAGAGAAGGCGCGAGAATACGGAACGGAGATCTATCTGGAGACAGCTGCAACGGAACTGATCTTCGAGAATGACAAAGTGTGCGGTGTAATTGCGAAGGATAAGGACGGGAATCTTATTGAGGCAAGAGCAAAGGCGGTTGTAGTTGCTACCGGTGGGTTCGGCAATAACAAAGAAATGATTAAGGAAGAGTTTGGGCTCAGCTTGGGAGAAGACTATTTCCCATTCCAACTTCCGGGTCTGAACGGCGATGGATTGAAGATGATGTGGAAGGTAGGAGCGAAGAAATTTGGAACAAATATCGAGGCAATCTATCAGCTTCCGGATAATGCAAACTGGGCAGTGCTGGATGGCGTGCTGAGACAGCCCAACCTTTTGATCAACCAGTTTGGTGAGCGTTTTATGAGCGAGGGAGAGATGGGGAATACCACCTATACCGGTAATGCGCTTCACATGCAGCCGGGGAACTATGGATATTGTATTATGGACGAAGGAATCCTGAAGGAATATAAGAAGAACGGGCCTGACATGGTCAGTCTGGTACATTCCCCGACTGCGGTATATGAATTTGACGAGCAGGCCGCCAAAGCGGTAGAACAGGGATACGGCGGATATTTTGAAGCAGAGACAATCCCTGAATTGGCAGAGAAGCTCGGTATTGACGCGGATGTACTTCAGGATACCATCGACGAATACAACGAGATGTGCGAGACAGGTGCAGACACGAAATTCCACAAGCAGCAGTGCTATCTCCATCCGATTACAGGAAGAGGAAAATACCTGGTCGGCAAGTTCTATCTTGGCGCATATGGAACTTTGGGAGGAGTCAGGATCAATAAGTACTGCGAAGTGCTGGATGAAAACTTACTGCCCATCGAAGGCTTATACAGTGCGGGAACGGATGCGAATACTATCTACGGAGACAGCTATAACTTTACTCTTCCGGGAAATAGTATGGGATTTGCAGTGAACTCAGGGCGTATGGCAGGCGAAGCAATTGCGGCATACCTACAGGAAGCATAAATAACGAAAAAATGTGAATAAAGGAGAAGAATTATGAGCAGTACAAATCAAACGAAAGAGAAAACACCATTAAAGCTGACACTGGGTTATGGTATTGGTGAGTTGGGCGGTCAGATGAGCTGGTACATGATCAATACATATCTGATGATCTTCTATACAGATGTTGTGGGTCTGACGGCGGGAGCAATTTCACTGATTATGCTGATTGCCCGCGTGTGGGATGCGATCAATGATCCGATGATGGGTATGATTTGTGACAGAACAAATACAAAATGGGGCAAATTCAGACCATATATTTTATTTGCGCCGGCAGTGCTTGCAATTTTTAATATTTTAACATTTACAGTACTTCCTGTTCAGGGAATGACGAAGGTGTTATTATGCCTGGCCTTTTATATTGGAGCGGGTATGGCATATACCGTTGTACAGACAGCGTATGCGAGCCTTGTGAATGTAGTTGCAAAGGATACACAGGAAAGACAGCTTTTATCTGCGGCGAGAAATATTTTTAACTCTGTCGGATCGATTATTCTGGGTGCAGTTGCTATGCCGTTGATCCTGTTTTTCGGTAACAGCGATGTGGCTACTGCGAAGGGATATTTCTGGACAACAGTACTGTTTTCTCTGGCTATGGTTCCGATTTATTTGATTACGGCGCACATTTGCCCGGAGAAATATGTGGGTGAGCTGCATGTGAATAAAGAGCAGGAAAAGAGAAGTGTCGTTGAAAGTATCAGGATGCTCTTAAAGAATGATCAGATTGTGCTGGTGATTCTTAATACACTTGGTGGAACGATTGGTATTATGGGACGTATGACTATGCTGTCGTACTATGTGATCTACGTGGTTGGTTCTTATACAATGATCTCGCCGGTTTATTCAAGCATGTCCATCGGAGCATTGATTGGAGGGTTCTTTGTCCCGGCTGGCGCGGCGAAGTTTGGAAAGAGAAACTATATTCTGGCACTGAATGTTTTAATGGTTATTGGATTTGTGGTTATGTACGCATTCCCGGCAAATAATGCTGCATTCCTTCTGGCGATTTCATTTGTGATTGGTATTGCGAATTCATCTCAGGGTGTTGTTTACGGAATGATTTCTGACAGTATCGAGTATGGTGATTATAAGAATGGTGTCCGAGAAGAGGGACTGTGCAGCTCGTTCCTTACTTTGAGTGTTAAGCTGGCGACAGCAATCTGCGGTGTAGCGGGAGCAATGCTGCTCAGCGCATCAGGATATGTGCCAAATGCAGAGCAGACAGAGGCAGCCAGGCAGGGAATTAATATGGTTGTTAATATTGTGCCTGCAATTTGTGTCGCTGTCGGCATGATTCCGCTGTTTTTCTACAAGCTTTCCAATGAGAAGATGGAGGAGATAAACGAAGCGTTGGAGCAGAGAAGAGCAGCGAACCACTAAATATTGATGCATATTGAATGAAGCGGCAAAGGCAGGATGGTCAATCCTGCCTTTGCGCTTATGAGAAGTATTCTATAAAGGACTGTTTTGTTTTTGTCCGGTCCAGGTCAATGCGGTCATCGGCAAACCGATTGAGAAGATAGAATGCATAAGAAGTTTGTTCCGGCCGAAATGCGGCCATGACAACAATACGAATCTTCCGGGAACACCAGACGACAGGAGTCTGGAAGATGGCTGCAGAAAGTGCGGTCTTCTGCGACGGGACCAGAGAATGCAGAAACAGAATTCCGTGGTTCAGGGCATTGGTGGAGATGGATTCCCGTCTCAGAACATCTTCCAGGTAATCTTCGGAGGTGAACCCGTTATTTATAAAATCATTGGCAAGTAATTCTATAATTTCAAATCGGTCACAGTTCCCTGCCTTTTCATGCCAGAAAGCATGTTCCAGTAATTTCCTGATAGAAAGATATGGGTAAAAAGCAATTCTTTCTAATTGCTTCTTCCGAATGAATGCAGAGAGCTTTGGAAAATCCTGATAAGACAAAACCGAATCAAAATATATGATTTCGGTTCCTGTGTTTTTTGTAATGATTTTCTGGGCCGTAGAAATCACAAGATCGATATGATTGAAATCAAATGTGTCTTTGGCATTAACCGGGAGCAGACTGACAAGATTTAAATATTTGTCAAAGACCCCCATGATCCGCTTTTTAAGTGCCCATGCGGCCGGCATGCTAAGATGACAGCAGATAACAGTTTTCAGTTTGGTGTTGGGATGGATTTCCTGAAGGTCCTCCAATGCACCGTATATGCAGTGTGCCAGGTACAGAAGTTCTGTCTGGCTGAGATAATGCCCAAGATATTTCAGCGACAATTCTTCAATCAAGTAGGAAATCTCATATTCAATGAGCAATGTTTTTTTTAAGATCGTTTGATTTCCCTGCAGCTGAAACACCGCAGCAGGCATGGACAGATGTTTCAAAAACATTAAAAGTGTGATGTAAAAGTCTTCATTGGATGAAAAATCAATCCCAAAGGTTGTTGTTATTTTTGTTAAATATTCATCTGCAAATGCCAGAATCGACGGATCAAAACAGACAGGAGCGGTCTCGAAACTCAAAGCTGTGACGTCAGATATACGTCCGGACATGATTCGTTGGTATATGTGATTTTGTTCTTCAGGACGGAAGGTGCAGTTCCACTTGTTTTCCAGAGTGTCGAAAATACACCGGGCAGCATTGGCGGATTGTGAATCCTCCCATGAAATGGATAAATCCTCCGGCAGGTAATGTCCGGATGTGACACGGTAGTACATAATCGTGATAGCCAGATTCAATGATACCAGGGAGGAATCCTCCATGGATATTCCGAATTGATATAGAACATGGGATACCATACCTGTTACATACTCCATGATGTTTCGATTCAGAAATGAATGATCATAGTAGGCATTTTCACTTCTGTTATAATTCCAGTCTTCCAGAAACAGATGATTGAGAAGCAGACGTATTTTAGCTTCGTCAGGATGAAACCAAATGTTGTCACCAGAACGGTGAAGTTTAATATAAGGAGAATCCAGACCGTAGCTCCGCTTTAAATGGCGCAGATCACTCTCCAGTGCTGTGCGGCTGACATAAATCTCCTCTTCCAGATCGTACAGATTCAGAGGCTCATCGGAGAGACACAGGCGAAAAGCCAGGAAATGTATACGGTCTTCTCTGGAAAAAAGTGCAGCCTCAATTTGATTCATTTTCTGGATTGCTTCAGGGACTTTTGCGTGAAAAAGATATCCCTTGCTGCGTTCTGAAAGGATTTTGGCATGGTGAGGGGCAAGCGCTTGATTGATGGTTTCGATATCGTATCGAATTGTACGAGGAGATACAGACAATTGTCCGGCAAGTTCATTTCCGGTAATATAATCGCTTTGATTCTGCAGAATATGAATCAGTTTGCGTTGCCGCAGGCTCAAATTCAATGTATCCATAAGATCTGCCTCCTTTTTTCATTTGTTGCCATGTATCCGCAGGGAGCTGCCAGACGGCAGCTCCCTGCAGGTCTCGTCAGAGTTGCTGTCATTTTAATAATATGGGAAAAGCTTTAAACGGTTATCTCCGCTGCGGTCCGGTTTTTCAAGAGTTACCTCCCCGGTTGCGGCCCATTCGCATCCTCGGACAAGCATGGTGATAAAGTTGAAACGATCTAATGCTTCCCAGTGTCCGATGGATGTGACAAATACACGTCCCTTTCCGTATTCATTTGTCCAGATTACAGGCGTGTATTGATTTACACCGGGCATCTTTGTGAGATCTCCATCAGGAATTTCCACCGGATGATGTGCGGGAGGGAAGCCGGGAACCCTGTAAAAATCAACATTGTCATACACAGATGCCAGCACATGCATTCTGGCTTCCGGATGTATGATCAGCTGAGTGAAAAGATCATCAAAAACATTCATCCATTTTGCATCAATGTCTTTTGTGATCGGATGATTGGGGTCAGTAGTTTCTACATAGTAATCATCTTTGGGACAGCGGCGGCAGCCCTGCTCCATAGCACAGTATCCGCCAAGCAGTTTACGCCACTCGTCCGGCCAGTGAGCGTCGACCCAGATACTGGAATGATAGAAGACGATGCCTTTGCCTTGTGCGGCAAAGTCGAAGACAGCGTTTTCTGTCTGCTCGCCAAAGCGTCTGGCAGGCTGTGTCGGCAGAAGCTTCCCGTCATAATTAATGAGTAAGAGATCATAGGGTTCGAGATATTCCGGAGTTATGTTTCGGAACTCTTCGGTGATCACTACCTGAAAGCGGCCGGTTGCTTCGAGAAGCTCCCGGAGTCTTTCGTTCATTTTTCTGCTCTGGTGTTCGATTGTGACAAGACCGGATACCAAAAGCACGTGGATTGTTTTCATGAAATACCTCCTTGTATATTATTTTTCTATGGTTTTATTATAAGATTTCAGGTAAAAAAATGGACATTTATTTTTTCCTAAAGCATTGGGAAATTAGAAAGTTGAGGGAAAAGATAAATCTGGCTATAGTAAGGCTATAAGTAAACGTGCCGGGACGTAAAAACTTAGTGCTTCATTCAATAAGTAACAAGAAAAAAGATATTGGAAAAAAAGAGGATTAAAAAAAATGAAAAATACAAAAAAGGGATATGGTAAGGGTTGGCTGTTAATTATTTATGCATTTCTGGCATACTTTACAGCAACTGCTGTCGGAAGCGCAATGAATGCCGCTTCAGGAACTCTGGCAGAGCTTCATGGATGGAATGCTGCGGTACTTACAAGTTTGATTTCCGCAGGTTCACTTGCGAATATCGTTGCAGGGTTTGTGCTCGGTAAGCTTTCAGTAAAATATTCTGCAAAGAAGCTCAGTCTTATTTGTTTTGCAATTTATGTAGTTGTAATGATCGGACTTGGCACAAGTGGTGATTTTCTACTCTTTGCTGTTTGTCTGATTCTTGCAAATGGAATTTCCAGTGGTATAGGTTATCAGCTTTCACCGGTACTTATTTCCAGATGGTTTCCAAAGAAAAAAGGTGTGGTTATGGGAATTGTAACAATGGGTATTCCGCTCTGCTCCGGCGTAGCAACTATGATCTATCAGGCCGGTTATGGTGCAATGGGTTCCCTTGGAGGATTCCTCCCGTTTATTGTAATTGCAATTGTTGCGGCTGTTATGATGGCTGCTTTACTTGCTGATAATCCTGCGGACAAAGGGTTTGCACCGGATAACGGAGAGGCTGCAGAAGGTGCAGATGAGGAGAAAAAATTCAATAAAAAAAGTATCTGGACAACCAAGAAGCTTCTTTCAACCCCACAGGTTTGGATACATGGTATTACACTTGGCACACAGCTGCTTTTTGCGAGTGGTCTGATGGTTCAGCTGTTCCCGAGGCTTCTTGAAATTGGATTCGATTCGGGAAAGGCAACCATGATGATGCTTGCATCCGGACTTTTTGCACTCCCGGGCTCTTATATCTGTGGAGTGATCGATTCCCAAATTGGTGCAAGAAAAGCAGCTTGCACAACCTATGTATGTGGTGTTGCGGCAATGCTTTTGAATCTTACCGGAACAACTGTTGGTGTGTGGGCTTCCCTCGTTATGATCGGTATGGTAGTTGGCGGAGCTGCAAACTGGCCGGCTTCTCTGTGTATTGAAGAATTTGGCGACAGCTTTGCAAATGGATACGGAGTGATTCAGCCGATCATCCAGGTCGTTGGTGCAATCGGACCTGCATTCTTTGCAGCATTCTACGGCATCACAGGAAGCTACCGTATTCCGTATATCTGCGGAGCAGTGCTTATGGCGGTCGGTTTTGCTGTATTTGTCGGATTGGCAAAGCCGGGCTTTGTAAAGGCAGAGGAAGAAAAGTATCAGAAATAATTACATAATTTTTAGATAGTATGAAAGAGGAAAACCATGGAAGAAAGAAAAGACGTTTTAGAAAAGGTGATTGAGTTTGCTGCAAGAGCCTACAAAAAAGAGGCATCTGAGATGAATGAAAACACAAAGATCGCTGAGGAGCTTGGCGGTCAGTCTATGCAGAAGGTAGCTTTGAGTGCATCCATAGAAAATGAATACGATGTCATGATTCCGGTGGCAAGAATGAGCCAGTTTGAGACAATCGGTGATCTTGTTGATCATATTATGGATGAAATGTAAATGTGAGGTAATGATATGTTGACGAATGTAAAACTTGGGAAAAATATGAGGAGTGTCTCAATCGTAGGTGTCGGTGCAACTCCATTTTTCAATGGGGTGGAGAATCCGACCTATAAGGGACTGACAAACGGGGAACTTTTTGGATATGCTGCGCTGGATGCAATGGCTGATGCGGGAGTCGAGCCAAGAGATGTGCAGTACTTCTTCCATGGATCGGCGAACCCGCATATGTTGTATAACAGTATCACACCAAACCTTCAGGTGGCAGACTGGTTTGGCATGAGAGGAAAGGGATCTATCACCCATTCCGAAGGATGCTGTACAGGATACATCGCTCTTGAAGAAGCGGTATTTGCGGTGGCAAGCGGTGCTTATGATATCGTACTGACAGGATGCAGTGAGATGGGTACAGGCATGCCGGATGGAAATACACCGGATCACATGAGAACAGCGCTTACACCGGAGGTATTATTCCCTGATCTGGATTCTATCTTTGACCGTGCTTACGGAAGATATCTCGGCGGCGGTCCTGGTATGAACCACGATGACTGGATAAACTATTATGTACATGAGAACGGACTGACTGCGGAACAGGCGGACGATGTATTGAATCATCAGTCCTATCATTTCAGAAGAAATGCAACACTCTGTCCGAGAGCCATTCGGAGAACTCCGTTTGACGAGCTGGCGAAAGAGGCTGGATTTGATGATGTGTGGGAATATATGAAGTCCCCTTACAATCCAAAGATGACACAGTATCTGCGTACATCCAGTGACTCCTGTGTTGCAGATGGAGCGGCAGCGTGTATCGTAGTTCCGACAGAGATTGCCCGCAAATTTAATGCAAAGCCAATTGAGGTGCTTGGAACCGGAGCGTCCGTTCTCGATGCGATTGTTCCGCATCTTGAGAAAAAAGCGACCGCAGAAGCTGCCCGTCAGGTATTTGAAATGACCGGACTGACAGCAGACGATATGGATCTTGTTTTTGTAAATGACTTTATTGGTTCTTCTGCATTCCTGGCAGCCGAAGAGATTGGTTACCTTCCAAAGGGAGAGGGATGGAAATATGCCCTTGACGGAAGGCTTGCCTACGATGGAGACAAGCCGATGAATACAAATGGCGGTCGTACCTCCTATGGACATGCTTTTGCAGCATCCGGAATGGCAGATGTTTTTGAAGCAGTGACACAGATGCGTGGAGAGGCCGGAGAACGTCAGGTCAGGAAGCTGCCAAAACACACATTCCTCAGAGGATTTGGCGGGGCACAGAATGTCCGCGCAACAATTCTCAGGGCAAACTTTTAAGGAGGTATGGTCATGAGTACAGAAAAAATAACAGTAAAGACAGAAGATTTCTGGAACAGAGAACATGTGGTAGAGAAGTTCTGGAATGGATTGAAAGAAGGCGTTATCTATGCCAGAAAATGTACGGAATGTGGCGCTGTCGAATTCCCGCCGCACCATGCATGTAATACATGCGGATATCATGAGACAGAATGGACAACGCTCAAAGGAACAGGCGTTCTGAAAAGCTTTGTATTTACAGGCGTCCTGAATGCAAGACTTGAACTTGAAGACAGAAATCTGAAATATGTATGCGGAGAAGTTGAATTTGATGAGGGTGTATCCATGAATGCAGTGATTCTTGGAGTGACCAGGAAGAAAGCAAGACAGATTCAGGATCAGCTTCCGGTACGTGTACGTCCGGTATTTTATGACATGGGAAGATATACCACTCTGTTTTTTGAACTGGACGAGGACTAAGAAACGATAAGATATGAAAGGAAAGCTCCGAACAATAATCGGAGCTTTCATTTTAAGGAGAGAAAGAAAATGAATGAGTTTATTGCAGGAATGGTAGAGAGAGCGAAAAATACGCCGCAGAGAATCTGCTTTCCGGAGTCATACAGTGTTGATATTTTAAAAACGGCAGCTGAGGTTGTCCGCACGGAGATTGGAACTCCGGTTCTGATCGGAAGCAGGGAAAATACAGAGAAACTTGCGGTTGAGAATGGAGTATCCACAGAAGGATTTGAATATTTTGATAACACAGATATGGATGCAATGGATGCATTTGCGGAAGAATTTGTTGCAGCACATGAAGGAAAACGGAAGAAACCGACACTCAAGAAGCTTACCGTTGACCCGGTACGCTGCGGAATGTTCCTTTTGAATATGGACTATGTTGATTGCGTGGCTGCCGGAAAAGAATATTCTACCGGAGATGTCACAATGGAAGCGATGCAGGGCGTAGGATTCGCGGAAGGTGTAGTAAGCCCGTCAAGTCTTGGCTTTGCTGATATTCCGGGATTTGAAGGACCGCAGGGTCAGATGCTGGCACTTGCCGATTGTGCAGTTACCGCACAGCCGAATGCAGAAGAGCTGGCAGGAATTGCTGTTTCATCAGCAGATACAGTCAGAAACCTTCTTGGGTGGGAGCCAAGAGTTGCGATGCTTGCCTTTTCAACAACCGGAAGCGCGGAGCATGAATCCATTGATGTGGTGAGAGAGGCTGTGAAGATCGTACATGAGCTTCGCCCGGAAATTAAATGTGATGGGGAGTTCCAGCTCGATTCTGCAATTATCCCAAAGGTCGCAGAGCATAAGGTAAAGCGTGAGAGCGAAGTGGCAGGAAAGGCAAATGTTCTGATCTTCCCGAATCTTCATGCCGGAAATATCGGAGTGAAGCTGATTCAGATTTTCGGCAAGGCAAATGCATATGGTCCTGTTCTTCAGGGCTTTGCCAAACCGGTCTGCGATTTCTCCAGAAGCGCTCCGGTTGACGAGATGCTGGGAAATGTAGCGATGCTGGTCATTCGCGCGGCGGCAGAGAAGAACAAATAAAATTCAGTTGAGAAAATAGAGGAGGCAGAGGTTATGGTACTCGGAGTCGGAATGGATCTGACAGAAATAAAAGAAGTAAAACGTCTGGCAGAGGATGTTGGAGAAGCGTTTCTTATAAAGACATTTTCTAAGAAGGAACGGGAAGCCTCCCGAAATGCTGCGGATCCTTTTGCGTATCTTGCCTCCCGGTTTGCAGTCAAGGAGGCGGCTTTTAAAGCATTCGCACATTTGACGAAAGAAAAAATCTTTGATCTTCGCATAGTGGAAACATTAAATCATGAGGATGGTTCCCCCTATGTAACGGATACCCCTGTGCTGAAAGAACTGATGGAAGAAGCCGGGGTAAAAAGGCTGCTTGTATCTGTGACCCATGAAAAGGATTATGCAGGAGCAATTGTGATTGCAGAGTCAGATGCTTAGCAGGCAGGAAAAAATAAGTGAGATAAGGAGACAATGAGATGAGTGATTATAAAGTATTTACGGTCAATCCCGGTTCAACCTCTACGAAAATTGCGTTGTTTCAGGGAGAAAAAACTCTGTTTTCGGCAAATGTAAGCCACGATGCGAAGGTGCTGTCCAAATACAAGACTTTGTCGGAACAGCTTGAGTACAGAAAATCTACAATTGAACAATTGTTAGAAGAGAATCAGGTTGACCTGGAAGGAATGGATGCCTGTGTCGGACGCGGAGGCGGGCTGCTCGCCATGGAAGGCGGTACATATGCGATTGATGATCTTGTTTTGGATCATTCCATCAATGCCAAAAACGGTGTGATCCATCCGGCTGGATTAGGACCCGGCATTGCATATGAATTTGCACAGAAATATCAGGCGAAAGCATTTACGGTTAATCCTCCCGATGTAGATGAACTTCAGGATCTTGCCAGAATGACCGGTATTAAGGGCGTTTACAGAGGTGTGCATCTTCATGCGCTGAATCTGAAAGAAACCGCGATCCGTCATGCGGAAAGTATGGGAAAGCGGTATGAAGAATGTAATTTCATTGTTTGTCACATCGGAGGAGGAATCTCCATATCCGCCCATCGCGCGGGAAGGATGGTAGACGGGTTTGACATCGTAGGCGGTGAGGGACCTATGGCGCCAACAAGATGCGGCAGTGTAGCAGTTGCGGATCTCTTGAAGTATGCAGAGGATAAAGATATCAAGACAGTGAAACAGCTTTGCACCAGAAGCGGCGGCTTTGTAAGCCATCTGGGTATCTCAGATGCGATTGAACTTACAGAACGTGCTGCAAACGGCGACCAATATGCAGAGATGCTGTGGAATACAATGATTTACCAAATTGAGAAATGTATTGGTTCCATGGCGGCAGTTCTGCACGGAAAGGTTGACGGAATCCTCCTGGGCGGAGGCATGGTTCACAGTAAGAATCTGGTGAATCAGATTACGGAGACCTGTGAGTGGATCGCTCCTGTAAGCGCTTATCCGGGCGAGTTTGAGATGGAAGCTATGGCGGCAGGGGCAGTTCGCGTACTTGATGGGAAAGAAAAGGTAAAGAAGTATACAGGAGAATGCTGTTTCCGGGGGTTTGCGTTCGATGAGTAGAGAAGTGAAAAAATATAAAATTATTATTTCCATTGTCTGCATTTCCTTTCTGCAGGGGCTTCAGTTCTGTGTAAGCCCTGTTCTCGGGCAGATTGCAGATCATTTTGATACGGTGAATGTCAACTATGTACAGATGCTGGTGACAGTGCCTTCCCTTGTCTCTATGGTCATTGCGCTGGCATCCGGCAGGCTGGTTATGATCATAAGTAAGAAAAGGCTGCTGTTATTTTCCGGTCTTGTTGCGCTGATTAGCGGATTTGCCCCATTGCTTGCCGATAGCTTTGCGCTGCTTTTTATTTCAAGGGCCATCTATGGAATTACCATGGGCGTGGCGACCACGTTAAATACGGCGGTTGTCGCAGAATTTTTTGAGGGTGATGAAAGAGTCTCCGTGATGGGAATTCAGGGAGCAAGTGTAGGGGCAGGAATGGTATTTGTCACAACGGTTGCCGGATGGATAGCGAAAAATGATTTTCGCAATGCATATTATCTGAATGTGATTGGTCTTGCGGCATTTATTCTTCTGTTTCTGTTTTTGCCGGAGACGGGTGTCGTGAAGTCGGAAAACAAGGAAGATATACATATGAATAAAGACGTATTTATTCTGTCCTTTTTCTGTATGATGGAGTTTTTCTTCCTGATCACATTCAATACGAATATTGCAATGCACTTGTCCGGGGAGCTGGCCGGGGATACATCTGCATCCGGAATCCTTACAGGAGTATTCTCAGCAGTACAGATTGCGGCAGGATTAGTGTTGGGTTCTGTTACCAGGATTACAAAGAAGATGACCATGTCATGCGCAATGCTTAGTTTTGCAATTGGAGCTCTCCTGATATCTCTGGCGCCGTCAAATATGCTGCTCTTAGTTGTCGGGGCATTTTTCTGCGGAATTTCTCAGGGGGTATTCATACCGACAGGGATGGTAGCGGTTTCCAACGCTGTTGCTCCAGCCGCAGCCGCAATGGCAGCAGCATGGTTTACCTGCGGCAACTGTATAGGACAGACGTTGTCTCCGGTCGTTTTAAATAAAGCATCAGAGGTTCTGTTTGGACAGGTGACAACAAACAACATTTTCCTGATCTCGGCGGTTGGAATTACACTTATATCCGTACTGGCAGGAATCTATAACGCGAGGAAAAAATGAGTTCCTGCTGCCATTCACGGCCCGCTGATTTCCTAATTGAAAAGGAAAAAGGCAATTGGAGAAAAAGGTATATTACGGATATCATTTAATACAAGAAAGGCAAAAGGAAATGGAATCCATTATTACAGAAGGAGGAGCATATGAGTTTCGATTTTTTTGTAAAGAGTAATATTACATTTGGAAGAGGAGCGGTGGAAAAGCTTCCGGAACTTTTAAGTGGATATGAAATTAAAAATCTGATGGTAGTATATGACGGCGGCGTAAAAGCAGCAGGTATCGCAGAGAAAGTATTAGATCAGGTAAAGAAGGCAGAAGTAAACGTTACTATTTTTGATGAGGTAATTCCGAATCCAACAAATGAGGTTGTTGAAAAGGCGGCCGCTATTGCGAGAAAGGCAGAAGTTGACGGTTTCGTGGCAGTCGGAGGCGGAAGCAGTATCGATACGGCAAAGGCAATCAATGTATTGATGACCAATCCGGGAACGATCAGTGAGTATGGCGGAATGAATATGGTGAAGAACCCATGTCTTCCATTGATCGCTGTTCCGACTACGGCAGGGACATCCAGTGAGATCACAAATGTCAGCGCGTTAATTGATACAGAAAAGGTAATCAAATATGTTGTGATTGACAACAAGATTGTTGCATCCGATGTGATCGCCGATCCGGAGTTTACAAAGACAGCTCCTGCGGGTGTTACCGCGGCAACCGGAATGGATGCGATTACGCATGCAGTAGAGAGCTATATTTCCAATATGGCGACTCCATTGACCGAATATCATTCTCTTAAAGGTCTTCAGATTCTTCACAGTAACATAGCAAGAGTAGTGAAAGACGGATCTGACATGGAGGCAAGAGAACAGATGATGCTCGGATGTATCATTACGGGCTTTGGTTTTTCGAATGCAAATCTCGGACTGGTACACGGCATTGCACATACGCTGAGTGCTCATTTCGGACTGGCACATGGTATGGCGAATGCTACGGTTCTTCCGTATGTTATGGAGTATAACGCAGACAGCTGCCCGGAGAAGATGGTTGAGCTTGCGAAGGCAATAGATCTTCCGGTAAGCGGCAGCATCGAAGAGGATAAATATTTACTTGCAGATGAGCTTAAGAAATTGATTAAGGAATTAAAGATCAAAACGCTGTCTGAGCAGGGGATTGACAGAAAAGACTTTGATATGTTGGCAGAGGATGTATTAAAAGAGCCTGTTCTTGGTTTTAACCCGCGTCAGAATGTCACAAAAGAGGACGTTCTTGCAATTCTTGAAAAAGCATATTAGAAAATTACGAAACGGAGGAAACGAAAATGAAAAAGAAAATGGCTCTTTGCACATCCATTCCGGAGAAATATATGTCATTTATCAATGAACAGTGTGAGGTTACGATCTGCGGAGAATTAAAACATGGGAAAGGTAACGTTACAGAGGATATGACAAGAGAAGAATGTATGGGACATGAGCTGGTTGTTCTGGGAGATGAGTATGCCGGAGCGGAGACGATCAAGGCATGGGCTGAGTCAGGAATGAAATTCATGGGTGTTGCAAAGGGAACACCTGCAACGGTAGATCATGACGCAATCAAAGAGGCTGGCCTGGAACTTTCCTATACACCGGGAAGAAACCGTGTAGCTGTGGCAGAGTATACGATAGGACTTATGATCGCATCTACAAGAAGAATGGTCATGTCAGCGATCGGTCTTAACAAAGGAGAGCATACAGGACCTGCGAAGGAAAATATTTACGATGTTGAGATCGTTCCGAATGTAACCTTTGGACCGCTTGATGAGAAACATCCTTTCTCTGATTATGGTTATGGATTTGAGCTTTACGGAAAGAAACTTGGTATTGCAGGATATGGCGCGATCGGACGTGAGGTTGCCGTAAGGGCAAAGGCTTTTGGAATGGAAATTCTTGCATATGATCCGTTCTGTCCGGAAGAGAGGATGACAGCGGACGGCGCTGAAAAAGTGGAACTTGATGAGATGCTCTCAGAGTGCGATATTCTTTCCGTTCATCTGCCAACTATCCCATCCTGCAAGGCAATTGTGAATAAGGACTGGTTCAGCAGGATGAAGCCAACAGCATATGTGATCAATACAGCAAGAGCATATGTCATTGATCAGAGGGACTTTATCGAAGCGCTTCAGAACAAACAGATTGCCGGTGCAGCGATCGATGTTTACTGGGAGGAGCCGGTTCCGGCAAACAATCCGCTTCTCTCTATGAGAAACGTTGTATGTACCCCTCATATGGCAGGACTTACAACAGATGTTGACGGATGGTCAGGAACAATGATGGGTGAAGAAGTTACAGCATATTTGAAGGGTGAACCGAGAAAATATATCTGGAAGGTTCGCAAATAAGAGGAGGTTTGTGATGAGTGCAAGAACTTGTAAAGGGAAGGAAAAGTATCCTCATTTGTTTTCTCCGATCCGTATCGGAAATATCAGAATGAAGAACCGAATCATCGCAGCGCCTACAAGCCCCAGTATGATTACAACAGAGGGACATTTTACGCCGGAGATGACTGCATATCTTGAAGAAAAAGCAATGGGCGGTGTCGGTGTTGTGACATATGGTGAGTCAATTGTACATTCCGCAACCGGAAAATCACACAATAAGCAGCTGCAGTTAGATTCCTTTGGTGTAAAACAGGGAATGGCTCAGACTGCAAGAGCGATTCACAACGCAGGAGCCTATGCCAATATTCAGCTTTCCCACGGTGGAAAATATGGCGGACTTGCAAGCGTTGGCGGGGATCAGGATACCTGTGAGGCTGCATATGGTGTAAGCTACGAGATTACTCCTGAAGGAGAGGTACAGGAGATGTCTAAGGAGATGATCCTGGAAATCGTTGAGTCTTATAAGACAGGTGCAAAGCTTTGTAAGGACTGCGGATTTGACATGGTCCAGGTTCACGCTGCGCATGGATGGCTGTTCTCACAGTTCCTTTCACCGGTGTTAAATAAAAGGACCGATGAATTCGGAGGCTCTCTGGAAAACCGCGCAAGATTCTTGATGATGGCAATTGATGCCGTCAGGGAGGGAGTCGGACCTACATTCCCGATTGAAGCAAGAATTTCCGGTGATGACCTTACAGAGGCAGGACTGGGAATGGAGGACTGTATCAAGGTTGCGCAGATGATCGATGACAAGGTGGATCTGTTCAATGTCTCCTGCGGAAATCATGAGGATCCGGCTATGTTCTGCCGCACCCATCCGTCTGCATTCTACCCGAGAGGTGTCAATGTATATCTGGCAGCGGAGATTAAGAAGCATGTAAAAACTCCGGTTGCCTGTGTTGGTTCCTTAAATGACCCGGCGCAGATGGAAGAGATCATTGCCACCGGTCAGGCAGATATCGTTGAGATCGGACGTGCTTTGCTGGCGGATCCGTATCTTGCGAAAAAGGCATGGGAGGGTCGTGCAGATGACATTACTCCGTGCCTGAGATGTTATGAATGTTTTGGTGAGACTGGTAAGAGTGAAACGGTAAAGTGTACAGTCAATCCGACGATGGGGCAGCAGCTTCCGGAGAAATACGGACGAAAAGCACCGGAGAAGGTGAAAAAGGTACTGATTGCCGGAGGAGGTCCCGGCGGTATGGAAGCAGCGATTACTGCTGCAAACAGAGGCCATGACGTAACATTGGTAGAAAAATCCGATAAGCTTGGCGGAAATCTTCATCCTGCCGGAGCGCCATACTTCAAAGAGGATATTGTGAAATTCTGTAAGGTACTGATTCGCAGAGTAGAAGAGGCTGGAGTAAAAGTTGTTTTCAATACAGAAGTAACTCCGGAATATGTAAAGGAGTTTGATCCGGATGCATTATTCGTTGCAATTGGTTCTAATGAGCTGCGTCCGCCGATCAAGGGGATGGATCTTCCGCATGTGATCATGGCGATTGATGCGGAGCTTCACCCGGAGAAACTAGGTAAGAAGGTTGCAATTATGGGCGGAGGTCTTGTTGGAGGAGAGGCAGCAGTTTCTTTCCATCATGAAGGCAAGGAAGTGTCTGTTATTGAGATGAAAGAAGCAATCGCTATGGAGGTCAATTCCTTCTACAGAGGCGGTCTGATGCCGGAGATTGAAAAAGCAGCAGTCAGCTATGTAAGCACAAAAGTAAAAGAAATCATTCCAGAGGGTGTTCTTTGTGAGAAGGATGGAAAAGAATTTGTGATTGAGGCGGATTCGGTTGTCTGTGCGCTTGGCTTCCGTGCTCCATATGATAAGGTAGATGCTTTGTGTGAAATGGCAGACGAATACTATGTGATAGGCGATTGCAAAAATGTTGGACAGATTTACCATGCAACGAATGAAGCGTATTATGCAGCAATGCGTTTGTAAATGATAGTGACGTAAAAATCGGCAGAAAGGAAACATAAAAAATGAAATATGAAAAAATCAGAAAAATTGTTTTAGAGGCGATTACGGAAGCAGTTGAAAAAGGACTGATCAATGGAACGTCCGGAAATATTGCAATGAGAGATTCAGAAGACCGAAATATTGTTGCAATCACTCCCAGTGGAATCTCTTATACAGGAATGAAGCCAGAAGATATTGCTGTTGTTCAGATGAAAGAGGACGGAACGAACGAATGGATTGACGGACCGTATAAGCCGTCATCTGAGGTGCCGATGCACACAGCCGTTATGCGTGCGAGAGAGGATGTAAATGCAACGGTTCACACACATAGTATGTATGCAACAATCTGCGCAATGGGAGAGAACCCGGAACTTATTCCGATTACGCCTCCTCAGTGTGAGTTTACGCCAGTTGGTATTGTAAGTTTTACAATGCCTGGATCAAATGATGTTGCAGACAAAGTTGCAAAGACAATAGGTGAGACAGGACGTGTCTGCCTGATTAAGAATCATGGTATGTTCTCTTGTGGAAAAGATATGAAGGCAGCTATGCATGCTACGATTTATACGGAAGAAATGGCACAGACAACGGTTATTGCCAAAACTCTTGGAACATATGAACCAATGCCGCAAGAAGCCGTAGAAGCCATGCAGGCGTTGATTGCAGCTGACCAGGCAGTATAGGAACATTCTGAAAAACTGGTCTGGGACGAGTTTGACGTTGTGAAATAGAGAAGGAATAAATAACGATGGAACACAGAGAGATTCTGGATCAGGTTTTCCTAATCAAAGATATTTATAATTATGTATGTACGTTGGTAGTAGGAAGCGAGAAAGCACTTCTGTTTGACACGACTTGTGGTGTGGAAAATATTAAGAAATATGCAGAGACGATTACACAAAAGGAGCTGATTGTGGTCAACAGTCATGGACATCTGGATCATTGCGGAGGAGATCGGTATTTTGAACAAGCGTATATGAGCCGTGCAGACTGGCCTTTGACTGCGGCATATGACCGTAAACTGCCGAATCTGCCGGCTGAAATCCAAGAAATCCAGAAGAGTTTGAACGTATGGTCAGAAGAGCATTTGCAGGAAATTTGTGAGCAAGATGTTATAGACATTGGCAACAAGAAATTTCGGGTCATAGCATTACCTGCGCATACCCCTGGAAGTATTGGACTCTATTGTGAGGAAGATTCTCTTCTGTTATCGGGTGATGCATTGACTCCTAATATCTGTATGTTTTTTCCTGAATCCTTAACTGGCGAGGATTATCTGAAAACATTGGATAAGATCAGCAGACTCAATCTGAAGTGTTTTACAACCGGACATCATTTTCGGATGATGGATATGCAGATTCTTGAAAAATATGATGCATGTGCCAGGCAGTATCTTGAACAAAAAGTAAAAGGAATACCGTTTGAGTATTCCTTAAACCCGCAAATAAAAGCAGAAGTATATATTTATGATCATGATGACCATGATGTAGATGACATGATTTGTTATATCAGTAAAGTACGGTGATCATTTTTCGCAAGCGTTGGTTTCGGAGACGAACATGCCGTACCGAACAAGTGTGTAGACAACCAAAAGGCAGGCGATGATAGTCTGGATGAGGACCAGAATATCAAGTCCCGGCAGCGGATGTCCGCTGGTTGTAAGATAGGCGTTCATCATCTTCATGCCGATGGCTGAGATCACGAAAGGGAAGGTAAATGCCGCATAGCTTGGAAAAAAGGGCATTTTCAGATAAGAGGGCAGCTTTACCAGCACAACGATATAGAGGATAAAGGAGAGTGCTGCAATGAAGGCTGCCAATCCCAGTGACTTCTCGGGGAATGACTGCATATATCCGGCAAGGCACAGGCTGGTTGGAGCTGTGTAGATGCAAAAGAGCGGCTTTGCCGGCGCCGGGACTTCTTTTACCTTCACATAGCGGTATGTGACGAGAACAAGCAGAAGAAGCAGCAGGACAAAGGCGAACCAGAAGGCGGCCTGTCCGATGCCCTGTGCCCCGAAGGCGGGGGCCGTGACGCTTGCCACCGCAATGCCCACATACACGATGAAATAGCTGGCGAACACCTTGGGAAGTGCAGGCTTTACCATGAATTTTGCAGTAAAATAGATGATCAGCGCTATATG
Source organism: uncultured Mordavella sp. (assembly GCA_964652805.1). GTDB lineage: Bacteria > Bacillota > Clostridia > Lachnospirales > Lachnospiraceae > Claveliimonas. The sequence continues at coordinate 13,300 of CAZZBJ010000001.1, read as the reverse complement.
TATCAATATGCCTGCGTACCATATGATGTCAGCCGCCCCTCCGATGAAGGGCTTTGCGTACCCGGCAAGGAGCATGACAGCCATGGAGAAGGTGCCGAACACGCTGGCCATAATGGGATTTTGCATGTCCTCCTTAAAGGCGGCCGGGTAAAGGACGATCTTTATGATGTAGAGAAGGAGAAGCACAAGGGCAATGGCGCCGCACACGAGGCGCAGGCCCGCCGACCAGCTCTCGATCAGATTTCCCAGGGCAGCCGTGCCTAAAGCCACCCCGGTGACGGGAAGTGGTAATCTTTTCAGCATAGGATATGACCTCCTTTCACCGGACAGCCTTTAGGCTGCCTCGTCCAGATTTTTCAGGTTGCACTCGCGGATGATGATGTCAGCCACCTTCCAGGCGCACATGCCGGTGAAGCGGATGCACTGCTCCTTGTGCTCACCTTTTCCCATGTCAAACTCTTTGGTGAGTACACGGCAACAGACAGAGTTCTTCCCGTTCTCTGTGCGGAACCAGGTGTGCAGCTCGTTGGTCAGCCCCATGCATTTTACAACCTTCGGATCCTGGGGGCCGCCTTGCTCTGTGCGCCCAAAGAGCATGCCAAGAGCCAGGATGCCTCCGTTGAGTGCGCCGCACATGCAGCCGGAGCGCCCGGCGCCAACAGACATGCCGGATGACATGGCGATGACTTCTTTTGGCACATCCAGCTCAAAATTGTCCCGTATGGATGCCATGATGGCCTCACAGCAGAAGAAGCCGCCTCTGTAGTATTCCTCCGCATCCTTTCTCACTTTCTCCGGACTTACTTCCTGTTTCAGTTTTAACATGATGATTTCCTCCTTTGTACAATGAGATGGTTTTGTCACGTCTATTATAAAGGATGAAAAGCACTCTGGAACATCGAGAATATCGATAAGAAACATTGATCATAGATGGGAGCGATAAATAGAGAAATCTGCACAAAAAACAGACAGAGAAACCGGAAAGGACAGTACCAAAAAGGCAAAATCACAGTTTTCCTATCTGTTTTTTTGACAGATGACAACAGATCAGAGATACCCTGCAGGTAGGGAAAATTCTCTCAAAAGGGGTCAGCGCTGGATTTTTCCGGCGGCGATGTCCTGCATCCAGCGCATCACGTGGCGCTGAAAGAGTCCTGTCTCCTGGTTCACATATTCTCCTCTCCGGGTCAGCATGCAGGCCTTCCACTCGTACAGACCATCTGAGAAGGGGATCATGACTATGTCTGGATGGCTCATATCGTCAAAGATAAAGTCCACGGTCACGGAGATGCCCCTGTTCTGGGCGCACATCTTGTGGCAGAGGCTGAAGCCGCTTGTCTCAAAGGCAATGTCCGGGGTAAATCCGGCTTTTATGCACCGGTCATAGATCAGGTGATAGATCTTGAACTCGCTGTTCTCGATGTAAAGCTTCTCCCCCTGCAGATCCCGGATGGTGACAGAGCTGCGGCTGCTCAAAGGGTGGCGCCTGTTCACCAGCAGCTTGATGGGAAAGCTTTCCAGCTTGGTGACATTGTACAGGCCGCTCTGGAAAGGCCCAATGGAGAAGGCCAGATTGCCTTCCTTTTTAAGGAAGAGGCGCTCCACTTGGCAGTCAGGAAACTCCCGGTAGGTGAAGGTAATATCCGGGTGGTTCTTTTTAAAATCCATGAGGCAGTCCGGTGTGAGGAGGCGCAGGATGCCGTAGGCAGAGAGCAGATCCACCTCGCCTCTGCGGCGGCTCTCGATATTTTTAATCTCCTGCTCCAGGCCGTACCAGGAGCCTGTGATGCCTGCGGCGTACTTGAGAAGGGCCTGACCGCTCTCTGTGAGATGGATCCCGCTCTTGCTGCGGATGAGGAGGGTCGTGTTAAGCTCTGCTTCCATATTCTGCAGGATACGGCTCAGTCCCTGGGGAGAGAGATACAGCAGCTTGGCTGCCCTTGTGATGCTTTTTTCCCGGCAGATTGCCTGAAAATATTCCAGGTCCTTTATGTTCATAGAAATGTCAACTCCTTTTCCGGCATTTGAAAGCCTGTTCTGTAAGCTATTATAGCATATTTACCCCTTCCTTATAAATTCTTTATAACCGCCTGCTATACTTTCAGATGTAAGGCAGGAAAGTTCCCCGGCGGGGCACAGGTCCTTGTGGAACTGCCCTTGCTTCGGGAGGCTAAAACTGAGAATATAAAAAATGAAAAGAATGTGACCTGGTTACAGAAAAACCTTCCGGATCGTGTATAATAGGGACTGAAACAAAAAACAAATCCAAAGGGAGGAATTGATGATATGGCAGCATTACATTTTACAAAGGATAATTTTGAAAAAGAGGTATTACAGTCAGACGTGCCGGTACTGGTAGACTTCTGGGCAACCTGGTGCGGGCCCTGCCGGATGGTGAGCCCCATTATCGAGGAGCTCTCCGATGAGCTGACAGGCGTGAAGATCGGCAAGGTCAATGTGGATGAGGAGATGGAGCTGGCAAAGCAGTACAGAGTGATGTCCATTCCCACTCTCATCGTATTCAAGGACGGTAAGAAGGTGAACATGGCCATCGGCGCCCAGGGCAAGGAGGAGATCAAAGATCTGCTGGGTGTGCAGGCTTAAATTAAAAAAATGCATCGGACGCTGTTTCCCGGCTGTAGCCAGCGGGGCGGGGGGATTTCTGAAGACAGGATGATAATATATAGAAAAAGAAAATATATAAAAGAATATATTGAAAATACTGATTGGATTTTGAGAGGGGGCGAGGTTAAGATAAAGGAAAAACAATGTTTGGTTTTTAACAAAAGGAGGAAAAGTTTATGAAAAAACAGCAGTATTTCTTGCACTGCTTCTGACGCTGGGAATGACCGGATGCGGAGCCCAGGAGGACGCAGGCAGTGACAGCGCAGAGGAGTCGACACAGGAGGCGCAGGAGGAGACGGACGCCCTGACAGTGGACGAGGAGTCGAAGACCATCTCCATGAACATTCTTTCCACCGGCTACGACGAGTCGACAATCCACGCCATCGTAAATGAGGAGGGCTCCAATGCGGACAAGTCCTTATTTACCACAGCAGCGGACACAGAGGAGTTCTATGATGCCCTGAAGCAACTGGGCGCCCAGGATGGCAACAACATCGCTCTGGATGACTCCGACGGCATCATCGAGGGAACCGGGCTGGATGTGAATGTGGAGATCGGTACGGAGAACTGCTCCTTTGCGGATCTGTTTACGGCCTCAGAGGAGAGGGATATGGACATACGCTTCGGCGGCAACCTGGAGGTAAATCAGGAGTACGCCACAGGCTGCATCATGTGTCTGGAGAGCTGCCCGGCCGGTATCACGAGCAATGCAGCTTACCAGTATCAGGAGGAGATCACCTTCGGATCTTCTGACAAGGCCGGCCTTTATCCTGCAGTTGGCGCTGCACAGACAGGCGCCCTCCCAGGACTTTGTCAACGGCGTCCTGCTGGCGGCGGCCCTGCTGGGATACCTGGCCGTGCTGCTGACAGACCGACTGGCAGATCGAAGAGAACAGAGAAAGAACGGACAGTCAGAAAAATAGACAGAAAAAACAAGAGAGGCCGCCCGGCCGGGGAGGAGGAAATGATTCCCGGCCGGGCGGCCTCTCTTTACATGCTTTCCGGTCCGTGGTATCCTGTTTTATAGGAGACTGAAGAGGTAGGAGGAAATGAGAATGATAGAGAAAACAGCGATCATCGGAATGGGCGCCCTGGGCCTTCTCTACGGGGATCAGATCGCTTCTGCAAAGGGACCGGAGGGCGTCTCCTTTGTCATGGACAGAGAGCGGTATGAAAAATATAAGGGCACGGTATTTGACTGCAACGGGCAGGAGAAGACCTTTCGGATGGAGTGCTGTGAGGACGCCGCTGCGGCGGATCTTGTGATCGTGGCTGTGAAGTACAATGGCCTGACCGGCGCCCTCGACACCATGAAAAACAGTGTGGGGGAGAATACAGTCATCCTCTCAGTGATGAACGGAATCAGCAGCGAGAAAATCATCGGGGAGCGGTATGGCCATGAGCGCCTGATCGATACGGTGGCCCAGGGAATGGACGCTATGAAATTCGGCAGTAAGCTGACCTACACGAAGATGGGGGAGCTGCGGATTGGTGCGGAGGACGCCTCTCAGAAGGACAATCTGGAGCGGGTGGCAGCCTATTTTGACGAGATAAAGATGCCCTACACAGTGGAGGAGGATATCCTACACCGGCTCTGGGGAAAATTCATGCTGAATGTGGGGGTCAATCAGACGTGTATGGCTTATGAGACCAACTACGGGGGAGCCCTTGCGGAGGGGAGCCGGGCCCTTGAGACTATGCTGGCCGCCATGCGGGAGGTGATCGCCCTTGCAGGTGCGGAAGGCATCCGGCTGACGGAGGCGGACCTGGAGGAGTACATTGCCATCCTTCGTACTCTCTCCCCGAAGGGCATGCCTTCCATGCGCCAGGACGCCGTGTCCAAGCGGCCTTCGGAGGTGGAGATGTTTGCGGGGACTGTGATCCCCATGGCCGAGAGATACGGCATTCCTGTGCCGGCCAACAGATTTTTATATGAGAAGATAAAGAAGATAGAGGCGTCCTATTGATTTTTACAATAATATAAGGATAAGAAACAATACAGGGAAAAGCATGAGGGAGCCCGGAGTGACTACTGCACAGAGTCAGCCAGCTTCCGGAGAGCCTTTTTGTTCAGGATGGTGACGCTGCCCCTTGCCAGGGACACATAGCCCTCCTGGGAGAAATATTTCAGCATCCGGGTCACCACCTCCCGGGCGCTGCCCATGAGCTTTGCGATCTGCTCGTGGGTCAGGGAGAGAGTGTCCGTGCCAAGGGAGGCGGACTCATCCAGAAGGAAGATGGCAAGGCGCCTGTCAAAGCTCATGAAGAGAATCTGCTGCATGGCCCACATGACGTCCGAGAAGCGCTCGGCCGCCGCCTTGTTGGCAAAGGACTCCACGTAGATGTTGTCGTGCATCAGAAGGGAGATGGCAGCGGAGCTGACCTGTAGAACCTGGCTGTCATCCACTGCGTCTATGTACACGTCAAAGGTGATGGAGGAGAGGACGCAGGAGGCGGAGAGGATGCACAGCTCTCCGGGATAGATGCGGTACAGGGTGATCTCCCTGCCGTCCTCGGACATGATGTACACCCGCAGAGCCCCTGTTTTTACGAGGAGAAGTCCCAGACATTTGTAGTCCGCCTGGTGGATGGAGGCTCCCTTCTTATAGGAAACGGATGCGGTGCTCTGCAAAAGCAGCGATCTCTCCGAAGGGGAGAGCCTGGGGAAAAAGGGAAGCGCATTTTCCAGAAATGCCTGGTCTTCCTGTACGGTCATATGTGTGATACCTCCTGTGCGTTTGTGCTGGTATTATTTTAGTACATTGTCGGAAAAAGAACAAGTTTCGTTTACAGTTACTGACGTTAGGTTTGATCTGCATTTTACGAAAGAGGTTTGTTATGGTTGAAAAAGGAGTTGTAAATGCGAGATTTCAGATCCCGCACCTGAAGCATATTGAGTATATCCTGGCTGCGAAAATGCGGTGCAGGAAGTTGTATATCGGGATCACCAACCCGGATCCCTCCTGCGTGAAAGAGTCGGTGAACGATGAGATACGCTCCACGCCGACGGCCAATCCGCTGACTTATCTGGAGCGCTATGAGATGATCCGGGAGACCATGGAGGAGTTCAACGTGCCCCTGACCGATTATGAGATCGTTCCTTTCCCCATCCACCGCCCCGAATACATCACCCAGTACACGCCCTCCGACGGCGTCTACTATCTGGGCATCTGCGACGGCTGGGACGAGGAGAAGCTGAAAATACTGAAGGGGCTTGACCTGAAGACGGAAGTCCTCTGGCGGCGCGGCAGGGAGGAGTGCGGCGTAACCGGCACCTGGATCCGCAGCTGCATCGCCACAGGCCAGGAGTGGGAGCATCTGGTTCCCCGTGCCGTATATCAGTACATCGCAGAGCACGGTATTGAGGAGCGCATCCGCCGCCTGTTCAACGAGGAGCGCGCATCGAGGATCTGAAGCAGCTTTTCTTGAAGACCGAGGAGATCCTGCTCCGGGGAAGAATTTTTAGCCCAGAGCAAAAAAGGAGTGACAAGTATTTCATGATAAAACTATTAAAATTTCTGAAGCCCCACGCAGGCGCCGTGCTGGCTATCCTGTGTGTGCTGATCGTGCAGGCATGGTGTGACCTGTCTCTTCCGACCTACACGTCAGATATCGTAAATGTAGGAATTCAGCAGGGAGGTGTGGACGAGAGCGTGCCGGAGCAGATCGCTGCGGACGAGCTGGAGCGCCTGCTTCTCTTCATTCCCTCTGATGACCAGGATACGGTGAGAGACGCCTACCAGGAGACCGGCGGGGAGGACTATGACTACGACGGCACCGTCCTTGAGCTGAAAGAAAATGTAAAAGACAGCGCAGAGGAGCTGGATGACCTGGCGGAGATCATGGGAAAACCCATGCTGCTGGTGTCCGGGTTTGAGAGCGGCAGCGACACCTCCCAATCTATGGAGGAGACCATGCGCCAGCAGATGCAGGCCCAGGTCGGCGTGGATTTATCAGACATGACCATATTTGACATGCTGGAAATGATGGATGACGCCGCAAGAGACCAGGTGGTGGCCCGGATGGACGAGAGCATGGACAGCATGCCCGATACCATGGTGGAGCAGGCGGCCACCCTCTATATCCAGTCCGCCTACGAGGAGCTTGGCATAGATATGGATGCCATGCAGACCCACTATATCCTCACCACAGGAGGGAAAATGCTCGCCCTGGCAACGCTTGGCATGCTGGCCAGCATCACGGTGGGACTTATGGCCTCCCGGGTGGCGGCCAGCGTGGGCCGGGAAGCCAGGGGAAAGGTCTTCCGGAAGGTAGTCGGATTTTCCAACGGGGAATTCGACAAATTCTCCACAGCGTCCCTCATCACCAGGAGCACCAATGACATCCAGCAGATCCAGATGCTGACGGTCATGCTCCTGCGGATGGTGCTGTACGCCCCCATCATGGCGGTGGGCGGCATCTGGAAGGTGCTGAACACAAATGTGGACATGACCTGGATCATCGCTCTTGGTGTGGCTCTGATTTTCATGGTAGTGATCGTTCTCTTCCTTGTGGTCATGCCCAAGTTCAAGATCGTCCAGAAGATGGTGGATCGGCTGAACCTTGTTTCCAGGGAAATCCTGACAGGCCTGCAGGTTATCCGGGCCTTCGGCACGGAGCGGTATGAGGAGGAGCGGTTTGACAAGGCCAACAAGGACCTGACCAGGCTGAACCTGTTTGTTAACCGGGCCATGACCTTTATGATGCCTGTTATGATGCTGGTGATGAACGGCATCTCCGTCCTCATTGTCTGGACCGGAGCCTACAGCGTCAACGACGGCACCATGCAGGTGGGTGACATGATGGCCTTTATCCAGTACACTATGCAGATCATTATGTCTTTCCTCATGATCTGTATGATCTCCGTTATGCTGCCCAGAGCCGCCGTGTCCGCGGAGCGTGTGGATGAAGTGCTCCGCAGCGCCGCCTCCATCAGCGACCCGGAGAAGCCGGAGAAGGTGGAGGACTGCCGGGGAGAAATCTGCTTTGACCACGTGTCCTTCCGCTATCCGGGGGCAGAGGAAGATGTGCTCCAGGATCTGAGCTTCACTGTCCGCCCCGGGCAGACGACAGCCATCATAGGAAGCACGGGAAGCGGGAAATCCACTCTGGTCAACCTGATCCCGCGATTTTACGACGTGACAGAGGGAAAAATAACGCTGGACGGGCATGACATCCGCAGCATCACCCAGCACGACCTGCGTGTTCAGCTGGGCTATGTGCCCCAGAAGGGCGTGCTTTTCTCCGGTGACATCGCATCCAACATTCTCTACGGCAATTCGGACGGAACCCGGGAGGAGATGGAGGAGGCGGCACAGATCGCCCAGGCCACAGAGTTTATCAATCACAAGAAAAAGAGATACGAAAGTCCCATTTCCCAGGGCGGAGCCAATGTGTCCGGCGGGCAGAAGCAGAGACTTTCCATTGCCAGGGCCATTGCAAAGCACCCGAAGGTTTTTATTTTTGACGACAGCTTTTCTGCCCTGGACTACAAGACCGACGCGGCCGTCCGGGCAGCCCTTGCCAGAAAGACAAAAGAGGCGGCGGTCATCATTGTGGCCCAGAGGATCAGCACCGTCCTCCACGCGGAGCAGATCATTGTCCTGGACGATGGAAAGATCGCAGGCATAGGGACACACAGGGAGCTTCTGAAAAACTGCGAGGCGTACTACCAGATCGCGTCTTCTCAGCTCTCAGAGGCGGAACTGGAAAAAGACAGGAAGGAGGCGGTCTGATATGGCGGAGACAAGACAGACAAAAGGACACGGCCACATGGGCGGCGGAAGACATATGATGCCGGGAGAGAAGGCAAAGGACTTCAAGGGCACCATGAAAAAGCTGATGGCATATATGGGAAGTTATAAGATTGCCCTCCTCTTTGTCATGATCTTTGCAGTGGGAGGAACAGCCTTCAACATCATCGGACCGAAAATCCTGGGAAACGCCACCACAGAAATCTTCAACGGCCTTGTGAGCCGGGTCTCCGGAGGGGACGGCATTGATTTCGGCAAGGTGGGGCGGATCCTTTTAAGTGTCCTGGTCCTCTATCTGGTGAGCGCGGTACTCTCCTTTATACAGGGCTATATCATGACTGGGATTTCCCAGAAAATGACATACCGGCTGCGAAAAGAGATTTCCGAGAAGATAGGCCGCATGCCCATGAAATATTTTGACAGGATGACCCACGGCGAGATCCTGTCCCGTATCACCAACGATGTGGACACCCTGGGGCAGAGCCTGAACCAGAGTGCTACGCAGGTGATCACCTCTGTGACCACCATCATCGGCGTCCTTGTGATGATGCTCAGCATCAGCCCCTTGATGACAGTCATTGCCATCCTGATCCTCCCCCTGTCCATGTGCCTGCTCTCCGTCATCGTAAAGCACTCACAGCGGTACTTCAAGGACCAGCAGGAGTATCTTGGTCACATCAACGGCCAGGTGGAAGAGGTGTACAGCGGCCACAATATTGTCAAGGCGTTTAATAAAGAAGAGGACGTGATCAAGACATTCAACGACACAAACACAATCCTCTATCAGTCCGCCTGGAAGTCCCAGTTCTTCTCCGGTATCATGATGCCCATCATGCAGTTTGTGGGCAATCTGGGGTATGTGGCAGTGTCCATCCTGGGCGGGTACCTGGCCATCAGGAACACCATCCAGGTGGGAGATATCCAGTCCTTTATCCAGTATGTGCGCCAGTTTACCCAACCCATCCAGCAGGTAGCCCAGGTGGCAAATATGCTCCAGTCTACAGCAGCGGCCTCGGAGAGAGTCTTTGAGTTCCTGGAGGAGGAGGAAGAGGAGCAGACGGTTCCGGATCCGGTGTCCACAGAAAACCTGAAGGGACGGGTGGAGTTCGACCAAGTGCACTTTGGCTACAATCCGAACCACATTATCATTAACGACTTTAACGCAAAGGTGGAGCCAGGCCAGAAGATCGCCATCGTAGGGCCCACCGGCGCCGGAAAGACAACCATGGTGAAGCTGCTCATGCGGTTCTACGATGTAAACAACGGCTCTATAAAAATAGACGGTCACGACCTGCGGGATTTCAACAGAGGTGAGCTGCGCAGGATGTTCGGCATGGTGCTCCAGGACACCTGGCTGTTTAATGGCACCATCGAGGAAAATATCCGCTACGGCCGACCGGACGCTACCCGCGAGGAGGTGGTGGAGGCGGCGAAGGCAGCCTACGTGCACCGCTTTGTGCAGACTCTTCCGGGAGGCTATGACATGGTTCTCAACGAGGAGGCCAGCAATGTGTCCCAGGGTCAGAAGCAGCTCCTCACCATCGCCAGAGCTATCCTGGCAGACCCCAGGATTCTGATCCTGGACGAAGCCACCAGCTCTGTGGACACAAGGACAGAGATGCGCATCCAGAAGGCCATGGACAATCTGATGCAGGGAAGGACCAGCTTTATCATTGCCCACAGGCTGTCCACTATCCGGGATGCGGACAGGATCCTTGTCATGAAGGACGGGGATATTATCGAGCAGGGAAAACACCAAGAGCTTCTTGCAAAGAACGGCTTCTATGCGGAACTGTACAACGCGCAGTTTGAGAAAAGTGCCTGATCGACACAAAATGACGCGTTTTGCGGAACCTGCTTGTTCAACATAAAGCCTTATGTTAATATCTCTTATGTCGACAGCATATCTAAACGCATCTGCAGATGTCACATCTTACGCGAGAGCCAGAAAGAAAAAGACACAGCCGGCGCCGCCGCAAACGGGCTGAACCGGCTGTGTCCTTTTTCTCTTTTTCCGCCTCGAGAGGATCCTTCACCCGGAAGAACCGGACAAAGCATGGGAACCACGTCCGCCGGAACCGTTAGATCAGGGGAGAACCGCTAAAACTTTTTGCTTATCCGCTCTGTGTGAAGTATAATAAAGATAGAAGATAAAGAAAGGAGCGGATCCATATGACAGACCACACCATCATAACCATTGGACGCCAGTTCGGGAGCGGCGGCCACGAGATTGGAAACAAGCTGGCACAGCGGCTAGACATTCCTCTCTACGACAGGAATCTGATCCATATGGCGGCCCAGGAGATCGGCATCAGTAACGAGGCTGCGGAGAATGTCAACGAGACCTCTCTTGGCCGGTTCCTGTCCTCCTGTATGGTGAGCCTGGGGGATTACACCACCTTTATGAGCGGAGAAAATGTGGAGCCCTTAAGCGAGCAGATGTACCAGGTGCAGACAGAGCTTGTGAAGAAGCTGGCTGCCCGGGGCTCCTGCGTCATCGTGGGCAGATGCGCGGACTACATCCTGGGAGACTACAGCAGCTGCATCCACGTGTTCATCCACGCCTTTAAGGAGGACCGAATACGCAGGATCTCCCGGATCTACAAGCTGAACGACAAGCAGGCCTGGGACAAAATAAGGCGGACCGACCGGGAGAGAAGACTCTACTATGAGACCCATGCGCAGAGACCCTGGGGCAGCATCGAGTCCCACCAGATCCTCTTCAACGCCAGCCTTATGGGCGTGGACGGGATTGTGGACGCACTGGAGGCCATCTACCGGGTGCGGCAGAAGTAAGACACAGAACAAAAAGAGGCAGAAGAACTTTTTGTGTAACAGGAAAAATAAGAACCTCCTGTGTTATGATAATAAGTGGATCTGCAAAACCACAAATAAAATAACACAGGAGGTCAAAAGAATGGACGTATATGGCTCAATCAGGCGGTCAAAAAAAGGAACGGACAGAACAGCGATCTGTCGCCAGTTGTAAAAAGTCCATTCCAACCCTCCCCTTATTTCGCCGGACGAAGCTGGGAATAACCGTCCCATGCGAACAGAGCTTCTTCTGTTTCATCCCCATAGACCTGTTCCACATCGCAGATATATAGGTAATGATCTCCCGCTTCGTGATATTCTTTCAGGCTGCAGACAATGGCAACGCGGCTGTGGGCGGGGATTTTGATGGAACTTCCCTCTACCTTGGCCAGTTCAATGTTGAATTTGGCGACTTTATCTGTATTGCGTCCGGTGGTGCTGCCGCAGCCAAGTACAGCGTCCGCAATCTCTGCACCTGGGATGGTAAGAATGACCTTTTTGTTATTCCTTGTCATCTCACCGCTGTAAGAAGTCTTAGCCATAGCATAGGCAACCATATTCGGATTGTAGGAGAGATAAGTCCACCAGGATACCGTAGCAAGATTAGTGGAGCCATCCGGCTTTTGGGTGCATACCACCGTTACCGGGTTGGGGGAAGTCAGTTGAGACGCCTTAGGCAAAGTGATTTTTTTCATTGCGATCAATTCCTTTCTTTGTGTGATAAAATGAATGTTCAAAGCACAAGGCTTTTTGAATTTTTTATTTATGCATTAAGTCGGCACCGCTGTGCCATGCCTGCCCCACCTTTTCGCCAACGGCATAGTAGCCGTTCTGCATCTGGTCAAAAGTGAAAGCGTGAATTTTTCCGGCATCGATCTTTCCGGCATCATCCAAAATCTTTTCGTCTGCGATCACATTGATGATTTTTCCCAGCACCCGCAGGCCATAGGGCTGGGACTGCATTTCCACAACCTCACACTCCAGCGTAAGAGGATACGCGGTGATAACCGGAGCGTCCACCCGCTCACTTTTGATGGCGTGGAGACCGGTACGCTCAAATTTGTCTGCCATCTTGTTGGAACTGGCGATTCCGAGAAAATCGGATTCCCGCAGCGTATCCGTCCCGGGAACGGCGAGGGTAAAGGCTTTTCTCACCTCAAGATTGGCTACCGTTTTGTGTTCTGCTTCCAGGTTCAGCGCAACCATGTCCTCGGCGCAGATACCGCCCCAGGCCATCATCATAACATCCACTGTGTTATCTTCGTTATAGGTGCCGATCATGTAAGTCGGCATAGGAAACAAGTAGGGTTTAACACCCAGATTCTTTGACATAGCTATGACTCCTTTCCGTGTTGGCCGGATTGACTTTATCCGCCTTTGCTATTATAATCATAACGAGAATGGCAAGAAAAACAAGTACGCACATTTAAGTGCGATACTTACAGCAGAGTTCAATACTTACTTACAGGAGAGTGTAAAATGAACATAGAATGTATTAAGGATGCGAAATTAGAAGACACCGGATTTAACTATACCATGTCGCTGATACAGGGAAAATATAAGATGTTTATCCTATATGCTTTGATGGGATTTAAGGTCGTTCGTTTCAACGAATTGAAGAAATATATCAAAACGATTTCCTATAAAACACTGAGTTCTACATTAAAAGAACTGGAGGCGGACGGGCTTGTTCATCGGGAGGAATATCCGCAAATTCCACCTAAAGTGGAATACAGCTTGACGGAGCGGGGAAAATCTTTGATACCGATTTTGGACAGTATGTGTGACTGGGGTGAAAAACACCGTTTATAAAGTGCTGATTTCAAATGGTCCCATAGAATTCTTTAGAGCCATTGGAGGTTCATTAATATGTCCGGCTTCTTTACCAGGAAGACGGCGACTATAGGAACAGAAATCGGCTGGCAGATGATCCGCTGACAAACAGCGCTGCCCTAAGACCGTCATTAGTGTTTTGCGAAAACTCAATCAAAAGCGTATCGCAAACTTATCTGTACTTTCAATGAGGACACTGGTATAATATGTTACACATAAAAATGAAAGACTAACTATTAAAAGTCAAGTCTAAAATGAAGATTTCATGAATGAAT